>NZ_JACVVM010000122.1 GCF_016751895.1 Candidatus Sarmatiella mevalonica | reverse complement strand
CCACCTCAAAATCAAATAAGTCTTTAAATTTGCGATATTGATGCTTTGGACTAACTAATTGATTTAAACTTACCATTGTAATTTGATGCGCTGAAGACATTTGAAAACCTCGTTCTTTTGAGATTTATTATAACAAAAATTACCTCATCTCGCAACAGTCCCTAATAGGCAAACCTAAAACATATCTTAGAGTTTGTTCGTAACTATTAAACTCATAATTAATTTCTAAAATTTTAGGAACTCCTGCGCCACCAGGTCTTGCACCTATCTCTAAGAAAATTATATCCCCATTATTTTTAACAAAAACCTCCAAATGAGTCATACCAGAATACGGGCTCAAGGCCTTATGCACCCGTTCAGAAAAATTAATAATTCTATGACGCAGATCAGAGTTTTCTTTTAATGGAATAATTCCTAATGGTTTACCCTTGTCGTATTCATGACATGGAAACAAATATTCGCATGGAAAACTATATATTTGCTTATTATTGTCGATAAAACTATCGCATAAATACAATGTACCATTGATATATTCCTCGCAATCATACTCATTTTCTGAGGCTTGACTTATCCAGTAAATAAAATCTTCATAATTCTTAATATGAAAAGCGCCTATGGCAGAGGCGCCATACACAGGTTTAACAAAAAAATCTCCCTTAAAATATTGTAGCAAATCATAGAAGCTATCACTTGGATTATTTTTAAGAGTATCTACATTAACTTGTTTGAATAAAGGAACCGGTATTCCGTGATTACCCAATAATTCTTTCATCTTTATTTTGT
>NZ_JACVVM010000121.1 GCF_016751895.1 Candidatus Sarmatiella mevalonica | reverse complement strand
TTTTGGCTATTACCGCTTTTTATAAAACTTATTACTTTTTTACGTAAATCTATACTATATGCTCGCATTTTTTGCTTCATATTATCATATAATTTACGCTACCTCAAGCTAATTTAGTATAGTGGTTCGAATGTGATGGTCATGACCTACTCCTGCTTTGCGAGTGTCTGGAATGCTTTTGGCGCAGGAGTATCATCTACGAACTTCAATATCAGGCGAGCAGCTTCAAAAGGAGAGATAGCAGTTGTATCCACCTTAAAATCATATGAATGTAAAACGCCTTGATGCACTCTATCAATCTGATCATTTGATAGACCAATGCAGCGATCACGTCTTAAAACTTCGCGTTCTTGCATCACTGCTAGATCGCAGAAAACGCCGATGTAATAAACTGTGTGATCCTTCAAATGCTTCGTATACGCCTTTAAAGCCTCTTCATCAAATAACACTTCGTCAATAATGAGGTTGTTTCCAAGGGCTGCTAGCATTTCAGCAAACTGCGGCATAACGCTAAATAGCTTCACGCCTTCTGGCCCAGATTCGACATGCATTGTGGGGCCGCGATCATTTTTCCCTGGAATAAATCTCAAGTATGGATCGATTCTTCCGAAGGGGATCATATCAATGAATGTATCAACGCCGAAACTTAACCATAGCTCTGGGCTTTCATGTCCTATAGCCTTTGCGATGGAAGTCTTTCCGCTAGAACCACATCCGTTTAAGAAAATAATTTTACTCATGCTGCGTCCGCTGTTTGTTGCTGTAAAATGCCGCGCAAATGCTCATCAAACCCTTGCTTATTTTCCCCTAAACTCACAAAAAAGGATTCTTCGGCCGCAAGGAGATCTTTTGCTGC
>NZ_JACVVM010000120.1 GCF_016751895.1 Candidatus Sarmatiella mevalonica | reverse complement strand
CTTATAACAAAACTAAAACAGCTAAAAATGAGATTAATTTCTGATTTGACTAAAAAACTATGCAGTTTTTAATAGCAAAATCCTTATAAAATCACTCAAACTCCTTATAAAATCACTCAAACAAAAATTTTAACTACAAAATTTTCTAAAATCTCATCTCGCAACGGTCCCATTTTACGTTTCGATGTTTTATATGACACACGTTTTATTACCAGCAATCTGGCTAATTGTTCTTATTGCTAGTCTTCCACAACTCTCTGAAACCGTTTATACTCCATCCTTACCTGATATAGCGCGACACTTGAACGCGAGTGAAGCTATGGTGGAGTATACCCTCACAATTTATCTTTTTGGATTTGCGCTTGGCACCTTATTTTGGGGTAGAGTTTCTGATAGATTAGGGCGTAAACCTTGTATTATCGCAGGTTTGCTACTCTTTATTATCGGGTGTACCGGCTGCTATTTTTCCAACTCTATTACAAGTCTAATGATCAGCCGCTTAATCCAAGCTTTTGGTGGTAGCATAGGTAGCGTGCTTGGCCAAGCCGTATGCAGAGATGCATTTCACGGTGCCGCACTTGGCAGAGTATATTCGCTCATGGGTAGCACACTAGCGCTCTTCCCAGCCCTTGGACCTCTATAGTAAATTAATTTGAGGTAGCGTATTTAAAAAAGAAAGATAACGAAGCAAAAAGACTCTGAAAGTCAGAAATTTTCTGCTTAACCCATCGCTTCATATTAGCCCAAAATTTCTCTATTGGGTTAAAATCAGGTGAATAAGGAGGAAGAAAAATTACCTTACAACCAACAGATTCAATGAGATCTTTTGTCTTTTGTGATCTATGAAATGCAGCGTTATCCATTATCACAACTTGCCCAGCTTTTAGCTCTTTGATCAAGAATTGCTCTACCCAGCTTTCGAATAGCTGGGTATTACATGAACCATTAAATACCATAGGAGCTA
>NZ_JACVVM010000119.1 GCF_016751895.1 Candidatus Sarmatiella mevalonica | reverse complement strand
TAGCTCCTATGGTATTTAATGGTTCATGTAATACCCAGCTATTCGAAAGCTGGGTAGAGCAATTCTTGATCAAAGAGCTAAAAGCTGGGCAAGTTGTGATAATGGATAACGCTGCATTTCATAGATCACAAAAGACAAAAGATCTCATTGAATCTGTTGGTTGTAAGGTAATTTTTCTTCCTCCTTATTCACCTGATTTTAACCCAATAGAGAAATTTTGGGCTAATATGAAGCGATGGGTTAAGCAGAAAATTTCTGACTTTCAGAGTCTTTTTGCTTCGTTATCTTTCTTTTTTAAATACGCTACCTCAAATTAATTTACTATACATGAATCACATTTTCCGTTACTGCTAAAGTGGCTGGAGACGAGCTACGTCAAAAAATGGTGGGATCAGGATGTGACGTATACAATGGATTTGGTGCGTGAAAAATATTGGAGGCGGGTATCGTCATTGCGAACCGAAGGTGAAGCAATTCAGGAAAATAACACTGGATTGCCGCGTCCTGCTGCGCGTGCGCTCGCAGTTCCTCGCAATGACGTAATTCAAGCTTTCATTATCTATAGCGACCAAAATCCTATTGGATACATTCAGATTTATAACGCATATGATTTTCCTAGAAGCAAGACACTCTCGGCCCTTCCAGCAAACCTGGGGGCTTTTGATATTTTTATTGGCGAAGAAGCCGCCTTGCAACAAGGGTTAGGCTCAAAAGCAATTTAGAATTCCTTGAATTACACGGCAATCCGTACACCCACATTTTTGCAGATCCAGATATTAATAATCTTTCTGCCATTAAATGTTACGCAAAAGCGGGATTCAAAAGGGTTTCAGAACAGCAAGATACTGGAGAGGTGTGGATGATAAAGGATTTATCCTAGACCTCTTGCGTAAGTATATAGAATTGGAAATTACTTACAGGGAGGGATTGATATTTTTTATAAAGCGTGTATAGAACTTGATTTTTAACCAACAAGAGACTATACACAATGATAAGATACAGTAAAATTGCTAGACATCCAAGAGTTTTTTTAAGATTATTTGGCATG
>NZ_JACVVM010000118.1 GCF_016751895.1 Candidatus Sarmatiella mevalonica | reverse complement strand
AAAGCAAAACTTTCCGAGGCTGGTAAAAGTTTTAGCAGATCGGGGGTATCAAGGTGATTTACAAAAATGGTTTTATGCGCATACGCAGGGGTGTTTGCTGAGCATTGTCAAGCCGGTGGACGGAACGAGGGGGTTTAAGGTTCAGCAATGGCGGTGGCTTGTGGAACGCTCGTTTGCGTGGCTGGGTAATTTCAGAAGATTGTCCAAGGATTATGAGATTTCCCCTTCATCCGCTAAGGCTTTTGTTCAATGAGCTTTCACAAAAATTATGCTGAATAGGTTAGTTAAATGTTTTGCGTGACTGGTTCTAACACTTCTCCATGTAAAATTATCAAAGACGATAAAATTTAGAACGATTAGGCTTGCAGGAATTGCAAGCACTGCCACATTGCCATCATTTGCGCTTGGAACAAATCTATCAATTGCTTAATTAATACGCTATTAAGTGCCTCCAAAAACCAGCAATAATTGATAAAAATATAACCATATATACGATCATTTTATGCTCTTTTAAAAAATGCCATATAAATGGAAAGAGTGTTTTGGGTAATCCAGTATTTGTAGCCTTAATCATTTTACTCAATTCCAAAAATTATTTTCTTGCCCCTTGTATGCAGCTTTATCTTGACATACTTTGCTGTTTTATGCAAATATATTCTGTATGTAGACAGTCGTCATTGCGAGGAGCTTACGACGAAGCAATCCAGTTAAAACAGGAGCAAATGAAACATCCAGCTGTTTATATTGTGGCAAGCAAAAGAAATGGAACCTTATACGTGGGCGTTACATCTAACCTCATTAAAAGGGTTTATGAACATAAAGAAGGGGTGATTGAAGGTTTTACCAAAAAATATGGATGCAAGCTATTGGTATTTTACGAATCACATGAAACTATGATATCTGCTATATTAAGAGAAAAAGTAATTAAAGGCGGATCTCGTAAAAGAAAATTAATTTTAATCGAAAAAATGAATCCAGATTGGAGAGATTTATATGCAGATATTATTTAACAACAACTGCGATGAAGAGCAGTTTCCTAGATTGCTTCGTCTCAAGCTCCTCGCAATGACGATTAATCGGAGAGTATTCATATGAAAAAGTCATCAAAAACGAACTGGATCAACATGAACGAAGTATCAGGCTTCTTGCTTTATTCTGCTTATTTTGCGTGGAAGCGCAAGATTGAAAGTGCGCTTTTACCT
>NZ_JACVVM010000117.1 GCF_016751895.1 Candidatus Sarmatiella mevalonica | reverse complement strand
AAATCAATAGCACCTATGGTATTTAATGGTTCATGCAATACACTATTATTTGAAAGCTGAGTGGACAATGCTTCTTTTCATAAATCTAAGAAGACAAGAAAATTGATTGCATTAGTAAATTGCAGGATCGCTTTTTTGCCTCCATATTCACCAGATCTGAATCCAATAAGGAAATTTTGGGCTAATATGAAATGTTGGATTAAAAATCAAATTACTGAATTTGATCAATTATATGAGGCTATTTCTTATTTCTTTAAAATACCTAATTCAATCTAAATTACTATAGTTGTTGCAAGCTATATAAATGGATAATTTATTAGACCTTTTTGGAACTCTACTCATTTATGGCAACTGCGTCTGTTGATTTGAACATCTCACTTAAATTCATGTATGCTGGAAGTTTTGCGTTTTCATTTGCTTATGACTGAGAGAGTTAGAAAGAGGTCTGGTAATAATATGCGTAAAAATCATACGATCTCTTGTAAAACTTACGTAAGTCATCAGCGAATGCAAGATGTCCAATGAGCGAATCATTGCTGCGCAGTATATAATTAAAAATTTGATTAAAGAAATAATAACTAAAATACCTTAGGTTTGTATGCAAGCAATTACTTCGCGGGAATGTTTTGTGAATAAGAAGACTATATCAAGATTGTTGTGCGTACAAGTGATGTATGCTTTTATCTATCGTCACCCTTGTTATCAGTTAAATTTAGATCTAGAAAATGATGGGAAATCTCATATTTTATCTATAGCGGAAGATATAATATGTTTAAATAGTTTAGGCTATTTGAATGATGGCGATGAGAAAAAAATGCAGTTTAGCGTTGATTTTTTTAATAATTTACTGCATGTACTAGCTACTAACTATCAGGATATTAGAGGTAAAATGCATCAAGTGTTTCAAGAAAAAACCACTCATGTATTACGTGATGCGTTAATATTAGTGAGCGTAGCTGAGTTAATTTTTTATCCAGACACTACTAAAAACATTATTATTAATGATTTTTTGAAGATTGCGAAAGGTTTTGGAGTAGAGCAGGGTGTGGTGGAATTGCTTAATGCTGTACTTGAGCGAGTGCGGTAAAGAGGATAATATGATAAATTAAATTGAAGTTTGCAATATAGTAATTTAGATTGAATTAGATATCATTCTTCGTTATAATGAAAGGAAAAATGACAAAAAGCTATAGCAATGATTGAAGAGAAAAAGTAGTAGAATATTTAGAAGCTGGGAATAGTTATGACCAAGCATCTAAATTATTTAAAATAAGTGTATCAGCAATAGGAAGGTGGTATCGAAAATATAAAAAAGAAGGTAAT
>NZ_JACVVM010000116.1 GCF_016751895.1 Candidatus Sarmatiella mevalonica | reverse complement strand
TTTTGGCTATTACCGCTTTTTATAAAACTTATTACTTTTTTACGTAAATCTATACTATATGCTCGCATTTTTTGCTTCATATTATCATATAATTTACGCTACCTCAAGCTAATTTAGTATATGTGTCCGGTACTAAGGGATACTATGATGGAAGGAGGCGAGATGTTGCTCGTGATGCAAACCATCTCAGGTTCTCAATCGCAAGCTAAATTATCCTTTCTTGCATACTAATATCATTAAATTTTTATTGGTATACAGAAGAGGAGAAGTGATATCAAAAACTAATCCACAAGAAACCTAAAACTTACAATCTACAGAAAGCACACCCTGCACCGCCCTATAGCCCGTTTGCACAGCAGCATAATAGTCGCAAGCGAAAGAGTAGCGCATCATCTGCGTCTCAAAAGAAACGCCAACACCAGCATTCAACACCGTCTTCTCGCCTCCAGGTAGCAATGTAGGCACAGGCGCAGAACCGGGGTTGTTAGCGTAAGTAGTTGTGTTTTTGCCAGTGACACTACAGAAACTCTGATACACATTAGCGTGTAGATCAGAACCCAACGCATAACCCTGGCCTATAGTAGAGCCAAGATATCTTATGCCAAACACTCCCTGGGGTACAACAGATGCGCTGGTTGTAGACTCACTCTTTGCAACTCTTGCATCACCCTCCTCTTTGTAGGAATATTCGCCATTTCTATTAACATACAAACCAATGCTTGGTACTAGAGCGCTATTTTCGTTAATTACCGCGTAGTAGTTAGCTAAAAGCTGTAATGATAAAGAGTTGCTATTGTATTTAGCGCGAACATCTGCATTTTTGATCTTCGAACCGTCAGTATCATCAAAAAATGATCTTCTACTTTTAGAGTCTACGCGAGTAAACGCAAATAACAAATTAGCTTGTATATTCCATTTTTCTGTAGGAGTGTAAGAGCCATACAAGCCAGCTAAAATACTACCAGATCCAATTTTATCTCTAGTACCTAGCAGTTTGCTTCCAACGGCGCGCAGATCATTTTGGAAATAACCAAGCAGCACGCCGCCCATCAAGCTATCATTAGCCTGGCGGTGTCCACCGCATAATAGCCCATAAGATGCGTTGTCAAAGGGGGTTTGTTTTGCTCTCTTGCTCTGTTTACCTCCTCCAACAAATGGTTTAACCCAAACAGCGCCTGAAACATCGTCACCAGCGGCAACACCAGCGGCTATGCCTGAAGCTACGCCATCATTGTTGAGTGTTGATACTCGCACTCCCCCTCCTCCAACCGCTGGAGAAGCGTTCATTGAACCCATACCACTTAAAGCTGTACTGGCGGCCATAGATATGGTTTGAGCGCCAGTTTCATTAGAAGCGGCGGTTGTTTTAGTAGAAACTACAGACTGCGTCACCATGTCGTAAGCCACAATAACTCTCTGAGCCTGCGTCAATGGCACAGACACTCCCGCAGAATCCTGCATGCTCACTTCTTGTTCTTGGTTCAACAAAATGCTCACTGCTCTCTGCGTCTCTAAATCTTCCTTATTATTCAACGCCTCGCCAATAACTTCAACAACCTCATCCATCTGTACTGTAGACGCCATATTCTCTTTTATAGCCTCAGCAATTTCTGCCCTGCTCTCCTGCGTGATAGCTTGGCTCAATATT
>NZ_JACVVM010000115.1 GCF_016751895.1 Candidatus Sarmatiella mevalonica | reverse complement strand
AATTATTAATTTCAAAAATGGATTTTATAATAAAGCATTAGTGATATAAAACGCATCAGCTCTACACCTCACATACTCTGTGTTTTTTTAAGTTCATAACTTACTTTCTTACTTACGCAACAGGTCTAATGGATCGTACTTTCCTTAGCTTCGTTTCTCTTGCGATCGCTAAATTATTTAAATTATTTTGTTAACAGTGTCATATAGATGATGATAGAAGATATACTGCAAGTTCATAATATATGTAAGTCATATTATAAAATCCCCACCTTACACGATGTTTCTATGCATATACATAGAGGCGAAGTGGTTGGATTATTTGGTCCGAATGGCGCTGGAAAGACGACTTGTTTTAACATTATTGCTGGACTAGTTAGACCAAGTAAAGGTAGGGTTTGCATTAATCACACAAACATCACTAAATTACCAATCTATTTAAGGGCTGGGCTGGGCATTGCATATCTACCACAAGAAAGCTCGATTTTTGTTGGCTTAAGCGTAAAAGATAATATCAAAGCCATCTTACAACTACATACAAATGATGAGCGATTAATAGAGCGAGACGCAAATAAATTATTAGAGCAGTTTCAGATATCGCATTTAGCATTGTCTAAAGCGTCTAACTTATCTGGAGGACAGAGGAGAAGGTTGGAAATTGCGCGAGCACTAGCAACACAGCCAAAGTTTTGCATGCTCGACGAACCATTTGCTGGCGTGGATCCAGTATCCATACAGGATGTGCGACAAATTATTAAATATTTGAAAAACGCAAACATAGGCGTGTTAATTACTGATCATAACATTCGCGACACTCTACCGATAGTAGACAGAGTGTATATTATATACGAAGGTCGTGTGTTATTAGAGGGGGATGCGCAATCTATAGCACATAATCCGATGGTGCGGGAAGTATATTTAGGTAATGAATTTAATTATTAGGCCTCTTGCATCACCCGAAAAATAGTTGTTAACTACCGTTTATGAGAGAGATTGTGATGAATACGAAGAAATAAAAAAATAAAATAAGATAAAAAGATCGCACTTTCCTTAGGCAGTATCGACATTGATTCTATTCATAGATAAATTCCGGCTATAAAAACAAAGCCAAGATATGCAATATCAAGCTTGTCGTATCTTGTTGCGACACGCCTAAAATACTTGAGCTTATTGAACATACGTTCAATAAACCTCTTTCGAAACTCATTTATACTAGCTCCATGTTATAAATAGCTGCAATCAAATTGAATCTGAGGCAAAACCTTTTTCGTCTGTTTCTATATTTGTCAGAGATGATTTTAAATCGTTTGAGCATACCGATAACATTTTCATTTACCGCCCTTTCACTGGCAAGCTCTTGGTTTTTCTCCTTATCCTCTTTTGTTAACGGGTTTTTCTTAGTCTTCTTTTTGGGTAATTCAGATTTGCTAGGCAGCTTTTGTATGCCTTGATATCCAGTGTCAGTAATGACCTTTATATCAGAATTTATCTCTGTTCTCGACTCTTTAAATAGCCTAAAATCATGCCGCTTACCATTTGCAAAAGCAGTGCGTATTACTTGTTTCATCTTCTTATCGACAACAACTTGGGTTTTTAATAGACCTCTTTCGAAACTCGCTCAATTAAGAGCAAATGCGAGGAGTATACGAAGCACAGAGCCGCAGCGTACATGA
>NZ_JACVVM010000114.1 GCF_016751895.1 Candidatus Sarmatiella mevalonica | reverse complement strand
TTTTGGCTATTACCGCTTTTTATAAAACTTATTACTTTTTTACGTAAATCTATACTATATGCTCGCATTTTTTGCTTCATATTATCATATAATTTACGCTACCTCAAGCTAATTTAGTATATGCGGAGGGTTTATCGCGGAAATATTTGGATGGAGAAGTATTTTTATATTTCTAACAATATGGGGGCTAACTGTAATGGTTCTTGTGATTGTAAGATTACCAGAAACCCATCCACATGCTTCCCGAAAACGGATCTCAATATCGCACATCGCAATGCAACTCATACTAGACAAAAAAGTGTTGGGGTTTGGTTTGATTGTAGGTGGATGCAATGGCATTCTCTTTAGTTATTTTGCGGAAGGTGCTTTTTATCTCATCGAAATCCTAGGTCTTTCAGCAAGTCATTATGGCTTAAGCTTTATCGCCATAGGAAGCGGGGCGATGCTTGGTGGAATTGTTTCTCGGAGATTACAGAATAAACTCTCCTCTAAAGAAATCATGAATTACGGACTGCTGATTATTACTTACACAACAACGATCTACAGTTGTATAACGATGATAAATCATTATTTATTTTCCTTACCTTCTTATACCATGATAGCAGTTACAATTATTTCGCAGATGATATGTATTTTTGGCACATGCGTTGTTACTGTTAACGCCCTCGCTCTTGCTCTTGTGAATTATAGGCACGCAATTGGTACAGCCTCTAGTTTATTTGGATTTTTTTACTATTGTCTAATTTCGCTCTTTACGTTCTTTATGGGATTTTTGCACAACGGAACACTACTGCCAATGCCTCTTTATTTCTGTTCTCTGAGCTATCTTATGATCGCCGTGAATCACATGTGCTTGAAGAGTTGACGGCACAACAAACCTTAAGGAATTTATCTCTGATAATTAGGAGATGATATATAGTAAATTAAGTTGAAATTTGAGTATATAATGCGATAAAGTAATGAATTATGTAAATAAAGACAATAGCTGCAATAGAGCTGCATTGAAATTCGAGATATCACCAAATACAGTAAGGAATTGAGTCGCAAGATATAAAACAGAGGGTAATTATTTATCTAAAAAGTTGGTGGCAAGAAAGGATTTTAATATGAGTGCAGCAGGCGCACATTATTGGTTAAAAAAACTGGGATATATCTATAAAAAAAGATTTTACCTATGTAGGAGCTTGCGAAGAAAAACGTGAGCGATATAAACAAAGAATAGGGGGTATACCAACTCAAAGTCTTGTGTATATAGATGATAAGCGGTATTGATGAGTATTTGTAAAAACAAGGTTGGAGAAGCTACTGGGGAAAAAGAACGGCAAATACTATCAAAAAACAAACATTATAGCTGGTTATGTTAATCATACATCAATAGCACCAATGGTATTTAATGGTTCGTGTAATACACAATTAATTGAGGCCTGGGCAGAGCATTTTAATCAAAGAGCTAGAAGCTGCTCAAGTAGTGATCATGGATAAGCTGCATTTCATAAATCTCAGAAAGTTAAAGAGTTGATAGAATAGACCTCTTGCGTAAGTATATAGAATTGGAAATTACTTACAGGGAGGGGTTGATATTTTTTATAAAGCGTGTATAGAACTTGATTTTTAACCAACAAGAGACTACACACAATGATAAGATACAGTAAAATTGCTAAACATCCAAGAGTTTTTTTAAGATTATTTGGCATGGAGCTAGAAAAGTTTGAAATAATAATAAAGAAGCTGGAAAAAATCTGGGATAAAAGAGTCGTAGGC
>NZ_JACVVM010000113.1 GCF_016751895.1 Candidatus Sarmatiella mevalonica | reverse complement strand
CTTGTTTGGTAAGAATATTTGTCATACCAACTATTCACATCTTGCATAATGATAAATTTTTAGATAAGAAACGAATTCAACAATTAGTATCTATGGAAGTATTTAATATATTTTCAAATATATTTTAACAAAAAATATACTAAAAAAATATACTAAAATTTGTAACTACACAATAGCATATGCAATTTCTAATTGCAAAATTTAATAAAAAAATGAAACACTATAACTCATTAGCTAACAAACACCGCCCCCGCAAATTACAAGAGCTGATGGGGCAGGCATATTTAGTGAAAATTCTGAATCAATCCTTCAAGAATAATAAAATTGCAAACACTTATCTTTTTTGCGGATCTTATGGCGTGGGCAAAACTAGCATCGCCAGAATTATCGCAAAAATCGTAAACTGCACTCAGCCACAGCTTGAAGATGAGTTTATTACGCCTTGCGATAATTGCCAGAATTGCCTTGCATCTTGCTCTCATCCTGATGTGCTAGAAATAGATGCAGCGAGCAAAACTGGTGTTGATGATATGCGGCAAATTATTGAGCTTAGCGAATATGTACCAATCTTAGGAAAGTATAAGCTTTTTATTATCGACGAAGTGCACATGCTCTCCAAAAACGCCTTTAATGCTTTATTAAAAATTATGGAGGAGCCACCTCCTCGCGTTATTTTTATCTTCGCTACCACGCAAGAAGAGAAGATTCCAGAAACGATAGTATCTAGATGTCATAGATATTCCTTGCGACCAATTCAACAAAAAGAAATATTATCATTGCTGCGTAATGTTGCTCAGGCTGAGGGGATGAGCGTGGAGGAGGATACTCTACAAGTTATCTGCTCTAAAGCCAAAGGATCAGCCAGAGATGCAATTATGCTATTAGATCAATTAGTATATTGCGCCGGCATTACTAAGCACGAAGAAGTATTAAAAATCTTGGGCATTAGCTCTACGCAAACTGCCTTAAATCTTATAGAGTTTATTTTACAAAATGATAGTGCACGTGCTATCGCTCTTATAGAAGCTCTGCATGAAGACTACACCGACTTTGGGCATTTTACTGCTGTGATAGTAGATACTTTGCTGAACTTAATTAAAATCAAAACCATCCCAGGCTATGAGCCAAGCGGTGGTTCTGAGCCTTACATGCGTGATGGCATTAGTAGTGCTTCGTTGAGTTCGCTATCTTTAATACTACAAACCTTTAATAAACAAGATGTAGAAAATAATAGTTTATTTGATTCATTTTTGAATATACAAGTGGTTGTGTTGAAAGCTATTTATGCTCGCTCTTTAGATGGCGCTATAACGCAAACAAATGCTGGGAGCTATTTGAACAAATCAAAGTTCATGGAGTTTTTATATACCCTCATTATGGATGAAGAGAAAAAAACTCACTACTTTTTGATGCATGAGTGTGAAATTATCGAATTTAATAATCAGGAATTAAAATTAGCTACCACTAAGGATGATAAACAGATGGTAATTAAATTGCAGGCTGCGCTGGCTAAGTGGAGCGGTAGAGAGTATAGGGTAGAAATAATGCGAGTAGAACATATAGAATGTAGTTTATATAACGCGATACAAACTCAGGTGCAGAAAAGCGACTTATGGCAAACGATAAAACAAAATTTTAGTAGCGCGCAAATTGTTGATCTAATACAGGAATAAATTGACCTCTTGCGCAACTCGCGCTAGGTCAATAGACCCGTTGCATAAGTAAAATTTTAAGAGATAAGTTTCAAGGGAGGGTATGGATTTATTTATAAATTGTAGTATGGAGTTATCAAACTTTTAATACATTAGACCTGTTGCGTAAGTGAGAATATATCGCATAATGATAGAAAGAGGTCTTGATTTTTTCAAGACAGAAGGTATATATGCAGTTTATTTCAACACAAAACTACTCCATATAGCTAAGACAGTATAAAAAGATCACGAGATATAGAGTTGAAAAAGCTGATCAATTGAGCAAGCGAGAGTTTTTCTTATTTGTTTAGACTGAGCCCATTTTTT
>NZ_JACVVM010000112.1 GCF_016751895.1 Candidatus Sarmatiella mevalonica | reverse complement strand
CTGGTAAAAGTTTTAGCAGATCGGGGGTATCAAGGTGATTTACAAAAATGGTTTTATGCGCATACGCAGGGGTGTTTGCTGAGCATTGTCAAGCCGGTGGACGGAACGAGGGGGTTTAAGGTTCAGCAATGGCGGTGGCTTGTGGAACGCTCGTTTGCGTGGCTGGGTAATTTCAGAAGATTGTCCAAGGATTATGAGATTTCCCCTTCATCCGCTAAGGCTTTTGTTCAATTAGCTTTCACAAAAATTATGCTGAATAGGTTAGTTAAATGTTTTGCGTGACTGGTTCTGAGTGTTTTAATAATTTGCAGTAGCGAGGAATTAATGCACAATAAAAAAATTATTATTTGGTACTTCCGAGTATTAGTGCTCATGGTTTATAGTAATATTATATCAAATAAATATTAGTACGGAGGTATATGATCAATAATGAAGATTTGCCTTGCGCATTACAAATACTGGAATTAAGGACAAAGGTATTTGACCTTAATCTAAAGCAAATAGAGCAAGGTTACTACAGCAAAGCAAAAGGACTAAGGGCTTTGGATCACGAGCTTTACATGCTTTATAAGAGCATCACTAAATATGATTTTGTATCTAAAATAAAAGAAGGTAATACACTTTTAGTAGGTGAAGGAAATTTGAGCTTTATTATTAGCTTAATAAAGAAATTACAGTTATTGCCTAATCTTATAGCTTCTACATATGAAGATTATTCAGAATTGTCTGAGTATGCAAAACTTAATACTAAATTATTAAAACAAGCTGGGGTAAAGATTTAACATGAATTGGATGCAACAGAGTTGCACCAAAATTTTTACTCCAATGCTTTTGATACAATCATTTTCCAATTTCCGCACTCTGGTAGCAGAGAAGGGATAAATGGAGTAAATGCAAATTATGTTTTGGTAAGAAATTTTATAATATCAGCTTCACATATTTTAAAAAGAGACGGAGTAGTTTTAATAACCGTAGTTGATTCCGATTTTTATAACAATATGTTTCGTTTTGATGAGTTAGCTCAAGAATTAAGAATAAGCCAGCCAATAAAATACAAGTTTAATCCCAAAGATTATCTAGAATATGAACATACAATGACTCATCAAGATGAAAGCGGTATTGATGATTATTCTAAATTTGCAACTTATGAGTTTAGACTATGAATCAGCAATATTTATTCAAGGAGGAGACTAACATTCCTGGGCTTACATATATCTCGAACTATATTCCTATTGAATATGCAAGTGAACTGATACAGCTTATTGATGCCAATACTTGGAATTTAGATTTAAAACGTAGGACTCAGCACTATGGTTATAAATATGATTATACAGTGAGATCCATAGATCCATCCTATTATCTAGGGGAAATACCGCATTGGATAGATGAGTTGTGCGATAAATTATGCGTAGGCTCCATATTCATAGAAAAGCCAGACCAAGTAATAATAAACGAGTATATGCCAGGTCAAGGGATTGCTCCTCATATTGATTGCGTGCCATGTTTTACAGGTACGATTTGTTCATTAAGTCTCGCTTCTGGATGCGTGATGGATCTGACAAATGGTGATATTAAGAAATCTATACCCCTAGAACCTAATAGCTTGTTAGTGCTTCAAGGTGAAGCAAGATACAAATGGAAACATGGTATCGCTCCAAGGAAAATTGACAATGGAGTAAGGCGCGGGAGGCGTATTTCATTGACCTTTCGTAAAGTGATTTTATAAAATCAAAATTTCGAATATCCATCTTTACTCCGAGTTTCGTTCTCTAAAAACTAGACCTCTTGCATAACCTATTCCGTGGGGTAATTTTGTTGTCAAAATTCCTTTGCGCTCCTCATACTCTAGGCAGTATCGACATTGATTTTATCCATAGATAAATTCCGGTTGGGACCGTTGCGAGATGAGGTAATTTTTGTTATAATAAATCTCAAAAGAACGAGGTTTTCAAATGTCTTCAGCGCATCAAATTACAATGGTAAGTTTAAATCAATTAGTTAGTCCAAAGCATCAATATCGC
>NZ_JACVVM010000111.1 GCF_016751895.1 Candidatus Sarmatiella mevalonica | reverse complement strand
CGACTGCGATATGTAGGAATAGCAAAAAATCAATTTGCTGAATTTATGAATGCAATCTGTTTTAATTTAAAGCGTTTAACCGTCCTTGCTGCATAAAACAGGTAAAAATACATCTATTTAGACTTATAACAAAACTAAAACAGCTAAAAATGAGATTAATTTCTGATTTGACTAAAAAACTATGCAGTTTTTAATAGCAAAATCCTTATAAAATCACTCAAACTCCTTATAAAATCACTCAAACAAAAATTTTAACTACAAAATTTTCTAAAATCTCATCTTACAACGGTCCCATTATAAAAAATATCAACCCCTCCCTGTAAGTAATTTCCAATTCTATATACTTACGCAAGAGGTCTAGGATATATGATACAGTTTATTGTGCCCGCGGTAATATGGAAAACCGGATAAAGGAACGGCAATTAGAACTATTTGCGGATCGTACTTCCTGTTATAAATGATGGGCTAATCAATTTAGAATGTTTTTATCAGTTCTCAGTTATACCTTGTAGAATATTACGTGATAAATTCCTACAAGGCAGTGAATTAGCAACCGCTCAGGTGGTACAATACGATTAAAATTATTTAAAATAGGAGCGGTAATTATTCGTAATACTAGGCGCATCAAGTTTTATTATCTTCATCGTATCCTTACCAGCATTTATGGCAAACTATAATGAAGAAATTAGTTTTGGAATAAGTTAATTTAGCGCTGTCCCTGGCGCTTATAGAAAATGGAGCAAGGGGGTATTACGTCTAAAATCTAAAAATGGTAGATTGGGAAGCGCTTTTTAACACAAATTTTGCGCAAGATTAGGTTTTAGCATTAACACCCCCAGAAGCTTATGCTTAATTCTACCATCATGCAATATTCAAGCTAAGCTGCAAATCTATCGCGTAACATACACACAAGCTTCTCTAAAGCATCCTCCATAGATATCTTTTCTAGCACAGCAACCTCCTGGGCTAACCTATGTAGAGCAAGCTCATATATACTTCTTTCACTGAAGGATCTATCAGAAAGTGCGTTCTTGTACAAGGCACAAAGCACTTCGGCTATCGCTAGAATATCACCTGAGTGAATTTTAGATTCGTATTCCTGAGCGCGCCTACTCCACATTCTAGAACCTTGCTTTGGTTGGCTTTGTAAGGTTTTATACATTTTAGTCAATTCTTTGCGATCAGCCAATTTCCTCAGACCGCATTCTTGAGCGCTATCCACGGGAACTTTTAAGGTCATCTTTTCTGCTTCAAAAAAAACAGCATATACTTCTAGCTCTATATCTCCTAATTTTTGGGATTCAATATTAACTATTTTCCCAACTCCATGTGCTGGATAGACTACCTGTTCGCCTATCTCAAATTTTTTGTTCATTTCCTTAATACCTTGAGCAACTCATCTTGAATATAAGTATAACCTACAGCGCATCACTTACCGTAAATCAAACCTATGCCAAATTACAAGGGTAATTATATAGTAAAAAATAGTTAAAAACAATATCAACGCCTATCATCCACTCATCAAAAACAAATATCATTTGTTAATTAATGATACATCATACCACATTGTTGTATAACTACCACGCGCACACATCAGCGATTATGCACCGTCACTCATCGTCGCTATTTAAATGGTAGTTGCTTCACTTAAAAACATACACTATGAATGACGCCATCTCAATAGAACTCCTATAAAACCTCGCCCCTGATGACATCTATCCTCCACGCTCCTATAGCTAATACCCTTTTGCAATCAAATACGACTTGTGCTATAATAAACAAGATTGTCTCATTATTGATACCATTATTTCAAAAACATTATTATTTGCTGAGCTTATCGCTTTAGAACCAGTCACGCAAAACATTTAACTAACCTATTCAGCATAATTTTTGTGAAAGCTAATTGAACAAAAGCCTTAGCGGATGAAGGGGAAATCTCATAATCCTTGGATAATCTTCTGAAATTACCCAGCCACGCAAACGAGCGTTCCACAAGCCACCGCCATTGCTGAACCTTAAACCCCCTCGTTCTGTCCACCGGCTTGACAATGCTCAGCAAACACCCCTGCGTATGCGCATAAAACCATTTTTGTAAATCACCTTGATACCCCCGATCTGCTAAAACTTTTACCAGCCTCGGAAAGTTTTGCTTT
>NZ_JACVVM010000110.1 GCF_016751895.1 Candidatus Sarmatiella mevalonica | reverse complement strand
AAAATATACCATCCCATAAACGTCTGGCATCCCTAGGGGGCGGCCTGCCTTGTTTCCCCCTTCTTTTGTAAATTATCTTTTCGACTACGGCCCATTCTTCATCTGTTAAATCACTCGTATAGCTCGTTGACATCTCATATCCTCCCTTTGATGCCAATCATAACGATGTCCCTCCAATACTTCAACCTTTTGCGTGACTGGTTCTTAGTTTATCTTAAATTTACAACTCCTGATTTGCATAACACATCTTTTCAGCATATCTTACTTTCTGAAAGAACATGAGATTAATTTTTATTTATTAATTTGTTAGTCATGGGTGTGAGTGAGGTGTTCAAAGCGCTGCGTTTTTTAGAAATTGATTATTATTTGAGTGACGAGGAGGAGGCTCTGTCTTTAATTAAAAAGCACAAAGGCGCAAAGCGGAGCAATGCAAGAGCTGGCGAGTATACCCGTCATGCAAGAAACAATGAAAACGACGCGATCAACTCAGTAAAAGACGTCGGCAAGAATGATGACTTCACGCAGAGCAGAGCCATCGCGGATGCTTGCCACACTCTAGCAGATTTGAGGTGTGCCGTGCACGCATTCTCCCTCTGCGACTTAAAATTTAGCGCAACTAACACCGTTTTTGCAGACGGCAACCCAGAGGCGCAAGTGATGCTGATAGGCGAAGCGCCAGGAGCGCAAGAAGATTTGCAGGGCATTCCTTTCTGCGGAGAAAGCGGAAAACTGCTAGACAACATCATGCTCTCTATCGAGCTTTCGAGATCAGAACTATACATCACCAACAGCGTTTTTTGGCGCCCTCCAGCTAACCGCACCCCTACAGAAGATGAAATTGAGGTTTGTAGACCATTAGTAGAAAAACACATAGCTCTTATTGCACCTAAATTGATTATTCTAGTTGGTAATACTGCAGTGGCTAGCGTGCTTGGTCGCAACTATAGCGTATCTAAGATGAGGAGCAAATTTTTCGAATATAATAACATATATCTAGCTCGTCCAATACATATTACCGCTATTTTTCACCCAGCATATCTATTACGACAACCAAAGCAAAAACAAGGTGTGTGGTATGATATGATAAAAATTGACAAATTTATAAAAAATCACATAGTTAATTAGACCTTTTGGATAACTATAGTCAATGAAATTGGAGCTTGTATATATAGATCTAATCCTTCAGGAGCATACTAAGATGGGATAGAGTATAGCAATGAAGAGACATCCCAAATTAAGCGCGAGCCAAATTAAAGAGCTGTAGGGATTTATCAGCGATACAAGTGATGCGAAGGAGTGCATTGAAACAATTACCCTTTTGATATGTTTAAAACGGCATCAGATTTTCAGGTATCGATCTTGTTACTTAAAGGACGAGATGGCAGCTCTAAGGAATAAACAGAAAAAAGTTTGAAACGTTTACTGAGCAAGTCTCAAAAAGAAGAACTTTTAGTTTTTCTGAGCACAACATGACTCGAGATCATGGTTACACTTTAGATTTTTGGACGACTACAATTCTTCCAGACTTCATTCAGGAGAAGTATGGAGTTGTTTGCAAAACCAAGAAGCCTTTTTATCTATTATTTGAAGATGCAAAATTCACCTTTCATAAGCCTGGCCAAGTTTACCAAAGACGAGATGAAACAAAAGTTGGAGAAAGCAACAAAGCCTAAGCTAAAAGAAGCCTTTCAGGACCACGATACACTCATTTTACGCGAAGACGAAGTGATTCTATCAACCCAAACAACTTTTTAAAAGATTTAGTTGAAGAAGATCGAGGTCTTTAGTGCCAAGAAAAACAAGAACATCTATGACTTTCTCAATATCAGAGACGGAAAAGAACATAGCTTGATAAAAGACTGGCAGAACATGCACATTACCGTTGAAGTCTTAAAAGAAATTAGAGCCTGTATTCACAGTTTAGCCATCTCATCGAGTCTCTTTAGTAACAGCATAGAGTGCGCGATCATTATCATGTTTTCCGCAGTTGCTACAGCAATTTCATAGTCTTTTGATAATCTCCTACAGTAGGCCTCTTTCGAAACTGCGATATATGTGTATACTCAAGCTAGGTCAATAAAAATATTATGGTTGTGCAATTGAAATATGAACAAGTGAAGATTTTATCAGATGATCAATTCAGAAGATTAACAGGAGTTAAGCGTGGTACGTTTGATAAGATGGTAAAAATATTAGAAGAAGCTGATAAAAAAGA
>NZ_JACVVM010000109.1 GCF_016751895.1 Candidatus Sarmatiella mevalonica | reverse complement strand
TAGCTCCTATGGTATTTAATGGTTCATGTAATACCCAGCTATTCGAAAGCTGGGTAGAGCAATTCTTGATCAAAGAGCTAAAAGCTGGGCAAGTTGTGATAATGGATAACGCTGCATTTCATAGATCACAAAAGACAAAAGATCTCATTGAATCTGTTGGTTGTAAGGTAATTTTTCTTCCTCCTTATTCACCTGATTTTAACCCAATAGAGAAATTTTGGGCTAATATGAAGCGATGGGTTAAGCAGAAAATTTCTGACTTTCAGAGTCTTTTTGCTTCGTTATCTTTCTTTTTTAAATACGCTACCTCAAATTAATTTACTATAATACCATGGCGCTTATGTCGAGTTGAGGTTATTCATACTTCATCCTCCATTTGATCATCCCCAAAAAAGCCACCAACTTGGGCATCCCATAAATGTTTATAAAGCCCTGTTTTTGCAAGGAGCGCACTGTGAGTGCCATCTTCTACGATCTTGCCTTTGTCAAAAATCAGGATGCGATCCATATGAAGTAAGGTCGATAAACGGTGGGCAATGACGATCGTGGTTTTTCCGCCTTCGCCATAGGCTTCGTCGTGACCATGCATCAACTCCCATAAAGATTCTTGGATCAAGCTTTCAGTCACAGAATCAAGTTGGGATGTAGCTTCATCAAGGATAAGGATTGGTGCGTTTTTGAGAATTGCTCTGGCAATCGCAATGCGTTGACGCTGGCCACCGGAAAGTTTAACGCATCGTTCTCCAACGAGTGAGTCATAACCTTGGGGTAATGTGGAGATAAACTCATGAGCGTGGGCTTTTTTAGCAGCTTCAATTACTTCTTCATCAGTGCTATCTGCTCGGCCGTAACGAATATTTTCCATCAAACTTCTGTGAAACAATGATGGATCTTGCGGAATCATAGTGATATTTTCTCGTAAAGAGTCTTGAGTTACATCCCTAATATCCTGACCATCAATTAAAATAGCGCCATCAGTCACATCATAAAGCCTTAGGATCAAATTGACGAAAGTAGACTTACCGCCTCCTGAATAACCAACAAGCCCAACTTTCTGACCGGCTTTAATTTCGATGGATTTATTCTGGAAAAGTGGTTCAGTACCTTTGTAATGGAATTTGACGTTGTCGAATGTGATTTGGCCATGTGCGCAGTTTAAGGTTGTAGTATCAGCCTTATCCTGAATTTCCAGGGGCACAATCAGTGATATGAGGCTCTGCTTACATTTACCCGCAGCTTTATTAAAATGATCAACTTCAGACATTAGAAACCAAGTCATATGACCGGTTTCCATAGATAAACCAAGAATAAGAGCAAAATCGCCGATTGTAACTAAACCTTTGCCATATAACGTAACCAGTGCAAAAACTGTAAAGCTCATCATAATGGCAATAAGGCCACCTTGAATACAATACAGCATAATCGAGTAAATATTTAACGAATAGTAGGCTTTGCGTTGGCCATCAAAGAATGGCATCATCCTTAAGTTTTCTTGAGATTTCCGTCCAAAAATTCTGACATTAGAATGATTAGATAGTGAATCGACCAACTCACCAACAACTACAGTTTCTTCTTCTGCTAATTTATCTGCAAGATTTACAATCTTTTTGGACATGCAGATACTAAAGAATGCAAAAATTATAAACCATGTGATCAATATAAGGCAGAAAATTGAATTAACATAATAAGAGGCCGCAAATGCCGCGAGTAGCAAGGAACCGCCTCGTAAAAAATTCGTCATTTTACAAGTTATAATGTCAATGACACCATCAGATAAATTACTAATTTGCTTTGAGACCTTGCCGGATAAGGTATTTTGATAAAAACCATGAGATTGCGATAATGCATAGTCCAGCATCACGGCAACGATTTTGTTTTGTATGATGGGTACATATTTAGCCCAAATGTAATTAAGAACCAGTCACGCAAAAGGTTGAAGTATTGGAGGGACATCGTTATGATTGGCATCAAAGGGAGGATATGAGATGTCAACGAGCTATACGAGTGATTTAACAGATGAAGAATGAGCCGTAGTCGAAAAGATAATTTACAAAAGAAGGGGGAAACAAGGCAGGCCGCCCCCTAGGGATGCCAGACGTTTATGGGATGGTATATTTTACATTACCAAAAATGGCTGTTTCTGGAGGGATTTACCCAAAGATTTTGGTCCCTGGAAAAGGGTATTTAATTACTTTAATCGGTTAAAACATAGGGGAATACTTGAA
>NZ_JACVVM010000108.1 GCF_016751895.1 Candidatus Sarmatiella mevalonica | reverse complement strand
CATGCCAAATAATCTTAAAAAAACTCTTGGATGTTTAGCAATTTTACTGTATCTTATCATTGTGTATAGTCTCTTGTTGGTTAAAAATCAAGTTCTATACACGCTTTATAAAAAATATCAACCCCTCCCTGTAAGTAATTTCCAATTCTATATACTTACGCAAGAGGTCTATTTTAGAAATTTGTACGTTCTGGGTCTTAAAAAGTGATAAAATTATCATCCCCAATAATTCGACTCTTGATTTATTCCATCGAAAGTGTTTTGATAACATTTGGCGTAAAGTGGTATTATAGAACATAAACATCCTTAATTATCGTTAAAAATGTATATGTTTAACTGCTTTTCTACCTTTACGCTACTACTTTTTTACCTAACTGTCCGGTACTAAGCTGACAAATATAAGACCTCTTTCGAAACTGCGATATATGTGTATACTCAAGCTAGGTCAATAAAAATATTATGGTTGTGCAATTGAAATATGAACAAGTGAAGATTTTATCAGATGATCAATTCAGAAGATTAACAGGAGTTAAGCGTGGTACGTTTGATAAGATGGTAAAAATATTAGAAGAAGCTGATAAAAAGAAAAAACTAAAGGAGGTAGAAGAAATAAGCTGAGCATGGAAAATCAGCTATTAATGGCATTGGAATATATCAGAGAATACCGCGCATATTTCCATGTTAGTCAAAGTTATGGAATAAGCGAAAGTTCCTGTTACAAAGGAATTAAGTGGATAGAAGATACGCTAATCAAACATCCTGATTTTGCTTTGCCTGGTCGCAAGGCATTACTTAGAAGCGATATGGAATATGAAGTTATACTAATAGATACAACAGAAACGCCAATAGACCTCTTTCCTAACTCTACTCCTGATGGCAACTGTGGCGACGCTGTCGATGCGCAAGTCCTCACGTACTTCATGTACGCTGCGGCTCTGCTTCGTATACTCCTCGCATTTGCTCTTAATTGAGCGAGTTTCGAAAGAGGTCTAATAGAGTGTCCTAAAAAAATAAGGACTAGAAATAAGAAAAGGATTAAGAATCGGAATAACAAGCAAAAGCGGTATTATTCAGGGAAAAAGAGAAGGCATACATTAAAAACCCAAGTTGTTGTCGATAAGAAGATGAAACAAGTAATACGCACTGCTTTTGCAAATGGTAAACGGTATGATTTTAGGCTATTTAAAGAGTCGAGAACAAAGATAAATTCTGATATAAAGGTCATTACTGACACTGGATATCAAGGCATACGAAAGCTGCATAGCAAATCTGAATTACCAAGAAAGAAGACTAAGAAAAACCCGTTAACAAAAGAGGATAAAGAGAAAAACCAAGAGCTTGTCAGTGAAAGAGTGGTTAATGAAAATGTTATCGGCATGATTAAACGATTTAAAATCATATCTGATAAATATCGGAATAGACGTAAAAGATTTGGGCTCAGATTCAATTTGATTGCAGCTATTTATAACATGGAGCTAGTATAAATGAGTTTCGAAAGAGGTCTAATGAAAGAAAAATGGTACCCGCGGCCGGACTTGAACCGGCAAGAGCAAAGCTCCACGGATTTTAAGTCCGTTATGTCTACCATTCCATCACGCGGGCAAAAAGAACCCAGCCAAGAGCCATAGCAAGCCGGGAACAAGAAGAGAAAATCTAAACAGCAAAAACGCCGCAGCACTTAAACACGCTATGTGTAGCATAAGCCTTACACAAAACAGCGAATCATTTAGAACAGTTCATTATTCTAAATGATAGAACATGTCGAGTCAAGAGAGTTTTAGGCATTCCTAAATAAATATAAACTAAGAGGGAGTAAAGTGAAAGCAATAACCCTTATATTAAAGATGACATGATATATTCAATAGATTTTCGTAAGAAGGTATTAGAAGTAAAGGAAAAGGAGGGGTTTTCATTTAGCGAAGTAGCATTAAGATTTGGGATATCAAGAGCGGCAGTATTTAGATGGAGCAAAAAAATAGAGAGCAGCAACAAAAGAGATAGGCCATGGAAGAAGCTAGATAAAGAGGCATTAAAACGAGACATCAGACCTCTTGCGTAAGTATTTAATTAACAATTAGCCAATGTGAAGGGTGAAGAAGGTTGTTCGTGATTATTAGACCTCTTTCCTAACTCTACTCCTGATGGCAACTGCTTCGTCGCTCCGATGCGCAAGTCCTCACGTACTTCATGTACGCTGCGGCTCTGTGCTTCGTATACTCCTCGCATTTGCTCATCATGAGCGAGTTTCGAAAGAGGTCTATTTTAGCATCAAGCGGCAAGTAA
>NZ_JACVVM010000107.1 GCF_016751895.1 Candidatus Sarmatiella mevalonica | reverse complement strand
GCCTACGACTCTTTTATCCCAGATTTTTTCTAGCTTCTTTATTATTATTTCAAACTTTTCTAGCTCCATGCCAAATAATCTTAAAAAAACTCTTGGATGTTTAGCAATTTTACTGTATCTTATCATTGTGTGTAGTCTCTTGTTGGTTAAAAATCAAGTTCTATACACGCTTTATAAAAAATATCAATCCCTCCCTGTCAGTAATTTCCAATTCTATATACTTACGCAAGAGGTCTAATTATCTTATTATATATAAATAATCTTAAAAAAATTCTTGGATGTTTCCTGATTTTTGTGTATGATATTGCCATATATGGAGTAGTTTTGTGCTAAAATAAACTCCATATATACCTTCTGTCTTGAAAAATCAAGACCTCTTTCTATCATTAGGCGATATATTCTCACTTACGCAACAGATCTACTATAAATTCAATAGAGAGTCTTAATAAGAAGATTAGAAAAGCTACTAAGAACAAACGGTCATTTGAAAAAATTGATCGATTATTAGATTATCTTTTTGTAATTATTAAGGATTTTGAGGTTGAGAGTTAGATGAAATATCCAGTCTCCGCTTGGACACACGCGCGCAAAACATTTTCATCCATTGCTCACAAACGCATAAAAATAGGCTCGCTTCTCTGCGGCTCCCATTTATCCATAGAGCGTTCCAAAGCACAAAAACTGCGCGCATCTCTATCAATACCTAACTGCTCTAACATCTTCGACGCCCCATCTGGAATAAATGGCTGTAGATAAGTTGCGATGTATCGCAGCACTTCTAACAAAACATATAAGGTTTGCAACATTTTATTACGGTCTGTCTTCTTTGAGTCCCATGGAGCTTGATGTTCGATATAAGCATTAGCTTCATCGGCTAAATACACTATTCTCTCTAATACTTTATTAATTTCAAACCCACTCATCAACTCAAACGCCTCATCTTTTAACGCGTACGCTAAATTCAGTAGTGCGCGACTTTCATCATCCACCTGCGCAACATCTATCTCTGGCACTTGCCCTCCATTGTTCACGTGCAAAAAGGAGAGAGTTCTGTGCAATAAATTACTAATTTTGTTCACTAACTCTGTGTTATAACGATTAATCAAACTCTCTCTGTTATAATCACCATCTGACCCAAAGGTAATTTGACGCATTAAAAAATAACGCACACAATCTACCCCAAACTCACCTACAAGTTCTATAGGATTTATTGCATTTCCCAAGGATTTAGAAATCTTCTGTCCATTATTAGTCCACCACCCATGCGAAACAATGCGTTTAGGCAATTCAATGCCAGCGCCCATCAACATCGCTGGCCAATATACAGCATGAAAGCGAATGATGTCCTTGCCAATCACGTGCACCGCTGGCCAAAACTCACGATATAAACCATCCCCCTCACTACCCACATGATAGTTTAATGCTGAAAGATAATTAGTTAATGCATCAATCCAAACATATATCACATGCTCTGGGTCGGTGGGCACTCTTATTCCCCAATCAAAATTAGTGCGAGAAATAGATAAATCTTGCAAACCGCTCTTCACAAAACTTATAATCTCATTCCTACGGGATGTTGGGAAAACGAAGTGCGGATGCTGTTCGTAGAATTCCAGCAGCCTTTCTTGAAAAGCGGATAATGCAAAAAAATAACTAGGCTCTTTAATCCACTCTACATCTGCACCACTAGGCGCCTTACCATCTGACGTTAACTCTGACTGATCATAAAAAGCTTCGTCTCTCATGCAATACCAGCCTTCATAGTGCCCCCTATAGATATAGCCATTACGTTCTAATCTATTCCATATCTCACAAACACCATCCTTATGTCTAGTTTGAGTGGTGCGTATAAAGTCGTCATTAGAGATGCGCAGCGTGCTATTCAACTCTATAAAGCTTGAGGCGTGGGCATTAACAAATTTTTGAACTGGTATATTTTTTAATTCCGCTGATTTCTGGATTTTTTGCCCATGCTCGTCTGTGCCAGTTAAAAACCTCACGTTTAAACCGGATAAACGCATAAAACGCGCCACAACGTCAGAAGCGACGTTAGTGTAGGCATGACCTATGTGTGGCACATCGTTTACATAATAGATAGGGGTGGTGATATAGTAAGATTGTTGTTGCATTGTGTATAGAATAAAACATTCGTCAAGTATTATTTTTTATAACTATAGCTTAACACTTAGTTTTTGCAATTACTCTCTCAACTCAAACTCTTTTTTAGAATCTAACCCTTAGTACCGGACACATAGTTGCTTAAGCTTTGAATTTAAAGGATTGTTAGACATAATAGATCTGAAGAAAAAATCAAAAATTTCGATGAATTTTGATTGCATTAATATTTTTCTTAAAAAAGTAAGTCCATATGAAAATATAGAAAATA
>NZ_JACVVM010000106.1 GCF_016751895.1 Candidatus Sarmatiella mevalonica | reverse complement strand
GCAAAAGAAATACAACCATATTGTATCTAAGAGGCGGATCAAGGTTGAGAATATTATTGCAGAGCTAAAGAATTTTCGTATTTTATCTCATAGATATCGCAATAAGCGTAGGGGTTATAATCTAAAGTTTAATATTGTTGCTGGAATTGTTAATTTCAAAAATGATTTCGTTAATAAATTACTTGCCGCTTGATGCTAAAATAATCACGAACAACCTTCTTCACCCCTCGCATTGGCTAATTGTTAATTAAATACTTACGCAAGAGGTCTATTTAAGCTATGTTTAGCTAATCTACACAAGAAGACGATCTAAATCTTGTTTATTTTCTATACTACTTCTAATATTCGCCATCAAATCTTGAAAATAGTGCAGATTGTGCCATGTCATTAGCACCGCCCCTAAAATCTCACCCGTTTTAATCAAATGATGCAAATATCCAGAGCTATAATTTAAACAGGTATAGCACTGGCAGGCGCAATCAAGTTTATCTGCGCTTAATTTATGCTTTGCATTCTTAATATTCACCACTCCTGCGCTCGTAAAAGCCTGCCCATTTCTACCAGAGCGTGTAGGTATTACGCAGTCAAACATATCCACGCCACGCTTCACTGCGCCTATGATGTCGGAAGGTTTGCCAACGCCCATTAAATATCGAGGTTTTGCTACTGGCAGCAGGTCTGGCGCATAATCCAGCACGGAAAACATAGCTTCCTGCCCCTCACCCACGGCTAAACCGCCTATGGCATATCCTTCGAAGTCTAAATCTGTTAAGTGTTTAGCTGATTGTTCTCTTAGATGAGGAAACACGCTACCTTGCATTATGCCAAACTGTCCATACCCCTCTCTATGTCGGAATGCCCTGCGGGAGCGCAGCGCCCAGGCAGTTGTGAGCTCCATACTCTTTTGCGCGCCTAACTCGTCTATTGGATATGCGGGACATTCGTCAAAAACCATGCTAATGGTGCTATCTAATTTGTCTTGAATTTGAGTGGAATATTCTGGAGTAAGCAGATATTTTTTGCCATCAATATGAGAATTAAAGGTTACGCCATCAGAGGAGATAGATCGTAGAGCGCTCAGGGACATCACCTGAAAACCACCGGAGTCGGTGAGGATAGGTCCTGACCAATTCATAAAACGTCTTAAGCCGCCAAGCGCGTGTACCACGTCCTCGCCTGGCCTAAGCATTAAATGATAAGTGTTTGCTAAAATTATTTCTGCCCCGATGGATCGTACTGATTCAGGTAGCATCGCCTTCACACTTGCTCTTGTGCCCACTGGCATAAAGGCGGGGGTTTTAATTGCGCCGTGTGCAGTTTGTAATAAACCGAGTCTAGCTTTTTCGTGAGTACTGAGAAGAGAAAATAACATAGAAGAAAAATAAAAGAGCTATAATGTGCAAAAAAAATTGTCGCGTACGTTAAGATTAGACCTCTTTTTTAACTCTAGTCCTTCACGGCAACTGCGTCCGCCGATTCGAACCACTCATTTAACTTTATCTATTGATAATGTGCACGGAACCTCCTTGGGCAACTTTTTAATTACCCATATTCATCACTGATTTGCGTTGCTGCTCAAATCCTGTTAATTTTTCATGTAAGTTGCGGTGTTTTTCTGCAAGCTGGGTATGCTCTTAGCGTAACACGCCGGGAGCTAGCTATTCTAAGAAGCATAACCTCGATGCGCGTTTATTGTTCGGGCTCGAATAGTTGTGGCATCTTTGCTGTTTGTTCAACATGCGGCATCTTTGCTATTTGTTCAACATGCGGCATCTTGGCTATTTGTTCAACATGTGGCATCTTGGCTGTTTGTTCAACCGCGGCACCGCTGGCTATTATTTGTATAGTAGGTTGATTGGCGGCTTGTTGAGCCTGTGCTATGCTGGAAAGGATCGGAGCTTTGTTGTGAATTTGCATAATTTTTCCTGTAATTATAAATTAAGATTTTAAATTTTGCACCAATTGAAACTTCATCTGACGGACGGTATTTTTTACAAGTGATAGTCAGATAAGTTAAGACTATCAGATGTGTTGTTATTATACAATAGACTCATTAGATTTTTCAAGCACAATGCGTTTTGAGTCCATGAAAGTCTATATAGGAGTTTTGCTGTAACAATATTTACCTGAATGAGATCTGTGATAGTTATATTGTATCCATAGTACCCTACAATTTATGTAGTGAGAGGTGGTAGAAGTGGCTTAAATAGGGGATTGAAGTAGTATGAGGATGTATTTTCTGATGATGCATAATATACTACTTCAAGCGCTTATACTAAATTAGCTTGAGGTAGCGTAAATTATATGATAATATGAAGCAAAAAATGCGAGCATATAGTATAGATTTACGTAAAAAAGTAATAAGTTTTATAAAAAGCGGTAATAGCCAAAA
>NZ_JACVVM010000105.1 GCF_016751895.1 Candidatus Sarmatiella mevalonica | reverse complement strand
CATGAAGGCACGAAACTGCGCCAGGAAGTATATTAGAACAGCTTGGTAATGTGGCCCGTTGCGTTTATTTTATAGATATTATATGTTAAAATGCAGATGTTAAAACTCATTACCGCCCCAAACCCTATTTTAAAACAAAAGTCGCAGGAGTTATTAAGAGTAGACGACCAAACCCGCCAGCTGTTTAATGAGATGTTAGAAACTATGTATCAGCACTCTGGCATAGGCCTTGCGGCTGTGCAGGTTGGCATTGCTAAGGCAATGCTGGTTATAGATTTGCAAAATATTGGGCAAGAGGAGGAGGATGGATATGATGATGGCGAACAAGGCGAGAGATCTGATATACCCTTTGCAAAACCCACTCATACAGAACAATTTGGCGCCGCGCCTGCCCAAGAAAAGGGCGCCAAGCTACAAGGACCTTTGTTTTTAGCTAACCCTAAAATACTCCACTACTCAGAAGAAACTGTATTAGCACAGGAGGGATGCTTATCTGTGCCACAAGAATTTATAGATGTGCCTAGGGCCGAAAAGATTGTTGTGCAGTTTTTAGACTACCATAATCAGCCGCAAACAATTGAGGCTGACGGGTGGTTAGCGCGCGTAATACAGCATGAAATGGACCATTTGGCTGGAGTGCTAATGATAGACTATGTTTCTAGACTAAAACGCAGCATGATTTTGCGCAGGTTGGAAAAGAAAAGATAAATCAACGCAATAAAGATAAATCAATACAATAAAGAGATCCAACACATGAAAGATAAGGCTTCGTTTATTCAATTTCTCTCCACGCTCACTCATGAGGAGCGGACACGAGTAATAGATGAAACTAGACGTCTTGCCAAACTCACTCATGATGAGCAAATGCATGGTATATACAAAGCACAGCGCCATAGCGTACATAGAGCACGTGAGGATTCAAGTATTGAAGCGACGATGCAGTCGCGAGCAAGAATAGAATTTCCAAAGAAGTCTAATAAAAAAGCGGAGTCTTATGCAGCTGAATCTTATGCAACACGCAAAGATTTTACATCAGCAGAGAACGAAGGATGGTGGCTTGCAGAGTCAGGGTCTATCGGGCAATTAAAGCGGAAGCACGTGGCTTCTCTGTATTATATGTTATTGATACATGAGCTTAAAAACTCTTTTCACCCTATACTACAAACGGTAGAGTGTCTACAGCGTTCTATTTATAGCAATCCACTAGAAATCAACAAGCGCATAGTTGAGCAACTTGCGACACAAATTCAAAAAATACCTCATATTATCGAAGAGCTCGCGGCGCACTACCAGCCCGTTAACACATGTGACTTTGCCAAAAAAGAGGCGATGAGTAGAAGGAACATTAAAGCTCTTTCCAAATCCACTCAATCAAAAACGATGCGAGAGGTAAATAGAGCTCTTAGAAAACTCGCTCATGATGAGCGAATGCAAGGAGTATACGGAACACAGAACAAAAGGATGCATGGAGTACGTGAGAATTTCGAATCGGCAAGGCTGCCACGGTCTGTATCTAGAGTAGAGTGTGGAGGGGAGTCTATTGACCTAATGAAACTCACACGGCAAGTTATTCTCGAGCATTTTAAGCATATGGCGTATAGAATACAAATTATTCATACTCATAGCTCATCTCCATTAATAATTAAACAATTTAGTTTTATAAATAACTCACGCGCCCACGCCCATGCAACGGCAAGTGCCGAAGGGGGCGCAAGCATTGCGTGTAATAAGAAATATATTGAATATTTGATGCTCAACCTACTGCATAATGCGGTAAAATATAGTGATGATAGAATATTTGTTCACATTCATTCCATCCAAACAACGCAGACAGAGGGAGGCGCAGAGAAGATAAGAGTGGCTATCAGCAACAACTGTCATTTACCAGACTTTAAAATAGTGCAAAGCATCTTGGACGATAATTCAAATGAACAGCTACATCATTTTAGTTTGCGGCAGCGCATGGGATTAGCGTTGTGCAGCACCATCTTACGTCTACATGAGAGCGCTTTGCGCGCTTCTTGGAGCAAAAAATACCAGCGCATTACTCTGCACTTTACACTATGGCACTATTAACAAAATAGTTGTCAAAAAAAACAAAGGGGAGTGATTGTAATTTGTTTTGTAGTGCACTATATATTTGAGTGCTTCCTTCATAGGACCCTACATTTTTTAAGGAAAGAAATGCAAATTTATTTTATTGAAAGGCTTTACTAAAGATTTTATTTCGATTGCTAAGTTAATCATCGGTTTATTCGGAATCACAAGTTGTGTTTTGGCAATGGACAGAACTAATTGGAAATTCGGAAAACGGATATTAATACTTTATTTCTCGCGATAGTTATAAACAATAGACCTCTTTCCTAACTCTACTCCGATGGCAACTGTGGCGACGCTGTCGATGCGCAAGTCCTCACGTACTTCATGTACGCTGCGGCTCTGTGCTTCGTATACTCCTCGCATTTGCTCATCATGAGCGAGTTTCGAAAGAGGTCTA
>NZ_JACVVM010000104.1 GCF_016751895.1 Candidatus Sarmatiella mevalonica | reverse complement strand
TTACTTGCCGCTTGATGCTAAAATAGACCTCTTTCGAAACTCGCTCATGATGAGCAAATGCGAGGAGTATACGAAGCACAGAGCCGCAGCGTACATGAAGTACGTGAGGACTTGCGCATCGGAGCGACGAAGCAGTTGCCATCAGGAGTAGAGTTAGGAAAGAGGTCTAATAATCACGAACAACCTTCTTCACCCTTCACATTGGCTAATTGTTAATTAAATACTTACGCAAGAGGTCTACTAAAATATCAAATTCTTCGCAACTAATGTCAAATAATCTTAAAAAAATTCTTGGATGTTTCCTGATTTTTATGTATGATATTGCCATATACGAAGTAGTTTTATGTTGAAATAAACTCCATATATACCTTCTGTCTTGAAAAATCAAAACCTCTTTCTATCATTAGGCGATATATTCTCACTTACGCAACAGGTTTACTATATAGTTTTGCTGACATTTTTCCTTTAACAATACCATATCTCCTTACCTAATCTAAGGTGGGTTACTATATATCTTTTCAGCTGAATTGCAAATTCTTTCTTCTATTGATACTATAGCATCTGTGGTAAGTTTCTACTTATGCAGCAAGCCTACTTATTAATAAAAACATAGCATGATAAAAATATGCAGAGCAAGATATTTGTCTCAATACTGTTATTTATAATTACTGGCTGTAGCAACAAGCAAAAATTTGAAAAAGCCATGTTTGTGCAGATTCGCGATGTTATGGAAATACCGCAACAAGCAAGCTATATAAGTGATGCTGCGCCAAATAATGGCGCTGGACGAAAAAAAGAAGAGTTCCGCGCATACTTAATGTCACCATGGCATAAACATAAATTATCTGGAGACAGTGATTTAATCATATCAGAATACAGAAAACCTCTATCTGATTGTTATAGAGAAAATCTACAAAAATGCGATGATACTGTTTATTTATCAAAACTAGTAGATAATGCGAATTTTGTCTCGATAAATGGCCAAACATCATACGGAATTATGGTTGCTCATGCTAATCTCAGAAAAATGCCAACGGATCTACCATGCTTTTCTGATATTACAAAAGCCGGCGAAGGCTACCCATTTGATAATTTACAAAACAGCTTTGTTTATGCCGGTACGCCAGTGTTTATAAGCCATATGTCGCAGGATAGGGCGTGGGTGGTTGTGGAAACTCCAAGCAGTGATATAGGATTTGTTAAAGTATCGGAAGTGGCGATTTTAAAAAAACATGCGATATCTTCTTTAAGTAAACTAGATATAGCAATACTACTACGTGATGATGTTCCAATTTATGATTCTAATGGATATTTTTGGGGATATTCTAAGTTGTCCATGCCGCTTTTTGTAAAGGAAAAGCATAAGGGTTATTATTCCGTGCTATTACCGATGCGCGGAAATAACTCTGGAGTACTGTGGAAAAATGGAAAAATTCCAATGGATATTGCTAGAATGGAGCCATTAGAATTTACTAAAGAAAATGTGGATGATGTCATACAAAATTTGATAGGTCAAAACTATGGTTGGGGTGGATATCTTGGCAATAGGGATTGTTCCGCATTGATTCGAGACTATTTTGCTGCATTCGGCATAGGACTGCCTAGAAATTCGTTGGCGCAGAGCCAAGAAGGTCGTATAATTAAACTTGCGGCTCTGAATAGAGACGAAAAGTTAAAAATAATTACCAAAGAGGCCGTACCATTTAGAACTATTTTATACTGCCCAGGTCATATAGTGCTATACGTAGGTTCTAAAAAAGATAAATTACTAATTTTACATAATATTTGGGGTAGTAAAATACAACATGGCAATGAAAAAGGTAGAAATATAATAGGCGCAACGATAATATCGACGTTAGAATTTGGAAAAGAGTTGAGGTATATTGCTGCAGACTCGACATTTTTGGATAAAATATCATCTATGAGCATATTTTGACATTTGATGAATATTATCGTAATGCCCCTTAGTACCGGACACATAGTTGCCTAAGCTTTGAATTTAAAGGATTGTTAGACATAATAGATCTGAGGAAAAAATCAAAAATTTCGATGAATTTTGATTGCATTAATATTTTTCTTAAAAAAATAAGTCCATATGAAAATATAGAAAATAACCTACGATTATGATTTTTAATTTTAATTGGTTTTACTAAATTTTTTATTACCCCAAATTTTACGGTAAATACAAATCCAATTGTTAAAACTGCAAGCAATTTTGCTAATCTTTCAAGATCTTTGATGTGAGTATCTTCCATATTAAAACCTTGCGTTTTTAATAGACCTCTTTCGAAACTGCGATATATGTGTATACTCAAGCTAGGTCAATAAAAATATTATGGTTGTGCAATTGAAATATGAACAAGTGAAGATTTTATCAGATGATCAATTCAGAAGATTAATAGGAGTCAAGCGTGGTACGTTTGATAAGATGGTAAGAATATTAGAAGAAGCTGATAAAAAGAAAAAAACTAAAGGAGGTAGAAGAAATAAGCTGAGCATGGAAAAATCAGCTATTAATGACATTGGAA
>NZ_JACVVM010000103.1 GCF_016751895.1 Candidatus Sarmatiella mevalonica | reverse complement strand
TTTATGGAAAGATTCCCAATAACAGCTCGTGGGCTAGAGCAACTTGAGCAAGAATTAAAGCATTTAAAACACATTGAGAGACCAGCTGTGATAGAAGCGATTGCTACTGCTAGAGAGTTCGGTGACCTATCTGAAAATGCAGAATATCACTCCGCTAAAGAAAAACAGGGTTTTATAGAGGCTAGGATTAAAGATTTAGAAGATAAATTAGCAAGGGCTGAGGTAATATACGCGCCACAAAATAGAGATAAAGTACAATTTGGCGCAACTATCAAGCTATTTGATGAAGACACAGAAGTATATAGTACATATCAGTTACTTGGCGAGTATGAATCAAATTTATCGAAAGGGCGCATTTCTATTAAATCTCCAATTGCTCGTGCCGCCATTTCTAAATCTGTAGATGATGTGATAGAAGTAGACACACCAAGAGGTATCAAGATATATAAAATTATAGAAATACACTATGAAGACCTAGAAAATATCACTCTGTAACTACTCTTGCTGCAGATACTTCTATTAAGGGTTTAGAATATAATAAATACGAGTCATTCAATGTCTAATACTGTTCAGAGCAAAGCAAAATCTAGCACACTCAAACATCTTGCTATAATTATGGATGGTAATGCTAGATGGGCCAGCTCCAATGGGCTAAAAGCATCGGATGGCTACTTAAAGGGCGCTCAAACCGCTAGCAATCTTATTAGATGTATTAAAAAATATGATATACCATATCTCACGCTCTACACTTTCTCACACGAGAACTGGCGCAGAAGCGAAGATGAGGTGCGAGGTTTGATTGATTTATTCGTAGACTATTTAAAACAAAATAAACAAGAATTAATCGACAATCAGGTTCAGCTCAAAGTACTTGGTAGAATTGCACATTTGCCCCCGGAAGTCTTAAATCTGATTCATCAGACCACGCAAGAAACTCAGTTACCAGATGCAAGATATACTTTAGTAATAGCATTTGGTTATGGCGGAAAGCAAGAAATTGTAGATGCATGTCAGAAAATCATTCAGAGCCACGTCAAACAAGTTAGTGAGGAGTTAATACAAGCGCATTTATACGACCCACACATGCCAGCAGTCGATTTACTCATTCGTACCGGAGGTATGCTAAGAATTAGTAATTTTTTGTTATGGCAAATAGCTTATGCAGAGATGATTTTTTTAGATAAATTTTGGCCGGAGTTTAACGAAGATGACTTGCAGTTTTGCTTAAACGATTATCACGCTAGAAAACGCACCCTTGGAATAAGAATGCAAGATGACTTAGATAAGTAAAAAATGCAAGTATAAATAAATAATAAATAAAATTCAAAATATAAGGAGTATAACATTTAAACGTATGAGAGCTGAAATATCCCAGATAACTCACGAGTTACGAGATTCGTTAAAACGAATCCGGAGGTCTCTTTGACTACGACTCAGCTAAAGAGCAATTAGACGAACTGGAGCAAATTAGTAAAAGAGATGACTTTTGGCAGAATAATAAAGTAGCATCTCAGGTATTAAAACAACAGGCTCATCTAACGCAGAGAGTCAGTAGGTTTGACGCTTTATCTTGTGAACTAGATTCCCAAATAGAGCTCGCTGAACAAGCCTATCTCGATAAAGACAGTGAGTTTTTAGATCTACTAGAAATAGAATTGAAAAACTTAGCGGAGCAAGTCAAAGCTTTTGAAATACAAACCTTATTCAAGGACTCAGCGGACCTTTGTGATTGCTTTGTAGAACTCAATGCTGGCGCTGGGGGTACAGAGAGTCATGACTGGGTGTCAATGATGCTTAGAATGTATATGCGTTTTGCGCAGAGGTTAGGATATAAAGTAGAAATCGTAGATGCGTTAGATGGAGAAGAGGCGGGCGTCAAGTCTTGCACTTTACACATAAAGGGGAGCTATGCATATGGCTGGTTTAAAACGGAAAGCGGGGTGCATAGATTGGTGCGCATCTCTCCATTTAATGCTGCTGGAAAGCGCATGACGAGCTTTGCGAGTGCGTGGGTGTATCCAGATAACGCAGAGCAAATCGATGTGTGTATCGAAGAAAAAGACTTACGCATTGACACGTTCAGATCGTCAGGCGCTGGTGGGCAACACGTTAATACTACTGATTCCGCAGTGCGCATTACGCATATCCCTACTAATATTGTGGTGCAGTCGCAGAGCGATAGATCTCAACACAAAAATAAAGCTACTTGTTTAAAAATGTTAAAGGCCAAGTTATATGAACTGGAAATGCGTAATAGAAATGAAAACCTCGCGCAAGAAAATGCGGCTAAAACCGATAATAGTTGGGGGCATCAAATTAGATCTTATGTATTGCAACCATATCAATTGGTAAAGGACTTACGCACGCAACATCAAACATCAGATACGCGCTCCGTGTTGGATGGCGACCTCAACGCTTTCGCCTTAGCTAGTTTATCGCACACGCCTAATAATAGTGAAACAAAATAAATCCATGTAGAGTAAACTTTCGTTATAATAGACCTCTTGCATAACCTATTCCGTGGGGTAATTTTGTTGTCAAAACTCCTTTGCGCTCCTCATATACTAGAGTATGCTGCGGCGCTCAACATCATTTTTCCTAAAAATTCCTCTTTCATT
>NZ_JACVVM010000102.1 GCF_016751895.1 Candidatus Sarmatiella mevalonica | reverse complement strand
GCCTACGACTCTTTTATCCCAGATTTTTTCTAGCTTCTTTATTATTATTTCAAACTTTTCTAGCTCCATGCCAAATAATCTTAAAAAAACTCTTGGATGTTTAGCAATTTTACTGTATCTTATCATTGTGTATAGTCTCTTGTTGGTTAAAAACCAAGTTCTATACACGCTTTATAAAAAATATCAATCCCTCCCTGTAAGTAATTTCCAATTCTATATACTTACGCAAGAGGTCTAATGCATAAAGGCTCACGCGATAATATCGGTGACACGATTTACAGTATTTATCGTGATTGGTTACCGCAGTCCGGGGAAGAACTGGGGGATTTGCCTTGCATATTTTGCTATTACAATTTTGATTATGAGGTAGCTGAAACGGAATCTTTAACCGAAATTTGGGTGCTTCTTAAGTAGGGCTTAAAGTGTGAGTGTTGGGGGCAATCTTGTCCCTCAATCATTATGGCAGCATAACATCAAAAATCTTTGTTAGCTGCTGGAAATAGCTGGCCTCACAATCATCCTCTAACGCCCAAACCCATGCAAGCACCGCCTGCACAAAACACCAATCATGAATTCGTTTAGCTGGTATACCAAGGAGCTCAGCAAATCGAGTGACGCGATTATGAATAATATTTGGTGCATCAGCGTGATTCAGTAATTCCGGGATTGGATTGCGGATAAAAGCTGCCACTTCATAGGCTGGTTCGCCAATCACACCTTTTGGATCGATCACCAGCCAATCTTCGCCATTTTGCAAAATATTATCATGATGTAAATCGCCGTGGAGCAAAACATCTGGTTTAGAAGTTTGTAATAGCTCATCTCGGAGCTGTCTTGCTTTTTGCAGATAATCATTTGGAATGTTCCACTCCTCATCCAAAGCCGCAAGCCAATCTTTGATATGTGGGAAATTGTGGGTCGTAGTAATATTTGCTTGGTGCAATTTTTTGATAACTCCGAAGGCAATTTCGATGGATTCTTTTTTCTTGGTTGGAAAATAGTCTTGAAGAGACGTGCCGGGCACTGCTCTTTCTAAAAGTAACATACCGTCATCTTCAGATAGAACAGTCACTGCGCCACAGCCTGTAAAGCACTTGAGCGCAAACGCTTCTCGAGCTAGTGCCTCATTATCAAGTCCTAGTTTTAAAATGATAGGGTTATCGCTCTGAAAGCCTGATAGCACATAGTTGTATGTAAGATTGGTGACTTCCTGTAAATCACGCAAGTCCAGCTTTGAGGATGTTGCTGAGACAAGCTTAGGCAATTCATCTAGCCAGGCTTTGCCTTTTTCTCCGTAAATGCTGATAATGTTGGAGTGGAAGGTTGTCATAGACTCTCCTTCACAATAACATCATACGGCGCGGCTAGCTTATATTTTCTGGCTTTGTTAGAGGCGTCTACTATTTCTAAAAAATCACCCTCAACCCACTTTTTGCAAAGCGCAGCACTCGTTCTAGGCTGGAAGCCAAATAGATCGCCTATTTGCTTGGCTGTAACAACATCATATCCTTTAAATAATTCCAAGGCTTTGCGTTGTTTCGGATCTAAGGTACGCAAAACTTGCGAATGATCTTTTTCCCCTTTCTCATTACTTGCCATCATCTGGGCTACAACTTTTTCAAATGCAAACGCCATCCCTTCAATAAAATATTCCACCCAAGGGGTTATATCGCTTTCTGCCCTGCCAAAGTAATAATTGTGAGATGGGCCAATGCTGATAGCACGATAATAACCAAACAAATTTTTAGCGTAATATTCTTCAAGAGAATACAGTCCTTTTAAATCATACCCACCAAGGTGCAAGATTAACGTCGTCAATAACCTGCTCGTTCGCCCATTACCGTCATAATAGGGGTGAATTGTTGCAAACTGATAATGAGCAATGCCAGCGACAATAGGGCATGGTATCTCTTCATTTTCTTTGATCCATGTCACTAAATTGCGCATAAGCCCAGGTACATCTTTTGCTTCCGGAGGCATATAGACGATTGTACCTGTGCCGCTGTCTTTGATAACGTTTTGTCCATCTCGGTAAGGTGTTGGTTTAATGCGCGTTCTTCCATCACTCATCACCAAAGCATGCAAAGTTTGAATGACTTTTTCGGTAACGGGATGGTTTTGCGCGGCATATTGTTCTAACTGAGCTAAAGCAGCATAATAGCCCTTTACTTCATGCTCATCACGCTCTCTGCCGGGAAAATGTCCTTGAAGCTCAATGACCTCTTTGATCTCATCAGGCTTAAGCTGATTGCCTTCTATCATCGTAGAATAATGTGTGGTGTAAAGTTTAGCCGTCTCACGCAGCGAGGCGAGCACTGTAGGATTGACGGGCAGTAACGCGACCTTTTCTTTCGCAGCCTCAATTCTCATCAGACTTTTTGCAATGCCTGGGGTGATACTATAAATGGGTTTAAAGTTTGTCGGCATGATGTAAGCTCAATGTCAGTTTCTCTTGCATTATTTATTATGCTGATAAACAGCGTATAAGTCAAGTATAACATGCCGATAAAATGCATCAGGTGGTTCATCATGTCCGTAAGGTTACATATATACTAAATTAGCTTGAGGTAGCGTAAATTATATGATAATATGAAGCAAAAAATGCGAGCATATAGTATAGATTTACGTAAAAAAGTAATAAGTTTTATAAAAAGCGGTAATAGCCAAAA
>NZ_JACVVM010000101.1 GCF_016751895.1 Candidatus Sarmatiella mevalonica | reverse complement strand
GCAAATATTTTAGCCAAAAGATTGGTACCTATCTTCGTTCTGAGTTTACTAAAAACACTGTAATCAGGAGTAGCCTCTGTTAAATCAAAATCACAAAACCATTTGGCGGCAACGCTATCACTCAAATATCTTTCTAATTCACGGTCTGACAAATCTTCCATGAATTGCAAAAGCAAACATTTAAAAAGACGCTGAACTCCATAACCTTTATAATTTGCAGGAGATTCAACGCTTTTTAATTCTTTCGCTGCCACCTCAAAATCAAATAAGTCTTTAAATTTGCGATATTGATGCTTTGGACTAACTAATTGATTTAAACTTACCATTGTAATTTGATGCGCTAAAGACATTTGAAAACCTCGTTCTTTTGAGATTTATTATAACAAAAATTACCTCATCTCGCAACAGTCCCTTGATAGTCGAGTAAAAAGGATTTTGAATTATGACTCTACTATTGATTTCAACTTCTATTTTCCTCAATTATTACATAAATCATAAATTGTAGGGTGCTATGGAGCTATACTTGCAAAAAGATGGGTAGTTGAGAGAACGTTTGTTTGGCTGAGCAACTGCAGGAGATTATCAAAAGACCATGAACTTGCTGTAGCAACTACGAAAACATGATAATAATCGCCCACTCTATGCTGTTACTAAAGAGACTAAACAGGATGGCTAAACTGTGAATACAGACTCTTACTTCTAGCTTGGTGTTAGGATTATTTTTACAAATAGTTCAATTCTATTTAACGTATTGCTGTATATTCCAAAAACTTCAGATGCTTCTTTTTGCATTTTTCTCTGACTTCTATCAAATCTGAAGCTCTGATATACTAAATTAAGTCGAGGTTTGTAGGGTAAAGAACTGATTTAAAGCTGTATAAAGTTTATCAAAAGAAAAGATTTTGCCGCTAATCCAACGTTTCATATTTGCTAAGAGTATAGGATTTAAGTCTGGAGAATATGGAGGCAAAAACACAAACTTGCACCCTACAGATTCCATCAACTCTTTAAGATAGTCAGTAAGAAAATCGACAGTAGAAAAGTGAAGTGGCTGGGGCGGATGGATTCGAACCACCGGATGACGATACCAAAAACCGTTGCCTTACCACTTGGCGACGCCCCAAAAATCTATGCAACAGGAGTATAATTCATCTAAAAAAGTCAGATGAATTTAAAAAAATATGCAAAATAAACGAAACGACTATCGATTAAAAGATTTATATGTTATATATTTTTCTTTCGCACTCTCATTAAAATCTCGTTCGATAAGCTGATCACCGACCCATAGAACGCAGTTGAACTGCTTTCTCTCGAACCTGATTCGCATATCTGCATACTAATGCCCAGCGGATCAGCCAAATGTAATGGTATCAACACTTTGGCACGGTGTCAAGTACATCAACTATTTTTCTTAGGCAATCTTTGCAAAAATTCAGACATATAACGAAGCTTTAAAACAAGATATCAGAAGACCTGTTGCGTAGTAAGAATATATCGCCTAATGATAGGAAGAGGCCTTGATTTTTTAAGACAGAAGGTATATATGGAGTTTATTTCAACACAAAACTACTCCATATATGGCAATATCATACACAAAAATCAGGAAACATCCAAGAATTTTTTTAAGATTATTTGCATTAGTTGCGAAGGATTTGATATTTTAGTAGGCCTCTTTCGAAATTATGATATATGTGTATACTCAAGCTAGGTCAATAAAAATATTATGGTTTTGTAATTGAAATATGAACAAGTAAAGATTTTATCAGATGATCAATTCAGAAGATTAACAGGAGTTAAGCGTGGTGCGTTTGATAAGATGGTAAAAATATTAGAAGAAGCTGATAAAAAGAAAAAACTAAAGGAGGTAGAAGAAATAAGCTGAGCATGGAAAAATCAGCTATTAATGGCATTGGAATATATCAGAGAATACCGCGCATATTTCCATGTTAGTCAAAGTTATGGAATAAGCGAAAGTTCCTGTTACAAAGGAATTAAGTGGATAGACGATACGCTAATCAAACATCCTGATTTTGCTTTGCCTGGTCGCAAGGCATTACTTAGAAGCGATATGGAATATGAAGTTATACTAATAGATACAACAGAAACGCCAATAAAGCGTCCTAAAAAAATAAGGACTAGAAATAAGAAAAGGATTAAGAATCGGAATAACAAGCAAAAGCGGTATTATTCAGGGAAAAAGAGAAGGCATACATTAGACCTCTTTCGAAACTCATTTATACTAGCTCCATGTTATAAATAGCTGCAATCAAATTGAATCTGAGGCCAAACCTTTTTCGTCTGTTTCTATATTTGTCAGATATGATTTTAAATCGTTTGAGCATACCGATAACATTTTCATTAACCGCCATTTCGCTTGCAAGCTCTTGATTCTTCTCCTTATCCTCTTTTGTTAACGGGTTTTTCTTAGAACCAGTCACGCAAAAGGTTGAAGTATTGGAGGGACATCGTTATGATTGGCATCAAAGGGAGGATATGAGATGTCAACGAGCTATACGAGTGATTTAACAGATGAAGAATGAGCCGTAGTCGAAAAGATAATTTACAAAAGAAGGGGGAAACAAGGCAGGCCGCCCCCTAGGGATGCCAGACGTTTATGGGATGGTATATTTTACATTACCAAAAATGGCTGTTTCTGGAGGGATTTACCCAAAGATTTTGGTCCCTGGAAAAGGGTATTTAATTACTTTAATCGGTTAAAACATAGGGGAATACTTGAA
>NZ_JACVVM010000100.1 GCF_016751895.1 Candidatus Sarmatiella mevalonica | reverse complement strand
CCACCTCAAAATCAAATAAGTCTTTAAATTTGCGATATTGATGCTTTGGACTAACTAATTGATTTAAACTTACCATTGTAATTTGATGCGCTGAAGACATTTGAAAACCTCGTTCTTTTGAGATTTATTATAACAAAAATTACCTCATCTCGTAACGGTCCCAACATGGAAATATGCGCGGTATTCTCTGATATATTCCAATGCCATTAATAGCTGATTTTTCCATGCTCAGCTTATTTCTTCTACCTCCTTTAGTTTTTTTCTTTTTATCAGCTTCTTCTAATATTTTTACCATCTTATCAAACGCACCACGCTTAACTCCTATTAATCTTCTGAATTGATCATCTGATAAAATCTTCACTTGTTCATATTTCAATTGCACAACCATAATATTGTTATTGACCTAGCTTGAGTATACACATATATCACAGTTTCGAAAGAGGTCTATTTACGCGGCAAAAGTTGCGCCTCTCACCACAAAACCATTGCCTCTAACGAAGTTGAGCGTTTCGTTGTACAACAAGTACGCGAACTCCTCAAATGCCCTGAAATTACCGCTAAGACCTTAAAATCTCTGGAGGGTCAAATCTCCACGGATGAAGCCTTTGCAATGCTGCAGCAAATTGATGTGATTTGGGATTCGCTTTTTTCCGGTTGAGCAATACCGTATTATCTACTTGCTGATCAAAGTGGTTTTGGTGCGAGAGAATGGCATTGATGTGCGCATCCATACAGATGGACTGCAAAGTTTACTGCTGCATGCTGGTATAGAGGCATGTCTATGAACAAAGGAGAGCTATCGGTATTCATGCCCATGCGCCTTAAAAAACGGGGCGGTAGGAAGATGGTGCTGGTGCCGGAAGGTAAAACTCAATTAACGGCTCAGAATGCATCCATAGACACCACATTAGTCAAAGCCTTGGTCCGTGCCCACCTATGGCAACGCCAGCTAAAATCCGGCAAATACCAAACTATGCAGGACTTATGTGACGCCAATAAAGTCACAGCCAAATACGTGCAGCTGATCCTCAGACTCAATTTTCTTGCTCCGAAACTTAAAGAGGCTATTCTTTTAGGCCACCAACCCCGCCATATGAAACTCGCCGACCTCATGCAAAACATCCCGAGTCTGTGGCATGAACAAGACGAATTATTTGGCTGCGAGGTGGTATAAAATAGACCTTCTATTTATAAAGAGAAAATTTCTTGGTAATTTGTGATACAATATCCCACTTACCAAAAATTACAGCAGCATAATAAAGATGCTCATCTTGACTCTTTTTGGCAATATTATCGATTTGCTCTAAATAGGTACCACCAGTCATGCTATCAACAAAAGCAAGCTGCATAATTCCTTGTTCTTTGGCACCTAATACAGCTTTTTTAATCTCGTTTGATTTTCCACGTAAGACAATATAAGGCATGCCGGATACTTTCCAGTCATTGCCGCTTGCATCTACGTTGGATTGTAAAAAAGCTTGCTCTGGTCCAAGTAAGGCACCAACAGCAAAAGATGCATGGGCAATGGCGTTCATAGCAACGCCTACATCAATATCTTTATTCACAATGATGACCAATTTATTTTCAAATGTCATTTTTCCTCCTTAATATTTATTAATTTCCCATCTGTCGCCTTGAGTAAATCTTGGCTTTTGATACAAAACACAGCGTTAGGTGTTCCAGCTGCGGCCCATACTTTATCAAGCTCCATCAGATCCTGATCTATGTAAATAAAATCTATGGCATTTTTGCGCCCTACCGGAGGGATGCCGCCAATTGCAAATCCTGTAACCTCTTTACAAAATCTGCATCCGCTTTTGTTATGCTTTCGCCAACGCAGTCTTCTATTGTTTTAATATCTACCTGGTTAGGGCCAGATGCTAATACTAGAACAGGTTTCCTCGTTTTCTTTGTTCTAAAGACTAGAGACTTTACAATTTGTGAAATTTCGCACCCAATAGCTGATGCTGCATCTAGAGCAGTCCTAGTGCTATTTGGTAGCTCTAAAACTTTGCACTCTAACCCCAGGTAATCAAGCGCTTCTTGAACGGAAACGGCGCTTTTAGCGAGTTTTGGTGTCATCATTACCTCATTTATAGAATTTTACTACTTTACATTTTATGCGTTATAGCGCACAATAATCTATAATATAACACTGTACGTTATAACGCACAAGCATTTTTTTGTGAGGGAATCATGAATCATTTAACAGCTAAAATATCATCCACTTTGAAAGATCTTCGAAATCAAAGAGGCTGGAGTTTAGATGTTACTTCAGCGAAAACCGGGGTTAGTAAAGCTATGCTTGGACAAATTGAGCGGGGGGAATCAAGTCCTACAATCGCAACGCTTTGGAAGATTGCAAGTGGACTTGATGTGTCATTTTCATCCTTTGTAGAGGATATAGAGCCTTATAAATCAGGCTTTGTGCATAGAAATCCTGGACTACAACAGCTACATAAACAAGATGATAAGATCAACGTTATGCCTATCTTCCCCTTTGATGAGAATCTTGGGTTTGAAGTATTCATTACAGAGCTGCTACCAGGTTGTACGCATCTATCGCCGCCCCATCAAAAAGGAGTGATCGAGCATGTGATTCCAGTGACTGGGTCTATTAGACCTCTTGCGTAAGTATATAGAATTGAAAATTACTTACAGGGAGGGGTTAATATTTTTTATAAAGCGTGTATAGAACTTAATTTTTAACCAACAAGAGACTACACACAATGATAAGATACAGTAAAATTGCTAAACATCCAAGAGTTTTTTTTAAGATTATTTGGCATGGAGCTAGAAAAGTTTGAAATAATAATAAAGAA
>NZ_JACVVM010000099.1 GCF_016751895.1 Candidatus Sarmatiella mevalonica | reverse complement strand
GTATTTACCGTAAAATTTGGGGTAATAAAAAATTTAGTAAAACCAATTAAAATTAAAAATCATAATCGTAGGTTATTTTCTATATTTTCATATGGACTTACTTTTTTAAGAAAAATATTAACGCAATCAAAATTCATCGAAATTTTTGATTTTTTCCTCAGATCTATGTCTAACAATCCTTTAAATTCAAAGCTTAAGCAACTATGTGTTCGGTACTAAGGGAAAAATGACAAAAAGCTATAGCAATGATTTAAGAGAAGAAGTAGTAGAATATTTAGAAGCTGGGAATAGTTATGACCAAGCATCTAAATTATTTAAAATACCTAATTCAACCTCAATTACTATAACATTTCTTTAGATTACTCTTATAATTTTTAAGAAACGTGCTCTGATGCAAAGAAATAGATTAGACGCACCGCATAAGTCAATGGATTATATTAAAAGTTACTAACTTCAGTTGCAAAAGAAGTCTATTACATCAATTCTATTAGAATTGCAAAATGCGGTATATCAATTCAGATGCTATTTTTGAAGGTGGCTTTGGCCAGTGGTGACCTACACTACGTAATATTTCTTGAGTTTTGTCAATTTTAGTTTGCATTCTAGAGTTGGCGAGAATAGATTGCAGAGCCTGCGCGATATTTTTCGCCGTACAGTTTGGCCCTATAAGCTCTGGCCAAATTTCTTGATTGGCAATGATGTTGATGAGGCAAGCGAACCTTATATGCATCACGCACTTTAACAACCAATAACTCAGAAAATGTGGTTTATAGCAAATTACCATTGGTATTGCCTTGCAAGCAATTTGCATTGTGTTCGTGCCAGATTTACATAAAGCAACTGAGCTTTGCTCCACTACCTGCTGGTGCATATAGCAGAAATGATAAGAAAATAATAATAGATGAGAGTTTAGAATAGCTAGGATTTGATCTTGATCTTCAGCCTTAACTATAACAAATAGTGCGCGCAGCGATGCGCCATTTTTGGCTAATATATTAAGACTATTGATAAAGATTGGAGCTAAAGTAGCAATCTCCCTCCTTCTACTACCGCAAGTTAAACAAATCTGGGTTGTGCTAGTTGGCGCGATGGCTTGGTTAGTGGTGACTACATCATCGTCATTGCGCATCTTGCAATCCATATACTGCTCTAACCCTATATACCCCACAAAAGAAGTTGCTAAACCATGTTTAGTAAACAAGGCCGGTTCAAAGGGCAAGAGGGCAAGTAAATGATGATATATCTTTGCATATTTAATAGCTCTTTTTGGCTTATAAGCCCATACCGAGGGGGCTACAATGTGCAAGAGCTTGATGTGTGGGGCGAGAGCTTTGATGCGCTTGGCTATAGGATAGGTAAAACCAGGAGAGTCTATGGTTATTAGTAGCGAGGGTTGCTTAACAAGGATATCCCGCACCACTAATTTTTGCAGCTTTATTATGCGCAGTAGACTTGGCAATATTTCTAGAAAGCCTATTAAATTAATTTGCTTAATATCAAACAGCGGAGTGAAATGATGTTTGCGCATCAACTCACCACCAACACCGTAAAACTGCTGATCTTGCATATTACTTATAATACGGCTACCTATAAAATCACCGGAATGCTCTCCAGCTATGATATAAATCATTTGCTATGCTCAATCTTTGCTGCTTTTTACCCTTTCATTTTATGCCAGCAACTAATCGCGCGCAATCCAATAATATTTATTATAATATAAATATTATTAACCTAGATGCTATCTAAATTTACTATCTCATCAATTCTAATATTCCGCACATCATTTTCTTGTGTTTCTTGACTGAAGTAAAGATTTAGATAATATTGCACAGAATCTACATAAAGCTTCACTACATCAGCAACTATTTGCCTGATGCGCTTCTTGCTATTAATGCCGGCTTTATTAGCGAATATGTTCAAGTCATCATGCAGGCTTTGCTCTATCGCTTTACTTGTGACTTTGTTCTTATCTAATATACTATCTACTAAGGCATTTAGTTGAAGGTTATTAGAGGTTATACCATTTTCGGTGTTTTGAATTTCCAACTTATTTCTCATACACTCTAGCATCATCTTCACGCCAATCGTTTTGGCATGCTGTGGGTTAAATGCCTCTTGTACTCTAGCAATCTTTTGATCTGATAAGAGCGCCTGTTGCGTTATCTTATAATCTAAATGATGAGTGATATGTATGATGGTTTTATCCAGCATAGCTAACGCTTTGTCATTGCAGTCCTGCGCTATATTTTGCAATATGTTTTTTAGCGCATGTTCGATATAAGATCTATTGGTTGGTATCATGCCTCTTTTAAATCGTTCTAAATTTGACGCTATACAATCTAGGTGTTCGATCCCAGAGAATAATGGTGTATATTATGAAGAGAATAATTTATGGAGAAAAATCTTATGGGACAAATATTACACGCGAATGCCAGAACAACGGAGGCAATCCGTAGAGAGATCCGTGATAGTAAAGAGAGCATAGAGAAAGCGGCTAAAAGATTTAATAGACCTCTTTCCTAACTCTACTCCTGATGGCAACTGTGGTGACGCTGTCGATGCGCAAGTCCTCACGTACTTCATGTACGCTGCGGCTCTGTGCTTTGTATACTCCTCGCATTTGCTCTTAATTGAGCGAGTTTCGAAAGAAGTCTAATGTACCTTCGCACTTATAGCACAATGATGCAGATAGGCTTTATGTTTAACATTGACGAATCAAGAGTGAGCCGGATTATAAAGAAGCTAGAGCCGCTTATGGCTGGTCTAGTTGCAATTGAGAAGAATCGAGAATTAAGTTACGAAGAGGCGGCCCAGCTAATTGATGTTA
>NZ_JACVVM010000098.1 GCF_016751895.1 Candidatus Sarmatiella mevalonica | reverse complement strand
AAAATATACCATCCCATAAACGTCTGGCATCCCTAGGGGGCGACCTGCCTTGTTTCCCCCTTCTTTTGTAAATTATCTTTTCGACTACGGCCCATTCTTCATCTGTTAAATCACTCGTATAGCTCGTTGACATCTCATATCCTCCCTTTGATGCCAATCATAACGATGTCCCTCCAATACTTCAACCTTTTGCGTGACTGGTTCTTACTTTTTTAAGAAAAATATTAATGCAATCAAAATTCATCGAAATTTTTGATTTTTTCCTCAGATCTATTATGTCTAACAATCCTTTAAATTCAAAGCTTAAGCAACTATGTGCCCGGTACTAAGGCGCAGCACTAAAATCAGGTATCTCTGAAAATATCAAAACATAATTGCAGATTTTTCAGGTATTGGGGTCCAGGACGTGGCTATGGCAGAGTTTATATTGTCTAGGCTCGTGCCAAATTAATCTTGACTATAGTAATTTAGATTGAATTAGATATAATTTTTCGTTATAATGAAAGGAAAAATGACAAAAAGCTATAGCAATGATTGAAGAGAAAAAGTAATAGAATATTTAGAAGCTGGGAACAGTTATAACCAAGCATCTAAATTACTATATAGCAACGAGGGCGCTCAGCAAAGAGCATATGCAATCGAGGAGGGTTGCGTCTCTAGCTCGCCACTTCAACCTTCTCCTTCCGCTGTTGCGTCAACGTCCGTTTTGCGCGGTAGTCTCTGATAGCTGCCTGAATTGCTTCGCGGGCGAGTAATGAACAGTGCAATTTAACAGGCGGGAGAGAAAGATGTTCCGCGATGGATTCGTTTTTTACTCCACCAGCCTCGTCTAGCGACATACCTAAGATCCACTCAGTAGCCAAAGAACTAGCTGCTATAGCAGAACCACAACCAAAAGTTTTAAATTTCACATCTTCAATAACGCCAGTTTCACTTACCTGAATTTGCAATTTCATTACATCACCACATGATGGTGCACCAACGATGCCGGTACCTACATTGTGAGCATTCTTATCTAAAGATCCTACGTTACGTGGATTTTCGTAATGATCCATCACTTTTGTGCTATAAGCCATACAAATAACCCCTTAAATTTTTATTTTTACATTTATCAAAATTTATAACAATTTCCAAATCCCCAAAATCTACATTGGATTAGACACTACTCGTATTGACCTTTTTTACCATTTTCTTTGTGTTTTGTCTAGGATTCGCAGTTAGAGCTTTGCCGTTTGCAGAAATTTTAGCTCTATCCTTGTTGAGAGGTGAGTGATGAGGAGTCTTGCTTCTACGTACATCGTTTAAGGCCATTGTTTTGCTTTTCCCTTTGCTTTTGTCGCCGTCGCGTAATTTAGCTTGCGCGGCAAAGTTGCTGGTCGTTTTAGAAAGTACCACTAGAGAAGGATTTTTGCCTGCGTCACTCGCAACATTCGCGACAGCTTTTCTAGACATCGCCCGAGAAGTTGAGGGATATTTGATATGACGTATCAATTTTGTTTTATGCGCATCCATGTTCTCACATATCCTAATAACAGATGCTCCATACCTTCCTCCAAGATGCGGGTTGGCTGAGTGATAATGCGCAATGGCCTTACTCCAACTGGCAAGCTGCTTGTGTTTCTCTTGCAAAAATTTTGCCGCATATTCGATATTTGCCCTCGGATCAAAAGCTTGATTCAGAGTACGAAAAGCATTGGGATGGTAATGTAAGTTAATTTGCATACAACCTACGTCTATCACATCATTCCCGCTTAATAACTCTTGCCGCACAAAGCGCATAGCTTCCAGTTTAGTTTGAAAAAAATAACCCTTACCCTTAGTATTCACCGTCCATGGCCACACTGTGCGCACGCCACCATCAACGTTCTTACTAGATTCCTGCAATGCAATTGCATGCAACAAATCTGGCGGTAAATTGTATTTTGATTCAAAATGTCTAAAATATCTTATACACTTTAATGAATCCTTAAATTCCTTAGTAATGGCGTAGCAATGGGTGTGTACGGCGCATGTCAGAAAAAAAATAACAGCAAATCTCATTGTATCATCATTAATCAAAACTACATTGAGTTTATTACAATTTATTTCTACAGTCAATAATATCCATCCCTTCTGCTATAGCATTCCTAACTAAACATAAACAAAAGAATTTGTTTGTTGAATAAAAGGTATAACGAATGAAATATCATATCCATAGCCTTTGAATAACGTTTGGAGTGCCTATTAACCTTGTCAAATAATAGACCTCTTCGGAAACTAGACTTTTCATAAAATATTAGACCTCTTGCATAACCTAAGGGATAGGTATTAACTAACCTCTATAAGAGAGGTTAAGATGAAATACGAAAAGATAAAGAATTATAAAGATGGAGAGTTTCGAAGGTTAAGCGATGTGAAGCGATCTACGTTTAAAAAGATGATAGCAATACTTGAAGAAGCGGAAAAAAGCAAGAGACGGGAAGCCAAATGCGCTATTGATAGAAGATCGGCTATTAATGGCTTTGCAATACTTAAGAGAGTATCGCGCATACTTTCATGTTGCTTCTTCCTATGGAATATCAGAGAGCAGTTGTTATAGAAATATCAGGTGGATAGAAGATACGTTAGTAAAGCGCCAAGAGTTTGCATTACCTGGAAGGAAAGCTTTACTCCATGATATGGAATATGAAGTTGTACTCATAGATGCGACAGAGACGCCGATAGAGCGTCCTAAAAAACAAGGGTTAAGAATAAGAAAAGGATTAAAATCGGAATAACAAGCAAAAGCGGTATTATTCAGGCAAAAAGGAGGCGTGCATTAAAAACTCAAGTTGTTGTTGATAAGAAAAGCAAGCAAGTTATATGCACTGCTTTTACAAATGGTAAACGGCATGATTTTAGGTTATTCAAAGAGTCGAGAACAAAGATAAATCCTTCTATAAAGCTATTACTGATACCGGATATCAAGACATACAAAAGCTGCATAGCAAGTCTGAATTGCCCAAAAAGAAGACTAGACCTCTTGCGTAAGTATATAGAATTGGAAATTACTTACAGGGAGGGGTTGATATTTTTTATAAAGCGTGTATAGAACTTGATTTTTAACCAACAAGAGACTATACACAATGATAAGATACAGTAAAATTGCTAAACATCCAAGAGTTTTTTTAAGATTATTTGGCATG
>NZ_JACVVM010000097.1 GCF_016751895.1 Candidatus Sarmatiella mevalonica | reverse complement strand
TGGGGAGTATGATATGAGCATATTCGAGGAAGACTAGAGCTAGTTATGCGCAGTAAGTTTGAGCTGAATAACTTATTTATATACGAAGGCTAATAGATTAATGGCAAGTTAATCGAGGGGCTGCCAAGTAAGGCTAAACCTAGATCAAGAGGAGAAAAAAGTCTATATGATATTTATGGCGGTGAGTGGAAGCCTCATACCATAGATCCGCGACATAATAGACCTCTTGCATAATCTATTCCGTGGGGTAATTTTGTTGTCAAAACTCCTTTGCGCTTCTCATATACTAGAGTATGCTGCGGTGCTCAACATCATTTTTCCTAAAAATTCCTCCTTCATTTTTAGGTTATGCAAGAGGTCTAATGAAAGCTGGGTGGAGAATGTTTTAATTAAGGAATTAAAGTCTGGCAAAGTTGTAATGATGGACAACGCCTCTTTTTATAAATCTAAGAAGACAAAAGAATTGATTGAATCAGTAAATTGCAGGATCATTTTTTTACCTCCATATTCACCAGATCTGAATCCAATAGGGAAATTTTGGGCTAATATGAAATGTTGGATTAAAAATCAAATTACTGAATTTGATCAATTATATGAGGCTATTTCTTTAAAATACCTAATTCAATCTAAATTACTATAGTTCCATAAAAATTTAATATTCTCAGTTTGCAACAGGCTCGTTATACAAGAGGTCTATTGTGCTTTATTACTTTTTGTATTAGACTTCCTCTTGAAAATATTATAAAACTAGATCGCAAAAAATGAGTATATGATCAGATATTTTATTGCTTTTATGAATAATTTTCTTTTTCTTACCTCAGTACTCGCGCATGAAGCGCCAAAGCCATGGAGTGGTTGGCAGGTTGATGAGACTATTACTCAAAATGTGTTGTACCTACCTATTGCTGACGAGGCGGTGAGTGCTATTGCTATAGATCCACTAGATGAAGAAGTTGTTGATTTGCTAGAAATTAATAATCCTAGAATTCAGCCATTATCTACTATTGACTCAGGATATCAAAATACTTACAAAGGATTTTCCAAGGTTAGGCTTGGACTATATAAAAGATTAGTAAAAATGCTAGAATTTCTTCCGCGGAATGTAGGTATTGCTTATTTCGAAGGGTTAAGGCCATTATGGAAGCAAAAGGAATATTTTGATAAAAAGTTTAAAGAGATATTATCCAAAATACCCGATCCTGAACTCGCATACCGCGAAACTACGAAACATGTTTCGCCTTTTATAGACAATATCCCTACTCATGCTACTGGCGCTGCTATTGATATCACTCTTTTTAAAATCAATAAAGACGTAAAGACTATGCTAAACATGGGTATGTTTGATACGATATATGGTCATAACCCAGCGCAAGAAACTTTTTCCGAAAATACAACTAAAGAACAAAGAGAGAATAGGCTAATATTATTGAATGCCGCAGTAAAATCTGATTTGGTAAATTATGGATTTGAGTGGTGGCACTATAGCTATGGTGATAAGGCCTGGGCCTATGTGAAGGCGAAGAAAGCGATGTATGGTTTGGCGGTAGAGCAGAATGACCCGATATTATTGATTAATAAAGCGAGTTATTTGCGTAGTTTTCAATAGACCCACTGCAAGCAGTGTAGATAGGTAGCTTTGCGGAGCAAAAGGCTTGACCTTAGTTTATATTTGAAAACAAGCTCTTATTTGCATAAAAATCTATTGAAAAATTGCTGCATTGTATGTTATTAATTAGTATTAGACATCTTTTAGACATATCTCTTAAAACTCGTTTAATTACAAGAGATAGTAGGCATGAGTTATGAAACGCAAAAAATGAGATTCATAAGGTGTTTAAGATTTTGAGTCCAGAAGCGACATGGCAATTATCGCTCAAAGCAGAGTTGCAAGAAGAAGTTGCATAGACAATACTGACGATTAAAGTTAGGATACAACTTTAATATCGTTAATGTGTTTGCAATCGTTAAAACCATTACTGATTCGATTTATTTTATTTATAAAATGCCCAAACGCGCAAAAGATTCTGATCTCTCTAAATGTAATCGTAGCCAATATCATCGCCATCACCACCATCATCATAATCACCGCCAACATGAATACTATAATCAAGAAATTAGTTCTAAACTTATTCGTTCTGTTACCTATCTTTCAGTAGTTGTGGCTGTAAGTGTTTCAGCAATCAAATTTCATTTATGGCTAAAGCTTAGTTCCTCGGCGTTATTGGCATCCTTTACAGATTCTATTTTAGATATCTCATCCTCTACTATTAACTTAATTGCTATTCGCCTCTCCATGCGTCCTGCCGACGATAACCATCGGTTCGGCCATAATAAGTTTCAAGACTTGGTAGTGTTTTCGCAAGCTATTTTCTTTTTTTTATCAGGTGCTGCTAGCCTGTTTCAGGCTTGTAAATCATTGTTTTTGAATCAAAGACTAGAGCAGTATAATCAAGACAGTGCCTATCAAATGTTGTTTTGTACCGCAATCACACTCTGTCTTGTAATTTATCAAAGTTATGTAATAAATCGCACTAATTCCAACATAGTTAAAACAGAGAGATTCCATTATCTAGCAGATGGAGCTACCGATATTGGAGTGATATTTTCAGTATCCTTTAGTCAATTTGCGTGGTTTTTAGATGCCGCGTGCGCAATATTGATATCTGTATATATCATCATTGGAGCGTTCAAGCTAGCGAAATTAGCATTAAAGAATTTATTAGACGAAGAATTCTCGTCGGAAGAAAGGGATAAGGTGGTAGACATGATCAAACAGCATCCACAAGCCCTTGGAGTGCACGAACTCAAAACAAGATATGCTGGCCAAAAACCCTTTATACAGTGTCACATAGAAATGGATGGCGAGCTTTCTTTAACTCAGGCGCACGTTATTGCGGAACAAATTACTTGTAATATACAATCAGCCTTTCCTGGGGCGGAAATAATAGTGCACCAAGACCCAGCAGGTATAGATGAGCAAGAACAAGGTTATTACGAAAGTTGGGAGCGTAGTTAGTGTTAATACCGCTTAGTACCGGACAGTTAGGTAAAAAAGTAGTAGCGTAAAGGTAGAAAAGCAGTTAAACATATACATTTTTAACGCTAATTAAGGATGTTTATGTTCTACAATACCACTTTACGCCAAATGTTATCAAAACATTTTCGATGGAATAAATCAAGAGTCGAATTATTGGGGATGATAATTTTATCACTTTTTAAGATCCAGAACGTA
>NZ_JACVVM010000096.1 GCF_016751895.1 Candidatus Sarmatiella mevalonica | reverse complement strand
TAGCTCCTATGGTATTTAATGGTTCATGTAATACCCAGCTATTCGAAAGCTGGGTAGAGCAATTCTTGATCAAAGAGCTAAAAGCTGGGCAAGTTGTGATAATGGATAACGCTGCATTTCATAGATCACAAAAGACAAAAGATCTCATTGAATCTGTTGGTTGTAAGGTAATTTTTCTTCCTCCTTATTCACCTGATTTTAACCCAATAGAGAAATTTTGGGCTAATATGAAGCGATGGGTTAAGCAGAAAATTTCTGACTTTCAGAGTCTTTTTGCTTCGTTATCTTTCTTTTTTAAATACGCTACCTCAAATTAATTTACTATAGACTAACTTTAGGGACGTGCCAATTGTGCCTCACACACTTCACTGGAGATTTCAGAATCATTGATTTGACACTCTCCCAGTACGCCTCTATAATCGCCTCAGAGAGTAAAAACATGACTATACCACCCCAGTTTGGAGTTGGTTAGGTTGTGGTTAACTGATCTCCGCCAGATTTTTGAGGAATAACTTTTCTCACCGTCATTGCGAGCATAGCGAAGCAATCCAGAAACCCCAGTATTTGCGGGCCTTCCGGCGTTTTAGCGTTGCACCACATACGTACCTCCCTTTCTCCAATTTCGCCATTTTACCCCCAAAATCTCTGTTTTGCCCTCTCCATCTCCGCTTGCATTGAACACTCGGCCCGAAGGTACGCATGCCCTCAAACCCTTGATTTGCCTAGGTTTTAGAGGATTGAGGTTTTTTGACCCCTCATTTTTTAGAGAACGAAAACCGGAGTAGCGATTGGCATTCGAAACGGAGAAATCATTTAACTTCACGATAATTGTAGGGTAAAATGAAGATAAATAAGTTTGTATATCCTTATTTTAGGATATTATTGTTATACCTATCCTTTGGTTTTGGAGCGATAATACTGATATGTAACAACAAATTAATGGTAAATATATGACTAAAAAACTATACCTCCAAGATACATATCAGTTTGATTTTGAAGGTTTGATTCAAGAAGTAGAAAAAGATGAAAAAGGCATCTTTATTATCCTTGGTCAAACAGCTTTTTATCCTCAGGGTGGTGGTCAACCTTCAGATCATGGCGTTATCGGAAACGATCATCTCAAAGCTAACGTCGTCCACGTTGCACAGCATGGAGATCAAATAAGACATTATATAGAGCCTACAGCAATTGAGCTACTAGCAGCACAAAAAGTGTATGGCGTTGTGGACCAAAAAAGAAGGTTAATAAATGCTCGTTACCATACTGCAGGTCATTTGCTCAGTAATATCGTAGAAATACTGAATCCAAAACTAAAAGCAATAAAAGGTCATTCCTTTCCTGGAGAAGCTTATGTTGAATTTCAAGGAAACGAAGCAATAGATGTGGGAGTTCTACAGAATGCAATAAATGAAGCAATTGCAGAAAATGATAGAACTATCGTTTTTGAGATTGGTCCATTAGGCTTTGAAAAGCAATTTTATAAGCTACCCTATAGTATCCCTGATAATAAGAATTTTCGTGTTATGCAAATAGGCGATATGCCGCCAGTACCTTGTGGTGGTACACATCTATCTTCCATTGGTGAGATAGGGCTTATGAGGATTAATAAAATCAAAAACAAAAACGGCATTTTGCGCATTTCTTATGAGGTGACATGAAGTTTATATCGTTGATTGATACTAATAATCAAAACATTGTCACGATTGATGCCGATAGTTTTGTATTGCGCATTGAAATTGAGGGCATTCCTAAAGAGTCAAGGATTAAGCCATTCATGGCCTCTATCTTATATGAGCTGTTTAAAGGTCATCCGAATCCACTTCCTTACGATAAGATCATAGAAATTTTAAAAGAGTATGGTCTTATCATTTCAGATTTGACCCGCATGCATCGTAAACTCTCAGAAATCAGACAGATTATTCAAAAATTGCATCCCAGTTTAGGGGGGCTTGTTTTGAATACTAGAGGTGTCGGCTATACCTTACCTCTGCGATTCAAAAACTTACATCAGTTGGAAAACCAACCGGATAATACAAAATTTGCAAACTCAAAGATTACAAAGGCTGTACAAACCTTGGAGGCCTTAATAAGTGATTCAATTGCTATGACATCAGAAAATAAAGTAATAAAGCACGCGGCAGGGTATGTAATCAACCGTGATCCTGTTCGTCGTATACTCATAGAGAAGATTGCTGTATTTAATGAATGTGAAAAAACTATCTTAAAAGAAATACGTGCCCACGAAGCAGATTTTACAGGTCTTCGTATCAGCTATTTGCTTGCAAAGCTTAAAACTTATGTAGGGCTTGCGCGTATTTCTGAATATCCTATATCCGAAGTGCAATGGCTTGATTGGTTCAAACAAGAAGTCTGGATGTTATTTGAGGATCTTAAAAAACTGATTAGATTTGCTGAGAGTTTATGAAAAAAGATTTATCTATCCAAAAAGGAAAATACCGCCATTACAAAGGTCATTTATATGAGGTAACAGGTACAGCTCGTCACTGCGAAACCCTTGAAGATATGGTAGTTTATAAAGCACTTTACGGTGACTTCGGGATATGGGTGCGGCCTCTAAAAATGTTCCTGGAAGATATTGAGCTTAATGGCAAAATCCAAAAAAGGTTTGAGTTTGTAGGAGATGGGTCATCAAGCGAAATTCAAACTGATACCTTAAAATTCGACTACAAACTTTTCGAAGCAACTTCAGATGAAATAGAAATCCTAGAAGACAAACTTGATAAATTCAATCTAGAACAATTGTCTTTTGTAGGCGATATGGAGATTAAAAAGAATTACCTAATCAAGAACAAAACTGGAGATATTGTTGCAGGAATCAGGGGCTGTTTTTATCTAGAGGAATGTCTCTTTATAAGCATGCTTTTTATAGATGAAGACAAGAGAAAAAAAGGTTTGGGAAGTATTTTGCTGCAAACTATCGAAGGAACAAGCAAGATCAATAGACCTCTTGCGTAAGTATTTAATTAACAATTAGCCAATGCGAGGGGTGAAGAAGGTTGTTCGTGATTATTTTAGCATCAAGCAGCAAGTAATTTATTAACGAAATCATTTTTGAAATTAACAATTCCAGCAACAATATTAAACTTTAGATTATAGCCCCTACGCTTATTGCGATATCTATGAGATAAAATACGAAAATTCTTTAGCTCTGCAATAATATTCTCAACCTTGATCCGCCTCTTAGATACAATATGGTTGTATTTCTTTTGCCAGTAAGTTAA
>NZ_JACVVM010000095.1 GCF_016751895.1 Candidatus Sarmatiella mevalonica | reverse complement strand
TAGAGCCGCTTATGGCTGGTCTAGTTGCAATTGAGAAGAATCGAGAATTAAGTTACGAAGAGGCGGCCCAGCTAATTGATGTTACTGAGCAAATAATAGAAAAGCCTATCAAAAAACAGAGAGAATATTTTTCAGGCAAGAAAAGGAAGTATACGTTTAAAACAGAAATAAGGGTAAATTCATTTGGACAAATTCGCAATGTTTCGAAATCGTATAAAGGCAGGGATCATGATTTTAAAATTCATAAAGCTGATGATTCTTTACCTATTGGAACAAGGGTTTATGCTGATTCTGGCTATCAGGGCTTAAAGAAAAAACATAATAATGCTAAAACTCCTATTAAGAAAACAAAGAAAAAGCCTTTAACTTACTGGCAAAAGAAATACAACCATATTGTCTCTAAGAGGCGGATCAAGGTTGAGAATATTATTGCAGAGCTAAAGAATTTTCGTATTTTATCTCATAGATATCGCAATAAGCGTAGGGGTTATAATCTAAAGTTTAATATTGTTGCTGGAACTGTTAATTTCAAAAATGATTTCGTTAATAAATTACTTGCTGCTTGATGCTAAAATAATCACGAACAACCTTCTTCACCCCTCGCATTGGCTAATTGTTAATTAAATACTTACGCAAGAGGTCTATTAAAGATGACATGACATATTCAATAGATTTTCGTAAGAAGGTATTAGAAGTAAAGGAAAAGGAGGGGCTTTCATTTAGCGAAGTAGCATTAAGATTTGGGATATCAAGAGCAGCAGTATTTAGATGGAGCAACAAAAGAGATAGGCCATGGAAGAAGCTAGATAAAGAGGCATTAGACCTCTTTCGAAACTCACTCATGATGAGCAAATGCGAGGAGTATACGAAGCACAGAGCCGCAGCGTACATGAAGTACGTGAGGACTTGCGCATCGACAGCGTCGCCACAGTTGCCATCAGGAGTAGAGTTAGGAAAGAGGTCTACTGCCTAAGTTACCGCAAAATAGTGTCATAGTTATGGATAATGCTACCTTTCATAAAGGAGTAGAAATGCATAAATCTATTACTGATTCCGGACATACCTTGCTTTATTTGCCACCTTATTCCCCAGATCTAAATCCCATTGAAAAAAATGGGCTCAGTCTAAACAAATAAGAAAAACTCTCGCTTGCTCAATTGATCAGCTTTTTCAACTCTATATCTTGCCAAGAGTTCTGTTTTAAATGAGAGAATGAGGATTTTTGATGCTAGAGATTCCGCCATGTCATTTGATATCCCTAGCACCTTACTCCCTCAGAGAGGTAATTTTACAGTTATGCGCATCGTAAAGGCTTAGATAAAGCACCCCCAGCGTCACTTTGTGCGCGCTTGGGATTACGCCATTCATATGCGCGTGCTTAAATGGCCATCATGTCCTTTTGTTTGCGTGAGTTATGCAAAGGACTCAGGTTTCAAGAAGCACATTTACTTTTTGGGCGGAAACTGAAGCGATCGCTGGTTCATCTGAAACCGAAGTGAACTCTGCGGAATCACATTCCCATCCTGCTGCTGGAACTGCTGGTTTTTGTACTGTTGGCTTGGGGCCTGGAACTGCTTGAACGGCTGCTGTGGAATCACATTCGAAGGTTGCTGGTTCATGTGCAAAAATTGCCCTTGATTCTGCGGAATCACATTCCCATCCTGAGTGTTACTGCATTTGGGAAACACTGGTGCTCCGTTTTTGTAAACTGCTTGGGGTCCCCAGCCGGTTATTGACAAATCTTCTGCGTGTTGCTCAACCCATGCTTGTACATACCGTATTTCCTCTTTGTAACGCTGAGATAGAGTATTATCTATCGCAGCATTATATTCAGAGTAACCCGCCAATACGTGCGCTAGTTCAGGGCATACTTCCGGCGGAATAGAGCCATAAATCTTTTGGTTGCATAGCACTCGGATAACTTGCTCTGGTGATAAATTTTTTACATTAGATATTCCAAGATTTGCAAGAGTTTCTAAAATTTCATTCTTCACATCATATTTCAAACCATGCGTAGTGCCATACGGCTGTGGGTTTATCTGTTTATTGATCTGTCTTGCTACCCAATCTAAGAATCTTTCAGTATTTCTTTTAGTATACTCAAGCATCTCTAGATTATGAGATATTCTTGTTCGCCCCTCGTCACTGTAAGCTTTTGATCTTGCAAGATTCAATCCTAATCTTGCAGCGTCATAGAAATGATTTTTTGCCAGTACATTAGCTATGCTAGTAAGTACATCTGCATCATCGGCATGATCTTGTGATGCTAGCATTGCTTGATCAAGCAATCTTAACGTTCCTATCAAATCATTGTTCTCTTCCGCCAGGCGCGCTTCTATCTGCAAGTTTATTACGGAGAGTGCATTCTGCGTATTTTGACTTCTTGAGGAGATGCTGTCTAGCATATTGCGTGCATTTATTTTATTGTCATTCAAGATGTTGAATACTTCGTGGATGCTATACAGCATTCGTGTAACTGGATATTCCATCTGGCGCATCTCTATGTTTTGTAATATTTGCCTGAAGAGTTTTTCCATTTCTTTTACGTGTTTTATATACTGATCCTGATCTCCCTTCTTTACATAAGTATCAGCGATAGTTGCATGTATCGCAATCAAATGGGTATTATCGTATGGATCTTGTGGATCTTTGCTATTGTTTATATGTAGTATTTCTTCTTGAGATTGACTTATTCTCTGATCAAGGTTTTGTATGTTCCTAATTTTTTCCATGATTCGTGAGAGTTGTGGGTCTAACGGAGTATGAGTAACTTCCGTTTTAGGTATAGAGCCACTGTTCATTAGGGGCTGATTACTGTTAACTTGCATATTATTAATCTTTGTTGCATGATCCATCATTGGAGCCTACATCGTTGCATAATTATTATATAAAAGTCAATACGCAAATTCTATTTTAATGTTATTATATCACTAAAATATTTACTTTTTTGATAGTAATATATAAATTATTCATAAAATATATAACAATTATCTTAGTACCGGACACATATAGCTAAGATAGTATAAAAAGAGCATGACATTAAATATAAGAGTGAGTAAAGTGAAAGCAATAACCCTTATAGGGACTGTTGCGAGATGAGGTAATTTTTGTTATAATAAATCTCAAAAGAACGAGGTTTTCAAATGTCTTCAGCGCATAAAATTACAATGGTAAGTTTAAATCAATTAGTTAGTCCAAAGCATCAATATCGCAAGTTTAAAGACTTATTTGATTTTGAGGTGGTAGCGAAAGAATTAAAAAGCGTTGAATCTCCTGCAAA
>NZ_JACVVM010000094.1 GCF_016751895.1 Candidatus Sarmatiella mevalonica | reverse complement strand
TTAACTTACTGGCAAAAGAAATACAACCATATTGTATCTAAGAGGCGGATCAAGGTTGAGAATATTATTGCAGAGCTAAAGAATTTTCGTATTTTATCTCATAGATATCGCAATAAGCGTAGGGGTTATAATCTAAAGTTTAATATTGTTGCTGGAATTGTTAATTTCAAAAATGATTTCGTTAATAAATTACTTGCCGCTTGATGGTAAAATAGACCTCTTTCGAAACTCGCTCATGATGAGCAAATGCGAGGAGTATACGAAGTACAGAGCCGCAGCGTACATGAAGTACGTGAGGACTTGCGCATCGACAGCGTCGCCACAGTTGCCATCAGGAGCGAGTTTCGAAAGAGGTCTAATAATCACGAACAACCTTCTTCACCCTTCACATTGGCTAATTGTTAATTAAATACTTACGCAAGAGGTCTCATGGCTAAGCTATTGGTTAAAGACGATAAATACGACAAGAAAGGGTTACTGTTTGCGCTTTTTAAGGCTGATCCTGAGTTGCTCAAACATGTGTACCACTTTGATAAGGTGCAAAAGAAAGGGTTTGGCTCCTTTGTGCTAAAAAACCCGCCACGCCAGCCTGCCGTTTCTTTCAAAGAATTTGTGACTGAAGATGTGGTGCAGCTGCTCTCAAATCTCATGATGAAGAGCAAAATGACAAAGTGCGTGGATAATATTTATGACTACCAATAACAATAGCCACTGGCCCACTTCCATCAATAGAAGCTTTTAAGCAAAAACTATCTTTATTTAATTCAATTAACAAAAATCACTCCTTTGATCTGATGTGCAAAAAGCATAACATTAAAAACATAAGCTCTACTACTATAAATTATTAAAAAAATCTGAGATCAAGTTAGAATTTAAACGCGAACAATTTAAATTTTGATTACAGACTTAACTACGTGTTGTTGGAACTGAACAACTAGCAAGTAATAATGTGCTTGTTCGTAGCCCAAAATCTATATACTATTTTGTGACTATAATAATATAAGCACTATTTTTTTCTTTTTTAAATTGAATATCATATTTATCTTTTATGTTATTATGATCTGGTTCAATCTCTAATATAGGGGTGCCTTTTATATTATGTGTTGATAATATGAGTGGTATTTTCTTTCCTAAAAAAATTTCTGGAATTTGTTCACATGTAGGCTGAATCTTTAATATTGTATGAGTTAAATCAACATCACCATCTATTTTAAAATAACCTTTATCCTTTTCTAGATTTAAAACATAAAGAATTGACTTTGGCTTAAATTCTACGTTCTTTAATGTTGCAATGCTATTATTGGGTGCGCTAGATTGGCCAGATGCACAACACTGATCTTCTGCTTGAAGAGAAATATTATTGTTGATTAATGATTTTTTTTGACACTCAATAGATGAATTTCCAAAAAAACTAATAGATGCTTTTGAATGAGGCAATAGTTCTCTTGCAAAAACATTAGAATTATACAAATACAAAGGTCCTTCAATTAGTAATCCTTTGTCAAATTTTTTTTTATCGAAAGAAAGATCTGCATCATTCAAATAAATATCAGATTTCATTAATTCACAGAATGAACACACTATACTTTTTTTAATAGAAATTTTTGTCGGAATGATATTTTTTACATAATCATGTGTCAAAGTCGTAAATAAATTAATTTTACGAAGGTTAACCCCGACAGTTAAAACGCCTATATGCGAGTTACTTTCCAAAATCACATGATTATGTGCAATATAAAGAGGCATTTGTAAACTTGGAGGAAGCGTTACATTTAACTCTTTGTTGTTCCTGTTATCTACAAAGACAGCAACCTCTTTTCCAGTAATTTTAGAGATTTGTAGCTTGAATTGAGACAATTCATCCAATGAAAATTTAGGATTAGTTTCGAGTTGATCGAATAACCCTACGAATTCTATCTTTTGAAGTAATCTGTCGCTGAATGATGTGCGCTTCCCGTCGTCTAATGCATTTGTATACGAAGAAAAAAGAGTTTCTGGTCCTATTCTATTTGTTTTTGCATCAAGATAAAAAATATAATCATAGGGGTCTCCTTGATTGTTACTTTCTTTTTTCTGGCAAGCAACAAAATTTAACTGTAAAAATAAAAGTAAAAAAGTGAAAATTTTTTTTATTATCATAATATTTTAAAAATCCTTATAAAGGATAATTTTTAAATTTGAAAAAATTGTATTATAATTATCAATTTAAATCTAGAGGCAACATTTTTTAATACAAATTTGATAAAATATTCCATACAATATTTAGAACGAATTTGTAAAGTGTCTAACTGAAAATTTCAAAATATAATTTTAATCCAGCAACAGAACCAAAAATTTATCAGAGAATGGTAGATTTCAAACCTAAAAAATACGGATCAAGTGACAGAGATGGCCCATCACTAAAATTCACAGGCATGCGATATAGCAAATGTACGCCATTAAAGCGCGGTAATTGCTTGAGGTATTCCCACATCAGAATGGATTTTAGATCATAGAGTTCAAGGCTTGCGGAGCGCACCAATGGCAAAGATTGGCTGGCACCTAAAACAAATGAGGCTCCCTTAATCGGTCTGATCTAAAAAGCATCTTTTAAAGATGTTCTTATATCAATCACCGTTCGTGGCAGGCTATTTGCCCCATGATTTCATTAGACCTCTTTCGAAACTCATTTATACTAGCTCCATGTTATAAATAACTGCAATCAAATTGAATCTGAGGCAAAACCTTTTTCGTCTGTTTCTATATTTGTCAGATATGATTTTAAATCGTTTAATCATGCCGATAACATTTTCATTAACCACTCTTTCACTGGCAAGCTCTTGATTCTTCTCCTTATCCTCTTTTGTTAACGGGTTTTTCTTAGTCTTCTTTCTTGGTAATTCAGATTTGCTATGCAGCTTTTGTATGCCTTGATATCCAGTGTCAGTAATGAACCTTTATATCAGAATTTATCTTTGTTCTCGACTCTTTAAATAGCCTAAAATCATGCCGCTTACCATTTGCAAAAGCAGTGCATATTACTTGTTTCATCTTCTTATCGACAACAACTTGGGTTTTTAATAGACCTCTTTCGAAACTCGCTCAATTAAGAGCAAATACGAGGAGTATACCGAAGCACAGAGCCGCAGCGTACATGAAGTACGTGAGGACTTGCGCATCGACAGCGTCGCCACAGTTGCCATCAGGAGTAGAGTTAGGAAAGAGGTCTATTGGCGTTTCTGTTGTATCTATTAGTATAACTTCATATTCCATATCGCTTCTAAGTAATGCCTTGCGACCAGGCAAAGCAAAATCAGGATGTTTGATTAGCGTATCTTCTATCCACTTAATTCCTTTGTAACAGGAA
>NZ_JACVVM010000093.1 GCF_016751895.1 Candidatus Sarmatiella mevalonica | reverse complement strand
TTTGGATAAATACTGTGCAGTGTGCCGATAATCTTCGTGCATACCGGCTATTAAAATTTGTGGACCATTATCAAAATCGTCGAAACATCTTACTCTTAACATATTAGCCTCTTTATATTTAAAAGATTTATATACAGATTTTTCTATTATTTTAGGTACCTTGCCATTAATTGGTATGTTCATCCACTCATCGCACCTATCCCTTCCCTTATAATCCCAATGTAGATTATGTCGCGGATCTATGGTATGAGGCTTCCACTCACCGCCATAAATATCATATAGACTTTTTTCTCCTCTTGATCTAGGTTTAGCCTTACTTGGCAGCCCCTCGATTAACTTGCCATTAATCGGCACTGTGGGCCAGGTATCTATATCATACTTTGAAACAGAATTTTCATCACCATCAAAAGTAGCATGAATTGCTTCATCATGACACCGGCAATTAATCGCCCGCCCTGGATGGCCTGTAGGCGGAGGTTTGTTATAAGAAAAAACCTTCCCATTATTTGCGGCATGAGTTGGCCTCACCTTATGATCTTCTTTGGTGCGCCAAATATAAAATTTCATATCATTTTCAATGCCATTTGCAGACTTGAATACATAATATGGTTCTGTTATTTTGCTACCATAGCGCAGATATTTCCAGAAAGCTGAGGTGTATGCTTTGTTATAGATCTTGATCAACGTTTTAGTATAATGATTAGCTTTTAGTTTTCCGCTATAATCATAACCTAAACTATCTGACCACTAATGGCTTATATAACTTTTAAGTTGAAGCAGCATAGAAGGCGCTAGCATCTTCAGAAGAAAATATCAACAAATCTATATAGCCAAGATTTAAGATGGCAAATTACTATACCTTATAACTTTCTTTCTAAAATAAATTGAATAATTCAATTATTTATAACATAAATTATAAAATAGTCAACTAAAAATTATCATATACCTTTTTATAAGCTAAACGCTAAACCCAAAGCTATAGTTACGGGGTTTAGGTTGGACTTTGCGGTGATTTTATTTTCAAAATTTGTGTACTGCACTTTAGCGTTCATTTGATAACGCTTTACATCTAAATTAAAATTAAATTTGTTAATCTTATAATCAATACCTACCTGAGCAACCCAACCAAAAGCACCACTCATTCTTACATATTTATTTGTTGCGCTTAAATAGGCACCATAAACACCAAATCCAACATAAGGTTTGAATGAGTTTTGTCCAAAAGGATAAACCTTCAAGGTATCATAAAAGGGTATCATATAAAAATTCATACTCTTCTCTTTAGATGTTTCTTGAAAGATAATCTTGTTTATCAAATCTTTGTTAATAGAGGATAGAGCGAAACTCACTCCAACTTCCATACCTAAATATTTATTAAATAAAATACAAGTACTAGTTTCTATGCCATAACCAGTGGTCGCAAATTTGTTTATATTCATTCGCGCAGCATCCATGGATGGAAGCGATAATACCAAATTGTTTTTAAATAAAGCGGTGTATAATCTAGTAGTAAATAAAAGACCTAAATCTTTATATGCATCACACTCCAGCTCCTTGTTGTTTTTTTCTTGGTTTTGCTTCGCGCTAATCTGTTTGTTAACATACTCTGGCTCAGACAAGGTAGGTTCCTGCGTCAAATTAACATCCGGTAACAAATCTAAACGAGAGGAGTTTAGTTCGTAAAACCCATCCTTCCTACTTAACTCGCTCTTTTGAGCCTGCGTCGTCTTTTTTATAGGCAGTGCGGCGTCTTGCTTTGTAATGCCCTGCGCGCTGCATGAGGCTTTTATGGTGGTGAGCAGCAACGCGACTTGAATTAATTTGCAAATAATCATATGATTGTGTACTAAGCGTTAAGTGTGTATATTTCTTTTAATCATAATACATAATGGAGCGGTATATGCAATTTAACTCACTCATTTTTGAATAAACATAAATTAATTATAATTAAATTATTATTAAACTTAAACTTCAATATAATGTGGCCAAAGGGGCAATAAATAAACTATGAATACTAAACTCCAATCATATATTATCGGCGTACTCTGGTTCTTGTTAAGTTTAATTAGCAGCAATTTAAATGATGTTATTTCTAAATATGTTGGAAATAATTTGCATAGCGGACAAGTGGCATTTTTAAGATTTTTTTTCAGTACAGTAACGCTCATACCTTTTATATTACACTCGGGCTTAGAAGCTGCGCGTACATCTCATGTATGCATACACATTATTAGAGGCGTGTTGTTGTTTTTTGGTATAGGTTTATGGATTTACGGAGTGAATTTAGTACCATTAACCACCGCAACAGTTGTGAGTTTTTCTGTTCCTCTGTTTACTCTCATCTTAGCAAAGTTTTTTTTAACAGAAAAAGTGATATGGCAAAGATGGGTTGCTACAATAGTAGGGTTAGTAGGAGTGGTTATTACTCTCAATCCTAATAGTAATGATTTTAGTTTTAACGCAGCAATTTTTGTTGTAGCCTCTATTGCGTTCGCTTCTTTAGATATTATCAACAAAATTTTTGTAATCAAGGAATCTATGCTTAGCATGTTACTATATTCTGATATAGTCACAACTATCTTATCCCTCCCTATTGCATTATACTTTTGGAAAGAACCGAGCACTCAACAGGTAGTATTGCTATTTGTATTGGGCTTTAGCGCAAACGCTATACTCTTTTTCTTGCTCAAGGCTTTTTCTATGACTGATGCTACTGCTCTTGCGCCATATAGATATTTTGAGTTGATTGTTTCAAGCGCTTTTAGTTTTTGTATCTGGCATGAGCTGCCTAGCCTTAGCACTTTTTATGGTAGTTTAATTATTATTCCTTCCACTTTGTTTGTAATCCTTTCAGAAAAAAAGCGCTATGAACAAAATTAGGCTTTTAAGGATGTAATAATTACAAGAAAATTGTTATATTGAACCTTAGGCCGAATCTTTTTCGTCTGTTGCGGTATTTGTCAGATATGATTTTAAATCAATTTTAAATCGTTTAATCATTCCAATAACATTTTCATTGGCTACTCTTTGACTTGCGATTTCATGATTTTTCTTTTTAGCTTCTTTCGTTAGTGGGTTATTCCTTGTTTTCTTTTTTGGTAATTCGGATTTGCTATGGAGCTTTTGTATGATTTGGTATCTCGTATCAGTAATGACTTTTATATCAGGATTGATCTTAGTGTTAGAGTCTTTGAATAGACCTCTTGCGTAAGTATATAGAATTGGAAATTACTTACAGGGAGGGGTTGATATTTTTTATAAAGCGTGTATAGAACTTGATTTTTAACCAACAAGAGACTATACACAATGATAAGATACAGTAAAATTGCTAAACATCCAAGAGTTTTTTAAGATTATTTGGCATG
>NZ_JACVVM010000092.1 GCF_016751895.1 Candidatus Sarmatiella mevalonica | reverse complement strand
CCACCTCAAAATCAAATAAGTCTTTAAATTTGCGATATTGATGCTTTGGACTAACTAATTGATTTAAACTTACCATTGTAATTTGATGCGCTGAAGACATTTGAAAACCTCGTTCTTTTGAGATTTATTATAACAAAAATTACCTCATCTCGCAACGGTCCCATGAAGTACGTGAGGACTTGCGCATCGACAGCGTCGCCACAGTTGCCATCAGGAGTAGAGTTAGGAAAGAGGTCTATTGTTGCTGGAATTGTTAATTTCAAAAATGATTTCGTTAATAAATTGCTTGTCGCTTGATGCTAAAATAATCACGAACAACCTTCTTCACCCCTCGCATTGGCTAATTGTTAATTAAATACTTACGCAAGAGGTCTAACCTAAATTACTATAGGAATACCCGATGATACATTACCCAGATGTTTTGTTAAATCTAACAATCCTAATTTAGGCTTAATTATTTTTTGTTGTAAATTACCCATTTCAATCTCCATTGTTTACTGTGTTAAACGAAGATTAGCTCTGTCGCTACACGCTATAACGGGTTTCGCGCTACAGTCGCTAATCTCCTGCTTTTATAGCGCAATGTCAGATCAAATTCAAACTAATACAACATACGCGAAGTGAGGATTCGAGCATAGGCGCGCATCCTATGCTCTGCCATTCAGTAGAGTAGCGCGGGAGAGGTTTTTTACATCAACTACTCACTCTTATACTCAGCATCCACCACTTTTTCTTCAGACGTGCCAGCACCACTTGTCCCGCCCGCGTCACCATTTGGAGCTTGCTGTTGCCCATTCTGGTGTTGATATATAGCTTCTCCTATCTTAAGCGTAGCTTCGCTCAGTTCAGCCATAGCATCTTCGATTTTCTTTACATCTTCCTCTGCCAAGGATGATTTTAATGCATCTAAACTCTCTTCAATCTTCTGTTTGTCGCCGGCAGAAAGCTTGTCGCCATACTCACGCAAACTTTTCTCCGTGGAATATATTAATCCATCAGCCTTATTGCGCGCTTCAATTAAATCGCGTTTTTGCTTATCAGATGCGGCATTCTGCTCTGCCTCTCTCACCATTCTTTGGATTTCTTCTTCTTTCAATCCGCCAGATGTGGTGATTGTCACTTTCTGTTCTTTGCCACTCACCTTCTCTCTAGCAGAAACATGCACTATGCCGTTTGCATCTATATCAAACGTTACTTCAATTTGTGGCATACCTCTAGGAGACGGCGGAATACCTTCTAGGTTAAATTGCCCTAATAGCTTATTATCTGCCGCCATATGTCTCTCGCCCTGAAATACACGCACTGTTACCGCGTGCTGATTATCCTCTGCTGTCGAGAAAACCTGAGATTTCTTTGTTGGGATGGTTGTGTTGCGTTCTATAAGTTTAGTAAATACTCCACCCAAAGTTTCGATACCTAATGAAAGTGGGGTCACGTCTAGTAACAAGATGTCTCTTACATCACCCTTCAATACACCACCCTGCACCGCAGCACCTAAAGCAACTACCTCATCTGGGTTGACGCCTTGGTGAGGTTTTCTACCAAAAAATTTTTCTACCGCTTCTACCACTTTAGGCATTCTAGTCATGCCACCAACAAGCACAACTTCATCAATTTCAGATACTTTCAAGCCAGCATCATCTAAGGCTTTTTTACAAGGTTCGATAGTTTTTTCTATCAAATCGTCAACCAAGTTTTCGAGTTTAGCTCTAGATAGTGTGATGTTTAGGTGCTTAGGACCGCTTGTATCAGCCGTGATATAAGGTAAATTTATATCTGTAGATTGAGTAGAAGACAGTTCCTTCTTAGCCTTCTCTGCGGCTTCTTTCAAACGTTGTAATGCTAGTGGGTCATTTTTAAGATCCACGCCAGCGCTTTTCTTAAACTCGCTAATTAAATAGTCTAGAATTCTGGTATCAAAATCTTCCCCTCCAAGAAAAGTATCGCCATTAGTTGCTTTCACCTCAAATACACCATCACCCATTTCTAGAATAGAAACGTCAAAGGTACCACCGCCAAGATCATAAACTGCAATTTTTTTATGCCCGTCACTATTTAAGCCATAAGCTAGAGCTGCGGCAGTTGGTTCGTTAATAATTCTCAGTACTTCTAAACCAGCGATACGTCCAGCATCTTTAGTGGCCTGACGCTGCGCATCATTAAAATAAGCCGGCACAGTTATAATGGCTTGCGTAACCTTTTGCCCCAAATAACTCTCAGCAGCATCTTTCATTTTTTGCAAAGTATAGGCGCTCACTTGGCTTGGCGAATATCTTTTGCCCTGCACTTCTACCCACGCATCACCATTATCGGCTTTTACTATGCTATATGGCACGAGGTCTTGATCCTTCTTTACCATCGGATCATCAAATCTACGCCCTATCAACCTCTTAATAGCATACAAAGTATTCTTAGGGTTAGTTACGGCCTGGCGTTTAGCAGGGTCGCCCACTAATATTTCATTTGAAGCAAACGCAACAATAGAAGGTGTGGTTCTTAATCCTTCTGCATTGTCTATTACTTTTGGCTTTCCATTTTCCATGATTGCGACACATGAGTTAGTTGTGCCTAAATCGATACCTATAATATATGACATACCTTACCTCTTAATTTAGTTTCATTTGATTTTCTTTGTGCGTCACTTGTTATTATGACGAATGTATTACTTCTGCATACGTATATAATAAATAAAATGATACTACGTATGAAGATGAAAAAACTGTGGTAAACACTAAGATTAGACAAGAAACTACAAAGAGCAACTACATCTTGCGCTCCAAGCCTAACGCGCTTGATACTTCCTTATCTAAAACAGACATCAAAGATATACCTACACTATTTTATATAATAACGAGCTATAACTACTTCAAGGACAAGACGCATTAGAGAGTGAATAGACCTGCTGCATAATGGGACTGTTGCGAGTGTTTGATCCCAGAGAATAATGGCATATATTATGAAGAGAATAATTTATGGAGAAAAATCTTATGGGACAAATATTACACACGAATGCCAGAACAACGGAGGCAATCCGTAGAGAGAGCCGTGATGGTAAAGAAAGCATAAAGAAAGCGGCTAAAAGATTTAATAGACCTCTTGCATAACCTAAGGGATAGGTCTTAGTACCGGACACATAGTTGCTTAAGCTTTGAATTTAAATGATTGTTAGACATAATAGATCTGAGGAAAAAATCAAAAATTTCGATGAATTTTGATTGCATTAATATTTTTCTTAAAAAAGTAAGAACCAGTCACGCAAAAGGTTGAAGTATTGGAGGGACATCGTTATGATTGGCATCAAAGGGAGGATATGAGATGTCAACGAGCTATACGAGTGATTTAACAGATGAAGAATGGGCCGTAGTCGAAAAGATAATTTACAAAAGAAGGGGGAAACAAGGCAGGCCGCCCCCTAGGGATGCCAGACGTTTAT
>NZ_JACVVM010000091.1 GCF_016751895.1 Candidatus Sarmatiella mevalonica | reverse complement strand
CGACTGCGATATGTAGGAATAGCAAAAAATCAATTTGCTGAATTTATGAATGCAATCTGTTTTAATTTAAAGCGTTTAACCGTCCTTGCTGCATAAAACAGGTAAAAATACATCTATTTAGACTTATAACAAAACTAAAACAGCTAAAAATGAGATTAATTTCTGATTTGACTAAAAAACTATGCAGTTTTTAATAGCAAAATCCTTATAAAATCACTCAAACAAAAATTTTAACTACAAAATACAAAATTTTCTAAAATCTCATCTTACAACGGTCCCATTATGTGGGAATTTTTGCCCCATTGCGGCACTTGTTCGACGGGGTCGATGAAAGAATTTTTACAAAAATTTTTGACCTATTTTCCCGATATTAACATCGAGCGCTTACTTGCCGATAGAGAATTTATGAATAAAGATTGCCTAGATTTTTTAAAAGAAAATTAATTTTATTATCCCGCTCCGTTGTAACATGCATCTTAGGTTAATACAGGCTGGACGCGCTTCACTAGAGAAGAGAGGAAGAGCGAAAGCTTTTGCAAATTTAAAACCTTTAGGATATGAGTATTCCGAAGGAATTTTGTGGGAGCGCAAGGTGATTATTTACGCATCCAAAAATGAATCGGGCAATTTAATGATTTTAGCTTCTTGCGAAGAATTAGAGCAAAAAGCTTTTGAGAAATATAGACATAGGTGGGCTATCGAAAGGTTATTTAAACATTTAAACAGCGGCGGATTCAATATTGAAAAAAGCCACATTTATCAGTCAGATCAGTTTATGAAGTTGGTTGCCGTTTGCGCTATTGCATCAGCAATAATTATAAAAAACGGTCCAATTCAAAACCGACTGAATCCCATCAGAATTAGGACTAAAAAAACTAATCCAAAACAATTATAATAAATTGAGTTGAGGTCTGCAAGACAAAGAACTGATTTAAAGTATCATAAAGTTTATCAAAAGCAGAGACTCTGCCTTTAATCCAACGTTTCATATTTGCTCAGAATTTTTCTATAAGATTTAAGTCCGAAGAATATGAGGGCAAAAAAAATAATCCTACACCCGACGGATTCTATCAACTCTTTAACTACTATTTGACTAGCTTTTAGTTCTTTGATTAAAAATTTCTCTAGCCAGGCCTCAATTCCTTACTGTATTTGGTGATATCTCGAATTTCAATGCAGCTCTATTGCAGCTATTGTCTTTATTTACATAATTCATTACTTTATCGCATTATATACTCAAATTTCAACTTAATTTACTATAGTATCATTTTTACATATGGGTTAGATCATATAAGAAACTGCCTAAACAGGCTAGATGTAAGGCTCAACAGATATTAAAAGGATTTTGGATATGACTCTACTATTGATTTCAATGTCTATTTTCCTCAATTGTTACATAAATTGTAAGGTACTATGGTCTCCAGACTTAAATTTTATAGAAAAATTCTGGGCAAATATGAAATGTTGGATTAAAGGCAGAGTCTCTGCTTTTGATAAACTTTATGATGCTTTAAATCAGTTCTTTGTCTTGCAGACCTCAACTTAATTTACTATAATTCTGGTGCTATAGTAAACCTCTTGCATAAGCTATTCCGAGGGGTAATTTTGTCGTCAAAACTCCTTTGCGCTCCTCATATACTAGAGTATGCTGCGGCGCTCAACATCATTTTTCCTAAAAATTCCTCCTTCATTTTTAGGTTATGCAAGAGGTCTAATGAATCTACAACAAAAAATAATCAAACCAAAGCTTAAGATCCTGCGTATTCCTCGACATAATCACTTTCTTAGACCAACAACACCCTTCCCTTTGCCTTTACACAAGGTTTTTATGTGATTGGTCTAGGACAATCTTAATCTATATCATGCACGAAGAGTTTGTAATAGAATCTCATATGTCTTGTTACACATTTGTGTTAATTGGCTAAGTATTTGCAGATGGTGATAGGCATTCATCATTTGTTCTGTATCATCAAGAGATTTTCTATCTGCGTATTCTGCATAACTCTCTGACAATCTATCATTTTCCCTACGGAGATCAGCTAAAAACTCTGTCTTTGCCTGCAAGAAAGCACCAGAGTGCGTTTGAACCTGCACGATATTTTTCTGCGCAGCGGACAAAAAGCGCAATATACAATCCGAACAGTTCTGTAGCTGCTCATTGGAAAGAGGCGCCCCTCCTGACTTGGCAGCATCCTGCAGCTCCGTTACATGTTTTATAACATGATATATCCCGACTATTATCTTTGCAAATTCATCATGCGTAGTGGGCGTGGGAGATTCCTTTAGTGGAACATGACTGTCAAAGGCTCTAAGAGTAAATTCACCGGTCCACTTCCCATCTCTTATAGTGTTAAAAACGTTGTTATGAGGCAAATCTTTTCCAGCGCACACCTCAGATCTATTAGCGCCATTTCCTAAAATACACACGCCATCATTTTCGCGCAACAATATCTCTAGCGTACTCTTCGTTGTGTTAGAAAGTGCGGACAACTTATCGGCAAGTGGCGTCGTTGGGCTACTCAAGATATGGGTCTGCATCGATGATAAGCAATCTTGTATATTAGTCATCAACTCCATACTTTGTTGCAATTGAGCGCTTTGATCTTCCAACAAACTGATATTACGCTGATTATCTCTTATTTGCGTTTGATCTTGGGCAATTCTATGGCCATTCACATCAGCAAATGAACCTAAAACATTATTTACGCTTTTTTTTCTAGCACTATTACGTAAAAACGTGCGCACGTCCGGCTCGCAATTTATACCACTCATTTTCTTACCTATTGTATTTTATCTTAAATCTTACATATATAGCATAGAAAATTGTAACACGTTTTATACTAATAATCAAGTGTATAAGGTCCATTGTAGCAAAGTTCTGCGCAAAATTCTACTTCCAAAACTATACAAGTCAAGATTTGATCTTACATACGACTACTACAAATCAATTAACTATCAAATTAAGAGCTCTCTAATTGGCCAGCTTCGAACTGGCTATATTATAGCCTATTCGCTGTCAATTAAAGCCCTTTCTCCCGTAATCAACTTACACAGTTAATATGATATACCCTTTGCCGTGTTGTCTATTGGTTGTGCAGCGATATTGATTAGACCTGCTGCGTAAGTAAAAAAAGCAAAGCATTAAGGGGCAATTGAAATACTAAGATTTTATCGAATTCTTCTACTTTTATTTCGAATAATCTTAAAAAAACTCTTGGATGTTTGACTACTTTTTTATATGATATCGACATACGGAAGTCCTTTTTTATTTATACAATTGTTTATTATGCCTTCCGTATACCTGTCTTTTTTCCAAATTTTCAAGCTTTTTGCTTTTCAAAATTCCTTATCTACCTACTTACGCAGCAGGTCTACTATCAACCCACAATATGCATCAAGCAATAACCTGCGAGTATTCATATGAAAAAGTCATCAAAAACGAACTGGATCAACATGAACGAAGTATCAGGCTTCTTGCTTTATTCTGCTTATTTTGCGTGGAAGCGCAAGATTGAAAGTGCGCTTTTACCT
>NZ_JACVVM010000090.1 GCF_016751895.1 Candidatus Sarmatiella mevalonica | reverse complement strand
TTTTGTGACAAAAATGCATAATATACTACTTCAAGCCTTCAAGCGCTATCATCTCATATAGCCGGAAATAAATCAAGAGTAAAATCTTTTGTTGCGGCAATCTTGAGTATTATTACGGGTGTTGGTATTCACCAAAAAGAGCTTGCGCTATCTCTTCCTGGTCCCGCAAAGGATAAATCTAAAACTCATAGAATTTATCGTTTATTGAAAAGCTTTACTATAAATTTTATTTCGATTGCTAAGTTAATCATCGGTTTATTCGGAATCATAAGTTGTGTTTTGGCAATGGACAGAATTAATTGGGAATTCGGAAAAACGGAGCGTATAACTTAAAGTTTAATATTATAGCTGGAATTATTAATTTCAAAAATGGATTTTATAATAAAGCATTAGTGATATAAAACACATCAGCTCCACACCTAACATACTCTGTGTTTTTTTAAGTTCATAACTTACTTTCTTACTTACGCAACAGCTCTATTAAAGATAGAATTACTGAATTTACCCATTTGTATGATGCCTTACAGCATTTCTTTATCTCACTTAATGCAAGGTGATTTACTAGACCTCTTGCATAACCTAAAAATGAAAGAGGAATTGTTAGGAAAAATGATGTTGAGTACCGCAGCATACTCTAGTATATGAGGAGCGCAAAGGAGTTTTGACAACAAAATTACCCCACGGAATAGGTTATGCAAGAGGTCTACTGTATATAAAACAATAATCCAGTTTTTTCAATTATGCTAATTCAACTTACTTTACTATAAAGAATAGAACGTGGCATGCGCTATAGGAGCACAAAGGACAGAGCGTTGATAGACGAGAAAAGACTTAAAAAAGATACAAGAGGGTCAAGAAAGGTAACATGTGGTAGCGAAGGAGGGACTTGAACCCCCGACACACGGATTATGATTCCGTTGCTCTAACCAGCTGAGCTACTCCGCCAAAGTATTACATATTCTTCATCATCAGACCTCTTTCGAACTCCACGCCGACCGCACCGTCGCTGTCGATTCGAAACCCTCATTTAACTGGATGTACACCCGCAGTTTTGCGTCGCATTCGCTTCCTCGCATTGATTCTTTGACCTAGCGTGCGTTTGAAAAGAGATTTATCTCCTCAAAGAAGCGCGAATAACAAGCGTCAAACAAAAAGCTATCTTAAAAAAGATACATCTTCAAAAGAATGCAATAGATGAGAAATATAGCAAGTAAGATATAAACACAAAAAATGAGAATAAGAGCAAGAAACTCCTATACTCGTCGTCAAACTTCTAACCAACAGATCTAGAATAAAACTCCACTATTAAGTGCACATCTGGTTGAAAAGAGTAAGGTACATCTGATATATTTGGCACCCTTTCAAACTTACCAGTACAATTTGTTACATCAAAGCTCAAGTATCCTGGTACTAATTGCGATCTAGCCGAAACAGAAGTAGCAACAAGCCCAAGCTGCTTGATGTTTTGCGACAAAGTAATAACATCTCCAACGCTCACAAAAGCGCTACCTATATCCACCTTTTTACCATTAACGCGTACATGCCCATGAGAAACGAGCTGCCTTGCTGCAAAGATAGTAGGAGCAAGAGAGAGACGGTACACCACCATATCCAGCCTTCTTTCCAACAAGCCCACAAAGTTTTCGGCCACATTACCCTTCATTCTAGTACTACGAGCAAAAGTATTTTTAAACTGTTTCTCGGTGACTCTACCATAATGCGCTTTTAGCCTCTGTTTAGCTCTAAGATGCACGGCATAATCAGAACCTACTGGCATAGACACGCCTTTTTTACCATGTTGACCAGGTGGATAATTGCGTGTTGCGTAAGCATCATGGCTCTCGCCCCAAATCATCACGCCTAATCTGCGACTTTTACGATATCGCGGACCATACTTTTTATTTTTTTTTGGAGTACTCACCCTAACAAACCTATTGATAATCAAAAAAATAACTTAAAAACTGAATCTCGTACTATGCGCGAAAAACTCAATCAACGCACAAGTACAAAAGGAGAGGAGAAAAAGGGCTCAACACCTTTAACGCTCCCATACCAAGAGCAAAACATAATCTATCCTGGCAAAACCTAGTTTTTCCTTAAGCAAAGCCATGCATCACATTAACTTCTTTTACAACGCAATGCGAAATGAGGCAATGACCCTACTGCAATTCTATTAAATTACTCTCAATGTGTCAAGTACCCCCTTTTTTTCGATCATCTATAGATCTAATCTTTTAAGAGCGCACTAAAGTTAAGAAGTTTGCAGAGGGAAGTTTTGAGTATTCAAGTATAAGCTAAAATTTTGAGCGGTTTCTTCAATAAATCTGCTGCGTAAGTAGGTAGTGCAGAAATTTAAAAAGCAAAAAACTTGAAAATTAGCTTGAAAATTTGAAAAAAGGAGAGGTATACGGAAGGGATAATAACAATCGTATAAACAAAAAGGACTTCCGTATGTCGATATCATATAAAAAAAGTAGTCAAGCATCCCAGAGTTTTTTAAGATTATTCGGAATAAAAGTAGAAGAATTAGATAAAATCTTAAAAGAAGTAGAACCTCTATGGGAAAAGACGGTAACCGACGGCTACAAAAGGCCCGGCAGAGCTTAATGTTCGGAATAGACGATTCGAGGGTTTGCAGTAATATATTCATAACCTAGCAAGTGAACAGGTCCGTGTCCATAGACCTAGTGAGCAGACCTATTGTATACCAATTGAAACTTCATCTGACGGACAGTATTTTTTTACAAGTGATAGTCAGATAAGTTAAGACTATCAGATGTGTTGTTGTTATACATAGACTCATTAGATTTTTCAAGCGCAATGTGCTTTGAGTCCATGAAAGTATGCATAGGAGTTTTGCCGTAACGATATTTACCTGAATGAGACCTGTGATAGTTATATTGTATCAACCAGCTATCAACATCTTGTCGCAACTGTTCGATGCTAGTATAATCTTTTTCCTAAAAGCAGTAGACCTCTTGCGTAAGTATATAGAATTGGAAATTACTTACAGGGAGGGATTGATATTTTTTATAAAGCGTGTATAGAACTTGATTTTTAACCAACAAGAGACTACACGCAATAGACCTCTTGCGTAAGTATTTAATTAACAATTAGCCAATGCGAGGGGTGAAGAAGGTTGTTCGTGATTATTTTAGCATCAAGCGGCAAGTAATTTATTAACGAAATCATTTTTGAAATTAACAATTCCAGCAACAATATTAAACTTTAGATTATAACCCCTACGCTTATTGCGATATCTATGAGATAAAATATGAAAATTCTTTAGCTCTGCAATAGACCTCTTGCGTAAGTATATAGAATTGGAAATTACTTACAGGGAGGGATTGATATTTTTTATAAAGCGTGTATAGAACTTGATTTTTAACCAACAAGAGACTACACGCAATGACAAGATACAGTAAAATTGCTAAACATCCAAGAGTTTTTTTAAGATTATTTGGCATGGAGCTAGAAAAGTTTGAAATAATAATAAAGAAGCTAGAAAAAATCTGGGATAAAAGAGTCGTAGGC
>NZ_JACVVM010000089.1 GCF_016751895.1 Candidatus Sarmatiella mevalonica | reverse complement strand
ATTTCTGATTTGACTAAAAAACTATGCAGTTTTTAATAGCAAAATCCTTATAAAATCACTCAAACAAAAATTTTAACTACAAAATACAAAATTTTCTAAAATCTCATCTTACAACGGTCCCGTTATGCAAGAGGTCTAATGACATTAAACGTTTTTTAAATGTTCAAGGCGTTTCAGTACATCTTCTCGCAGTTTAAAGCGCCAAATCTCATGTTTGCTGCTGTTATCCATATTGTACTTATCGACAAGATGATTACTTAGTATTAACACACCCTAGTTGTGAGAGTATTTGATATTTATATCTTTTGCGTTTAAAAGATATTAGTTACTATATTAAAATGCGGATGCGCTTCTATAATTTATTGCTTTTATATACTTATGCAACCTAGTATTACTCACCAAGATTGTGCGCGCTTTGTATGCGATAAGCCTCAAAAATTAGTTATCATGATGCATGGCATTGGGTCTGATGCTAATGACCTAATAGCCTTAGCCCCAATCATGTCTCTGCCACATCATTATTTTATTTCTTTGAATGGCATTGAAGAATACGACATGGCCCCATATGGTAGGCAGTGGTTTAGTTTGCAAGATAGGGGGTATGAAGCAATCTTGCGCGGGTTAGAGAATGCTAATCAGAAGGTAAATGCTATTATTAAACAGCATCAGAAGGAGCTTGGTATTGAGAATAAGGATACTATTCTGCTGGGCTTTTCTCAGGGCACCATCATGTCTTTATATATGAGTCTTGTTGCTCAAGAGCAACCATATTATGCAGTCGTTGGTTTTTCTGGTAGATTAGTTCCTCCACAAAAAGTACATACTACCAGCACGCCAGTTTGTTTAATTCATGGCGAAGATGATGAAGTGCTGAGTATTGATGATTTATTTGCTGCGAAGCGCTATCTAGAAAAGATGAATGTTTCAGTGGCATCTCATGCTCTACCTAACTTAACTCATTCTATAGATCATGTGGGCATCGAGATTGCCTGTGATTTCTTGAGTAAGCTTCACCCTGGCGCTTAGGGCCTAACGCTCAACACTCATTTAGCTTTGCTATATCAACGTTTCTTAATGAATAATTAATTTTAATGAATAAAATGAATAAAAGTCTTTTGCTACAAGATAGCGAAATTGCATCAATTATCGATGCCGAATATCGAAGACAGAATGATGCGATTGAGCTGATAGCATCAGAAAACTATACTAGTTTAGCAGTGATGCAGGCTCAAGGTTCTATTTTAACAAACAAATATGCCGAAGGTTACTCTGGTAGAAGGTATTACTGCGGCTGCCAGGAAATAGATAGAATTGAAGATCTAGCCATCGCTAGAGTGAAACAATTATTCAATTGTACATATGCCAACGTGCAGCCACACTCTGGGTCGCAAGCTAATCAGGCGGTTTTTTTAGCGTTATTACAGCCAGGCGATTGTATTTTGAGTATGTCTTTAGATTGCGGTGGGCATTTAACGCATGGTGCTAGCGTCAATTTATCTGGCAAGTGGTTTAAGGTGGTGCATTACGGACTAGATGACAACGGTTTGATTGACTATAACCAATTGCGCCAAATGGCGTTACAGCATAAACCTAAGCTGATTATAGCTGGCTATTCTTGTTATAGCAGAGCTTTAGATTTTGCGGTATTTAGGCAAGTTGCCGACGAAGTGGGGGCCTATTTAATGGCGGATATTGCGCATATAGCTGGCATTGTGGCGGCTGGCTTTCATCAGAGCCCCATCGAATATGCGCACGTTACCACCTCTACTACACATAAAACTCTGCGTGGCCCTCGTGGTGGCTTAATTTTAACAAATGATGCGGATATTGCGAAAAAAGTGAATTCCGCCCTTTTTCCTGGGTTGCAGGGTGGGCCGTTGATGCATGTGATTGCGGCTAAGGCGGTAGCTTTTCAGGAAGCGTTGACCTTAGAATATAAGCAATATATTAACCAAGTATTAATTAATAATCGCGCGATGGCTCGGGTGCTTATAGTTCGGGGACATGATGTGCTATCTGGAGGTAGCGATAACCATATGACAGTTCTGAGTTTTGCTCGTGTCCCAGCAGACTCGAATTTAAATGGTAAGGTGGTGGCGGAAGCTTTAGAAGAGGTTCATATAGCTTGTAACAAAAATTCCGTTCCTAACGACCCACTTCCTCCAACAATTACTTCTGGGATAAGGTTAGGTAGCCCGGCATGCACTACGCGCGGCTTTGGCCAAGGTGAATTTGAAGAAGTAGCGAATATTATAGCAGATGTGATTGATTGTTGCGCTGGTGGTGGTGTGTTGCGGGAGAAAATTGTGGCTTTGCGCGCAAGGAGCAAGAGTTTGACTGATGCATTTCCGATATATGCGCCTGTGATAAATTATGGCTTGAATTAAGTTTTTATACTATAGTAATTTAAGTTGAATTAGATATAATTTTTCGTTATAATGAAAGGAAAAATGACAAAAAGCTATAGCAATGATTGAAGGGAAAAAGTAGTAGAATATTTAGAAGCTGGGAATAGTTATGACCAAGCACCTAAATTATTTACAATAAGTAGACCTCTTTCCTAACTCTACTCCTGATGGCAACTGTGGCGACGCTGTCGATGCGCAAGTCCTCACGTACTTCATGTACACTGCGGCTCTGTGCTTCGTATACTCCTCGCATTTGCTCTTAATTGAGCGAGTTTCGAAAGAGGTCTAGTGTATCAGCAATAGGAAGGTGGTACCGAAAATATAAAAAAGAAGGTAATTATCTCGCAAAGAAACAAGGTGGTTCAAAAAGAAAAATTGATCTAGAAGCACTTGAAAACTACGTAAATTAAATGAAAATATGACATTGAAAAAAGCTGCCCAAAAATTTGGAGTAAGTATTTTTACAATAAGTTATTGGTTAAAAAATCTAGGCTTTAGCTATAAAAAAAGACTTTTCCTACCTGGAAGCTAGCGAAGAAAGACGCCAAGATTGCCAGGAAAAAATAGACCTCTTTCGAAACTCATTTATACTAGCTCCATGTTATAAATAGCTGCAATCAAATTGAATCTGAGGCCAAACCTTTTCGTCTGTTTCTATATTTGTCAGAGATGATTTTAAATCGTTTGAGCATACCGATAACATTTTCATTAACCACTCTTTCACTGGCAAGCTCTTGGTTTTTCTGCTTATCCTCTTTTGTTAACGGGTTTTTCTTAGTCTTCTTTCTTGGCAATTCAGACTTGCTATGCAGCTTTCGTATGCCTTGATATCCAGTATCAGTAATAACCTTTATATCAGAATTTATCTTTGTTCTCGACTCTTTGAATAGCCTAAAATCATGCCGCTTACCATTTGCAAAAGCAGTGCATATTACTTGTTTCATCTTCTTATCGACAACAACTTGGGTTTTTAATGTATACCTTCTCTTTTTCCCTGAATAATACCGCTTTTGCTTGTTATTCCGATTCTTAGAACCAGTCACGCAAAAGGTTGAAGTATTGGAGGGACATCGTTATGATTGGCATCAAAGGGAGGATATGAGATGTCAACGAGCTATACGAGTGATTTAACAGATGAAGAATGGGCCGTAGTCGAAAAGATAATTTACAAAAGAAGGGGGAAACAAGGCAGGCCGCCCCCTAGGGATGCCAGACGTTTATGGGATGGTATATTTT
>NZ_JACVVM010000088.1 GCF_016751895.1 Candidatus Sarmatiella mevalonica | reverse complement strand
GCAAAAGAAATACAACCATATTGTATCTAAGAGGCGGATCAAGGTTGAGAATATTATTGCAGAGCTAAAGAATTTTCGTATTTTATCTCATAGATATCGCAATAAGCGTAGGGGTTATAATCTAAAGTTTAATATTGTTGCTGGAATTGTTAATTTCAAAAATGATTTCGTTAATAAATTACTTGCCGCTTGATGCTAAAATAATCACGAACAACCTTCTTCACCCCTCGCATTGGCTAATTGTTAATTAAATACTTACGCAAGAGGTCTAGTCCTCACGTACTTCATGTACGCTGCGGCTCTGTGCTTCGTATGCTCCTCGCATTTGCTCATCATGAGTGAGTTTCGAAAGAGGTCTAATTCACCAATCACGATCATCATAAAAATACTTTTACTCATATATTTGAGCGTGTTTGCAATGAGCATCAGATAGAGCATAAAAAGACTAAGATCAAGCGTCCTTGGACTAATGGGTAGGTAGAGCGAATGAACAGAACGCTCAAAGAAGCAACTGCAAACAATTTCCATTATGCATCTCATGATGAGCTGAAACAGCATCTGCATGCTTATTTGATGGCTTATAACTTCGCTAAACGACTTAAAGCTATCAAAGGTAAAACTCCTTGGCAATTTATTTTAAATCAGTGGACAATTCATCCTGAATATTTTATACTTAATCCTAACCATTTCTTACTGGGGCTAAACAGTAAGGGAGGTAAGAATTAGCCGCGAAAGTTATGGCTTAAAAAATAAAAGCTTTAAAAATTAAAAGATATGTGAGTTTTGCCATTAACATCGTCAGTCAAAATTACACCCTCCACTAACAATTGCTGTCTAATATCATCTGCCTCTGCCCAATTTTTCCGTAGCTTTGCAAATTTGCGAGCAATAACCATTGCATACACTTTGCACATCCACTTGCAACGCTCATCACTCGCGCCTTTGCCAACCAGAGCTAGGTGTGGTTGGCGTTTTGCATTGGCGTGGGCATTGGCATCACTAAGGGGCGAATAAATTGTTAACCCTAAGATCTGCATTGTAGACAATAGATATTGAGCATATTTTTCTTGCTCTTGCCCGTTTTTAGCGCTCCGCATTTTCTTAGCATAGCTATACATATGGGTAATGGTTTGAGGTGTGTTTAGGTCATCACTTAAGCTCTGCATTACCTCTGGAGGTAAGAGGTAGTTTTGAGGATTTGGTATGCAAGTATCGTTACCATCGCGCACATCTGTTATGCTAAGAGCTTTATAGCAGTAGTCTAGAGTTTTTTTGGCGTCCTCTAGGAGTTTTTTATTAAAGTTCATGGGTTTATGATAGTGAGTTGCTAGTAACGCTAGTCTCAGCACATTGCCACACGCGCCTTGGTCACGCAGATCTTTAACAGTGATGAAGTTATTTAAAGATTTGCTCATTTTTTCTCCATTCACCATCACAAATCCGTTATGTATCCAATATCTTGCAAAGCTCGCATCTTTGAAAGCGCATTTGCTTTGGGCAATTTCATTTGTGTGATGTGGAAAGATGAGGTCCACCCCTCCACCGTGAATATCAAAGCTATGACCTAAATATTTATAAGACATAGCCGAGCACTCTATGTGCCAGCCAGGCCTACCTAAGCCCCATGGGCTTTCGAAGCTTGCCGATTCTTCAGTAGAATAGTGACGCGGCTCTAGTTCTGACAAAAACTGCGCCGCCTCTTCTACGCGCAAATCCTTGGGCGGTTCAGTATATTGGTCGTTCTGCGCGTGGTATGGCTCATGCATTACCCCCGCTTGAGCGCGTTGTGCGCCAGGTTTAGCGCAACCCTTCCATAAAACAAAGTCTGCTTGATGCTTCTTGTTTTGCTCTTGCTCGCATCTAGTATTAGTTAGCATTTGCGTTAAACTTCTGCCTGAAAGACTCGTATAATCTTTAAAACTACTCACGGAGAAATACACATCATTACCCGCACAATAGGCATGGCCATTTTGCAGCAAGCGTTGTATGATGTGTATCATATCTGAGATATGCTCCGTTGCTTTTGGCTGAACGGTAGGCTCTAGACAGTTCAGATACTCCATGTTTACAAGGAAGGCTTCTGTAGTGGTTGAGGTGAGTTCTTGAATAGAGATGTTGAGCTCTTGGGCGCGCATTATAATTTTGTCATCAACATCTGTGATGTTGCGCACATATAATACGTTTGGATAGATATAACGTAGTAGTCTATAGAGTAAGTCGTATACTACAGCTGATCTTGCATTGCCAATGTGTATGTGGTCGTATACTGTAGGACCGCACACATACATAGTAATTTTTTCCTGATTAATGGGAGTGAAAACTTCTTTTTGCTTACTTAGGCTATTGTAGAATGAAAGAGACATAAATTAATAAGTAATAAATAGAGTAATAAAGTAAAGAATTATCGACAGATTTTGCTTAGGAATTGTAATGTATAAACAGGGAATTGTAAATAAAATAAAAAAAATACCTATTAGTATTATCTTGGTAATAGCGTTGCTTTCAGGATATGGAGTGATGGCGCTATACTCCATCTCTTTTGGACAAGATGATGGTTTGGCCTATACTCAGGCTGTTAGAACTGTTGTATTGTTTGTAGTGATGATTTTTGTGGCTTTGCTCGATATTCAAATAATCTATCGTTGTGCTTACTATTTGTATGCGCTTGCTGTTTTGTTGTTATTGGGAGTGGAGTTTGTTGGAGTAAGCGCAATGGGCGCTAAACGATGGATTAATTTAGGTGTATTTAAACTCCAGCCAGCTGAGTTGTTTAAGTTTGCGCTTATCTTAATGCTTTCACGTTTTTTTCATAAATGTAAAGAGGAGCAGATTAGTGATTTAAAGACATTATGTCTTTTATCAGTTATAGTGTTAGCGCCCATTGCATTGATTATAAAGCAGCCAGACTTAGGTACGGGACTGCTTGCGCTAGGTGTCGTGATAGCGATTTTTTTTGCTGCTGGGCTTGCTGCTAAGATATTCTTATGGGCAGCATTGTTGTGTATTTGCGCTTCACCAATAGCATGGAGTATGATGCATGATTATCAGAAGAAAAGAGTATTGGTGTTTTTAAACCCAGAACTCGACCCGTTAGGTGCGGGATATAACATTTTGCAATCTAAAATTAGTATTGGTTCTGGAGGTTTGTTTGGCAAGGGGTTCGGTAAGGGAACGCAAACGCACCTAAACTTCCTGCCGGAACATGAGACAGACTTTGCATTTGCTGGACTTTCCGAAGAATTTGGCTTTATAGGGTGCGTAGTTTTAATTGTATTATACATGCTGCTTTGTGTTTTATCTTTATGGATTGCTATGCATTGCCATGCAGTCTTTGCAAAAATGAATGTTGTGGGGGTGGTAAGTATGCTTTTTATACACTTTATTATTAATATTGGAATGGTAACGGGATTGCTGCCGGTAGTTGGTATACCTTTGCCATTTGTTTCTTATGGTGGCACTATTCTTGCATCTGCTTTTTTGGGTATGGGATTAATATTAAATAGTGTTGTGCATGAGGGGTGTAGGATAGAGGTAGGGTTTTAGTATATCTAGGCAGTATCGACATTAGACCTCTTGCGTAAGTATATAGAATTGGAAATTACTTACAGGGAGGGGTTGATATTTTTTATAAAGCGTGTATAGAACTTAATTTTTAACCAACAAGAGACTACACACAATGATAAGATACAGTAAAATTGCTAAACATCCAAGAGTTTTTTTAAGATTATTTGGCATGGAGCTAGAAAAGTTTGAAATAATAATAAAGAAGCTAGAAAAAATCTGGGATAAAAGAGTCGTAGGC
>NZ_JACVVM010000087.1 GCF_016751895.1 Candidatus Sarmatiella mevalonica | reverse complement strand
CCACCTCAAAATCAAATAAGTCCTTAAATTTGCGATATTGATGCTTTGGACTAACTAATTGATTTAAACTTACCATTGTAATTTGATGCGCTGAAGACATTTGAAAACCTCGTTCTTTTGAGATTTATTATAACAAAAATTACCTCATCTCGCAACGGTCCCATGTTCATCATGAGCGAGTTTCGAAAGAGGTCTATTGTTGCCTAAAGCGTAATGGCTGCTCTGTATTGCCTAAAAAAGAAATATCTACCTTTGCTGATAAATAGAAATTCAAGCAATATCCAATTGGATATTTTCATATAGATATAGCAGAAGTCAGGACAGCTGAAGGTAAGTTATATTTGTATGTAGCAATAGATAGAACATCTAAATTTTCTTATGCAGAGCTACATAAAAGCCAGACTAAGATGATTGCCGCAGAGTTTTTACGCAACCTTATTAAAGTTGTACCTTATAAAATAGACCTCTTTCGAAACTCGCTCAATTAAGAGCAAATGCGAGGAGTATACGAAGCACAGAGCCGCAGCGTACATGAAGTACGTGAGGACTCGAGCATCGACAGCGTCGCCACAGTTGCCATCAGGAGTAGAGCTAGGAAAGAGGTCTATTTTATAAGGTATTGACAGATAATGGAATTCAATTTACCAATCACGATCATCATAAAAATACTTTTACTCATATATTTGAGCGTGTTTGCAATGAGCATCAGATAGAGCATAGAAAGACTAAGATCAAGCATCCTTGGACTAATGGGCAGGTAGAGCAAATGAACAGAACTCTCAAAGAAGTAACTGCAAACAATTTCCATTATGCATCTCATGATGAGCTGAAACAGCATCTGCATGCTTATTTGATGGCTTATAACTTCGCTAAACGACTTAAAGCCATCAAAAGAAAAACTCCTTGGCAATTTATATTAGACCTCTTGCATAACCTAAAAATGAAAGAGGAATTTTTAGGAAAAATGACGTTGAACGCCGCAGCATACTCTAGTATATGAGGAGCGCAAAGGAGTTTTGACAACAAAATTACCCCACGGAATAGGTTATGCAAGAGGTCTATTAAATCAGTGGACAACTCATCCTGAATATTTTATACTTAATCCTAACCATTTCTTACTGGGACTAAACAGCCAAATATTCCAGAAAAAAGTGTAATTATCATAGATAATGCTTCTTTCCATAAGAGCAAGATACGCAGCGAATCATCGATGCTGAACATACTTTGTTATACTTTTACCACTATATGCCTCAGATCTCAATCCCATAGAGAAAAAATGGGCTCACGCGAAACATATACGAAGAGCTGCCAATTTGTACTATTGATGAATTATTTACAAATTATTTGACATAGTCTTTTTATGACGCTTTAGTTATATTTAAAGCTATAAAGTACTGCTTTATAATATCATCAAATCCAATGCACCTTACTCTAAACGCTAAAGACACCCCGCTACTCAGCGCTCAAATCCTTCTTATAAGTCTCTTTATAATTATATAACACAATTAAAGAAAACAGCCCAAGAGCCATTAAGTAATAAGATATAGCGTATTTATTGCCCGTATATTTCACTAGCATAGTGCCTATCATGGGTGCAGAGCCGCCAAAAAGAGCAGCCGCGATGTTATAAGACAAGGCTATACCAGTGAAGCGTATACTAGTAGGGAATACTTCCACCAATACAGTAGGCACAGGGCCCATGTAATATGCGTTAATTGCAGCAAACCCTATACAACCTACTAATGCTAAATGATAGTTCATGGAACCTATTAACAAGAATGCAGGATAAACGCAAACGATGGTTAAGATAATACCGCTAATAAGTATTGGCTTTCTGCCAATTTTATCTGAAAACCACGCGGAAATCGGCACAACTATTAGAGAAGTAAACAAAATGAGAGTGCCAGCTAGAGAACTTTCTTTTAAGGAATATCCTAAAGTTTTCATGAAACTTTCTATCAACACAGTAGCCGTATAGAAAGGAGCGGTAACGGTGGTGTAAGCAGCAGTCGCAACAAGCAGTGCCATGGCATGATACTGAAACACATCGCGCACCGGCCGAGAAGACAGTTGTTTCCTCTGTTTAGCTGCCTTATACAGCGGACTTTCCGAAAGGTGAGTTCTAATATAAAGACCTATCAAGCCTATAAATAATCCTAGCACAAAGGGTATCCTCCAACCCCAGTCCTCTAGGTCTTGCGGATCCATAATGCGCATGAAAGCTCCGGCAACCCCCAGACCCAAAATCATACCCATAGACATACTCACGAAGGAAGCGCTACCAGCCAAACCCCTGTAACGCCCTTGCGAATGTTCTACGATATAAGCGATGCATCCGCTGAATTCTCCGCCCAAAGAAAAGCCTTGCAGCAAGCGAATAATTGCAAGTATGATTGGGGCGGCGATACCGATGGTACAATAACCAGGCAACAAACCTATACCTGCAGTAGGCAAAGCCATAATTAAGATGCCCAGCACCAATGCCTGTTTTCTGCCCAGCCTATCCCCTATATAACCAAAAACAATTCCGCCAACAGGCCTGACAACAAAACCAGCTGCAAATAAGGCGAAGGTGAGTATGTCTCTAATATCAGATTCTGGAAAAAAATGCTTGGCTATGATAGTAGCAAATTGCGCATACAAAGCATAATCATACCACTCTAATGCATTGCCTATCATGCCAGATATTACTACTTTCTTCATATTATTTATGATAAAAAATTATTGAATTTTTAAGTTTAAACTAATAGGAGATGAGAAGTTGCAAAAAATAGAAGCTTATATTGCATACATAAAGATGCATACATCAAAAACCATTACATATTCATTATAACTTCATTTTTCTATTACGCTACATACGTCTGCAAAGTTTTTATCTAAAATAATCGTGAAAAAGTTAGATTCTATTTATTTTTGATTTTTATCTACTTTTTTATCTATACTACTCCTTTCACTATTTGAGTCTGTTTGATTTGCGCTCTCACCACTCAACCTCCTCTCGTCCTCTTGAGCGTTGCGCGTTTTGAGCATAAGCCTTCTTTTAAATTTACTAGATTCAGTGAGAAAGGTTTTGGCATTAGCAGATAGGCTATCGTATACATCCTTTTTTTGCGCATTTAGTTCTGCTATTTTTTTACGATATTCCTTGATCTCGTTTTGAGTATCTGGTTTTATTGTAGCGGCATATTTTTTATATTCTTCTATTATTTGCGCGTAATAATTTTTGAGATCTTCTAGAGACGAACCGTTTACGCGCGTTAAGGATTCGTCTTGAGCATAGCAAGAAATTGGATTGATGGATGCAATAAACAACGCAAGGAAGCAAAGTTTTTTGAATAGCGCTGTAACACAAAGGTGAGTTGGTAAAATTTTAAACATAAATTATTTCTTTCTATCTTTCTAAAAATATGAACAGTTTAGATAAGCAGCGGTATCATAGGTTGTCTACCAAATGAGTGTGGCAGTATATCACATTCATTCTGGCGTAGTTAATAAAACTTACAATTGCGTTACTATGTACATTTGCTACATCTAGAATAAAATTTACACTGACACAACTCAAAACACAATAGCACTTCGAAAATTAATTTTGATATTTAAGACAAAAACCAAAGAGAAGTATAGTAATTTAGGTTGAATTAGGTATTTTAAAGAAATAAGAAATAGCCTCATATAATTGATTCAATTCAGTAATTTGATTTTTAATCCATCGTTTCATATTAGCCCAAAATTTCTCTATTGGATTCAGAGCCGGTGAATATGGAGGCAAAGAAATGATCCTGCAATTTACTATTCAATCAATTC
>NZ_JACVVM010000086.1 GCF_016751895.1 Candidatus Sarmatiella mevalonica | reverse complement strand
AAAATATACCATCCCATAAACGTCTGGCATCCCTAGGGGGCGGCCTGCCTTGTTTCCCCCTTCTTTTGTAAATTATCTTTTCGACTACGGCCCATTCTTCATCTGTTAAATCACTCGTATAGCTCGTTGACATCTCATATCCTCCCTTTGATGCCAATCATAACGATGTCCCTCCAATACTTCAACCTTTTGCGTGACTGGTTCTTATTTTTTAAATAATTTGTTATTTAAAGGTTTTAAAAAAGTCCGCCATATCTACACATTTTTGGTCTAATCTTCGGGTGTATGACGTTTATCAGATCGATATCGCAATAAACACAAAGGTTACAATCTAAAATTTAATATTTTAGCAGGAATATTAAGAACGGTTTTTGTAATCAAAGACTAGCAGCTTAATAGAGCGGCGCTATTGATACCGAAATTAATTATTAGACCTCTTTCCTAACTCTACTCCTGATGGCAACTGTGGCGACGCTGTCGATGCGCAAGTCCTCACGTACTTCGTGTACGCTGCGGCTCTGTGCTTCGTATACTCCTCACATTTGCTCATCATGAGCGAGTTTTGAAAGAGGTCTATTATTAATATTTCAATTGCCTCCCTTAATGCTTTGCTTTTTTACTTACACAGCAGGTCTAGTGTCAAATAAACCATTTTGGATTCTCTATCAAAGCTTAATGCGTCCATAAAATCTCTATTTTCGTGATTTTAAGTGCATGCCATGACCTATTTGCGATAAATTTCGTCACTATTTACATAGAGTCACTCGTTTCTAGAGGTGGTGATAAGGGTTGCCATTATTAGCGATAATTATTGAAGTCGATAATAGTGCGCTCCTGTGTTTTCTTAGGTGATGATGTCAAACTTTACTATTATCGTATATTGACTTATTCGATAATAAGTTGTATGCTATATCTGTTACCAGAAATAAAAGGAGTAAGATGGATATAGAGCAGTCATCAAGCGGTCAGATCATTAAAGCCTCTACAGGCTATAAAGCCTTCATCCCAGCGGCTTTACCACCAAAACTTGAGTGGGATGATGCGCTTGTCTATAGTTTATCGCGCGCTGATTTCTTACTCGGAAAATTGGCCCGCGAAGGCAGTAGATTACCCAATCCCCACCTTCTATTGCGTTCATTTATCACTAGAGAAGCTGTGTTATCCAGTAGAATAGAAGGAACTCAGGCCACTTTAGGTGAAATTCTAGCGGCAGATAGAGGCGTGAGCGCAGGACGAAATCCAGATGATTTGCAAGAAGTTCAAAACTATATCAAGGCATTAGATTATGGCATCAAAAGATTAAAAGAATTGCCCTTATCTTTGCGGCTTATCAAAGAAATCCACGGATCTTTGATGCAGGGCGTAAGAGGCTCTCATGCGACACCTGGAGAATTTAGACGCACGCAGAATTGGATAGGTTCACCTGGGTGTACACTGAACACGGCAAAGTTTGTGCCCGTACCCCCTGATCATTTGATGGATGCTTTAAGCGAATTAGAAAGTTTTTTACATAACAGGCAATTGCCTCCTCTTATTCATATTGCTCTGTGCCATTATCAATTTGAAGCCATACACCCCTTCTTAGATGGTAACGGACGTGTTGGGCGACTCCTTATTACCTTATTACTTATCGAGCAAAAAATGCTTCCTTCTCCTTTGTTATATTTATCGGCATTTTTTGAAGCAACCCGCGATGAGTACTACCGGCAGCTCTATAATGTGAGCAGAGATGGAGCGTGGCGTAATTGGCTCATCTATTTTCTGAGTGGCGTTGCAGTTCAATCTGAAGATGTTTTGTCCAGGGCGGAACGTATCAATGAATTATTGCAATCGTGGAAAATAATGGTAGCAAGCAGTGGTTCATCAATTGCGATAGACATTGTAGAGCGGCTTGCGGTTAATCCCTACGTAACGATTAATAAAATTGCTGAAGATTTAGGGGTTGCCTATAGCACAGCACAAAGAGGCATCCAAAAAATTGAAGCTGTAAACATTATTCAAAAGACTTCTGATAATAAGCGCGACAAAGTTTATTGCGCAAATGCAATACTGCAAATCTTAGAAGAGCCTACAAGGCTTAGCGCTGAAGCTGATGGATAGGCAAATAAGATGAGTAGACCTGTTGCGTAAGTGAGAATATATCGCCTAAGATAGAAAGAGGTCTTGATTTTTCAAGACAGAAGGTATATATGGAGTTTATTTCAACACAAAACTACTCCATATATGGCAATATCATACACAAAAATCAGGAACATCCAAGAATTTTTTTAACTCGACTATCAAGTTTTTTTAAAAAGTTCATGAACTCATTGGCGCAAATTTTTCCATGTCAATACCACGCATCATAGTACCCTACATTTTTTAAGGAAAGGCTTTATTATGAGGATTTGAAGTAGTATATGTCGTTTATTTTTTGTGACAAAAATGCATAATATACTACTTCAAGCCTTCAAGCGCTATCATCTCATATAGCCGGAAATAAATCAAGAGTAAAATCTTTTGTTGCAGCAATCTTGAGTATTATTACGGATGCTGGTATTCACCAAAAAGAGCTTGCGCTATCTCTCCCTGGTCCCGCAAAGGATAAATCTAAAACTCATAGAATTTATCGTTTATTGAAAAGCTTTACTATAGATTTTATTTCGATTGCTAAGTTAATCATCGGTTTATTCGGAATCACAAGTTGTGTTTTGGCAATGGACAGAACTAATTGGAAATTCGGAAAAACGGATATTAATATTTTATTTCTCGCGGTAGTTATAAACAATAGATCTCTTTCGAAACTGTGATATATGTGTATACTCAAGCTAGGTCAATAAAAATATTATGGTTGTGCAATTGAAATATGAACAAGTGAAGATTTTATCAGATGATCAATTCAGAAGATTAATAGGAGTCAAGCGTGGTACGTTTGATAAGATGGTAAAAATATTAGAAGAAGCTGATAAAAAGAAAAAACTAAAGGAGGTAGAAGAAATAAGCTGAGCATGGAAAAATCAGCTATTAATGGCATTGGAATATATCAGAGAATACCGCGCATATTTCCATGTTAGTCAAAGTTATGGAATAAACGAGAGTTCCTGTTACAAAGGAATTAAGTGGATAGAAGATACGCTAATCAAACATCCTGATTTTGCTTTGCCTGGTCGCAAGGCATTACTTAGAAGCGATATGGAATATGAAGTTATACTAATAGATACAACAGAAACGCCAATAGACCTCTTTCCTAACTCTACTCCTGATGGCGACTGTGGCGATGCTGTCGATGCGCAAGTCCTCACGTACTTCATGTACGCTGCGGCTCTAGCTTCTTTATAATCCGGCTCACTCTTGATTCGTCAATGTTAAACATAAAGCCTATCTGCATCATTGTGCTATAAGTGCGAAGGTACATTAAAAGCATCAGGGTCATTTCTTCTAGACCTAATTTATAATTCCTCCCGGGACGTTTATATTGGCCTACGACTCTTTTATCCCAGATTTTTTCTAGCTTCTTTATTATTATTTCAAACTTTTCTAGCTCCATGCCAAATAATCTTAAAAAAACTCTTGGATGTTTAGCAATTTTACTGTATCTTATCATTGTGTGTAGTCTCTTGTTGGTTAAAAATCACGTTCTATACACGCTTTATAAAAAATATCAACCCCTTCCTGTAAGTAATTTCCAATTCTATATACTTACGCAAGAGGTCTAATAAATTACTTGCCGCTTGATGCTAAAATAGACCTCTTTCGAAACTCGCTCATGATGCGCAAATGCGAGGAGTATACGAAGCACAGAGCCGCAGCGTACATGAAGTACGTGAGGACTTG
>NZ_JACVVM010000085.1 GCF_016751895.1 Candidatus Sarmatiella mevalonica | reverse complement strand
GAGCTACATATGCTGACAAAGGTTATTGCGTTGCTCCCGCCAGGATAGCAGCGGCTCGTAAGGGAGTTCATCTATGTGCTATTAAGAAAAACAATATGAAGGAAAAGAATTTTGATCTCGAGCGCTATTATACTTACATTAGATCTCCTTTCGAAAGGGTGTTTGCTCAGAATAATAAACGACTGCGATATGTAGGAATAGCAAAAAATCAATTTGCTGAATTTATGAATGCAATCTGTTTTAATTTAAAGCGTTTAACCGTCCTTGTTGCATAAAACAGGTAAAAATACATCTATTTAGGCTTATAACAAAACTAAAACAGCTAAAAATGAGATTAATTTCTGATTTGACTAAAAAACTATGCAGTTTTTAATAGCAAAATCCTTATAAAATCACTCAAACAAAAATTTTAACTACAAAATACAAAATTTTCTAAAATCTCATCTTACAACGGTCCCATCAAGTTTTTTTTAAAAAGTTCTGAACTTATTAGCGCAAATTTTTCCATGTCAATACCACGCATATGTTTGATTGAGCATTTTAGCTGAAAAAGTTCAGATATTTTAGCTGAGTAAGTATCAAAGATTGCTTTCGGATCATCACTTCTAACAATATTGTCAATAAAAGACGTCAATGATTCCATCATAACTTTTTCCCGTAGGGAGCTGACAGTTGCTGCAGATTCTTTATTTTTTATACAAAGCCAATTGATCTTCATGAAAATGAAGCGCATGGTCACTAAAAGGCTGATGATGACGCCACGTTCTGAGTCATCCATTCCTCTTTGCATAGCCAGCTGATACCATCCTTCGTGAGACTTCCAGTCTTGTATAAAAATCTCCACGAGCCAACGGAACGCATAGGCTTTATTAGACCTCTTGCATAACCTATTCCGTGGGGTAATTTTGTTGTCAAAACTCCTTTGCGCTCCTCATATACTAGAGTATGCCGCGGTACTCAACATCATTTTTCCTAAAAATCCCTCTTTCATTTTTAGGTTATGCAAGAGGTCTACTGAAATCAGGCTTATTACTTCAAAAGAAAACAATAGACCTCTTCGGAAACTATCATTTTTGTAATTCCATATTGTAAATAGCGGAGATTAAATTGAACCTTAGGCCCTTAGTACCGGACAGTTAGGTAAAAAAGTAGTAGCGTAAAGGTAGAAAAGCAGTTAAACATATACATTTTTAACGCTAATTAAGGATGTTTATGTTATACAATACCACTCTACGCCAAATGTTATCAAAACACTTTCGATGGAATAAATCAAGAGTCGAATTATTGGAGATGATAATTTTATCACTTTTTAAGACCCAGAACGTACAAATTCCTAAAATAGCAGAGGGTATAATAAGTGACGCAAAGCAAGATTCAGTAATTAAAAGAATTTACAGATTTTTTAAAGATCAGCTAATAGATGCAGTCGAAGTTGCAGCGTTGGTAGTGGATATCTTAAATTTAGACAAATATTTGTTAGTAATAGATCGGACAAATTGGGAGTTTGGCAAACAAAAAATAAATGTATTATTTCTAGCGCTTTCATATGAAAACATAGCAATTCCGATCTTTTTTAAGATGCTAGATAATAATGGTGGCAACTCGAAAGCTTCAGACCGTATAGAGCTGGTCAGCAAATTTATCAAATGTTTTGGGATTGGAAAAATAGAGGCAATTCTGGGGGGTAGAGAATTTTTTGACCAGGAATGAATTGAATTTCTTACAAATAATAATATTAATTTTGTATTCCGGATAAAATGTAATACGAAAGTTAGAGGAGCAAATCTTGGTAAAGTGCAAATTAAATCAATTATTAATCATATTAATCAATTTAAAGAAGATATGTGGGTTAGCCTGAATAAACCGCAATTAATTCATAAATCAAAAATTAAAATCACTATGAAAAAAATCAAGGGAGATTATGTTATACTTGCCTATCCCGAGTGTTTTTCAAGTAAAAAAGCAGTGCTTCTTTATAAGAAAAGATGGAGTATTGAATCGATGTTTAAGGCATTGAAAACGCAAGGTTTTAATATGTAAGATACTCACATCAAAGATCTTGAAAGATTAGCAAAATTGCTTGCAGTTTTAACAATTGGATTTGTATTTGCTGTAAAATTTGGGGTAATAAAAAATTTAGTAAAACCAATTAAAATTAAAAATCATAATCGTAGGTTATTTTCTATATTTTCATATGGACCTACTTTTTTAAGAAAAATATTAATGCGATCAAAATTCATCGAAATTTTTGATTTTTTCCTCAGATCTATTATGTCTAACAATCCTTTAAATTCAAAGCTTAAGCAACTATGTGTCCGGTACTAAGTCGCAAGATATAAAACAGAGGGTAATTATTTATCTAAAAAGTTGGTGGCAAGAAAGGATTTTAATATGAGTGCAGCAGGCGCACATTATTGGTTAAAAAAACTGGGATATATCTATAAAAAAAAGATTTTACCTATGTAGAAGCTTGCGAAGAAAAACGTGAGCAATATAAACAAAGAATAGGGGGTATACCAACTCAAGGTCTTGTGTATATAGATGATAAGCGGTATTGATGAGTATTTGTAAAAACAAGGTTGGAGAAGCTACTGGGGAAAAAGAACGGCAAATACTATCAAAGAACAAACATTATAGCTGGTTATGTTAATCATACATCAATAGCACCAATGGTATTTAATGGTTCGTGTAATACACAATTAATTGAGGCCTGGCTAGAGAAATTTCTAATCAAAGAACTAAAAGCTGGTTAAGTAGTGATTATGGATAATGCTGCATTTCATAAATCTCGATGTTCGATCCCAAAGAATAATGGTGTATATTATGAAGAGAATAATTTATGGAGAAAAATCTTATGGGACAAATATTACACGCGAATGCCAGAACAACGGAGGCAATCCGTAGAGAGATCCGTGATAGTAAAGAGAGCATAGAGAAAGCGGCTAAAAGATTTAATGTTAACCCAAAAACAATCATCAAGTGGAGAAAAAGAGAAGATACGAAAGACCTTCCGATGGGTCCTAAGAAGATAAAATCAACAGTACTCTCTGAAGCTGAAGAAGTGTTTAGTCCCAGTAAGAAATGGTTAGGATTAAGTATAAAGTATTCAGGATGAATTGTCCACTGATTTAAAATAAATTGCCAAGGAGTTTTACCTTTGATAGCTTTAAGTCGTTTAGCGAAGTTATAAGCCATCAAATAAGCATGCAGATGCTGTTTCAGCTCATCATGAGGTACATAATGGAAATTGTTTGCAGTTGTTTCTTTGAGAGTTCTGTTCATTCGCTCTACCTACCCATTAGTCCAAGGATGCTTGATCTTAGTCTTTCTATGCTCTATCTGATGCTCATTGTAAACACGCTCAAATATATGAGTAAAAGTATTTTTATGATGATCGTGATTGGTAAATTGAATTCCATTATCTGTCAATACCTTATAAAATAGACCTCTTTCCTAGCTCTACTCCTGATGGCAACTGTGGCGACGCTGTCGATGCTCGAGTCCTCACGTACTTCATGTACGCTGCGGCTCTGTGCTTCGTATACTCCTCGCATTTGCTCATCATGAGCGAGTTTCGAAAGAGGTCTATTTTATAAGGTACAGCTTTAATAAGGTTACGTAAAAACTCTGCGGCAATCATCTTAGTCTGGCTTTTATGTAGCTCTGCATAAGAAAATTTAGATGTTCTATCAATTGCTACATACAAATATAACTTACCTTCAGCTGTTCTGACTTCTGCTATATCTATACTAAATTAGCTTGAGGTAGCGTAAATTATATGATAATATGAAGCAAAAAATGCGAGCATATAGTATAGATTTACGTAAAAAAGTAATAAGTTTTATAAAAAGCGGTAATAGCCAAAA
>NZ_JACVVM010000084.1 GCF_016751895.1 Candidatus Sarmatiella mevalonica | reverse complement strand
GCCTACGACTCTTTTATCCCAGATTTTTTCTAGCTTCTTTATTATTATTTCAAACTTTTCTAGCTCCATGCCAAATAATCTTAAAAAAACTCTTGGATGTTTAGCAATTTTACTGTATCTTATCATTGTGTGTAGTCTCTTGTTGGTTAAAAATCAAGTTCTATACACGCTTTATAAAAAATATCAATCCCTCCCTGTCAGTAATTTCCAATTCTATATACTTACGCAAGAGGTCTGTACAACCGTGAAGTGCTTTATCGAGACATTATCTCACAACTTAAGACCATCCGACGCCCTCTTTTTTGCACTCTTAAGTAGCGAGCTCAAAAAAATGTAGGGTACTATGATATTTCATACTAACTTGCATGATAAAGCTTAATATAGAGCTTAAGTTCGTGCATATTCCTTAGGTTATGCAAAAAATCTAATGAAAGCGCAAAACTTCGGACATACATGAATTTAAAGCGAGGATTTGAACAATAGGAGCGCCGTCACAGCTGCCATGCAGCAGTAGAGTTTTGCGAGAGGTCTATTGACCGTATTTCTTATTGTTACATATTTTTACCGGCACTGGACCATTCAGTAAGGAATTTAACAATCCCTTCCTCAGTCAGATGATGTTGATAGCATTGTATTAGTATGCGAGATGGGGCCGTAACAATATCCGCCCCACATGTTATTGCCCATTCCACATGCTCTACACTTCTAATAGAAGCGACCAACACTTTTGTATTAATTGCATGCATTTGATATGCTGATTTGATATTACTAATTACACTTTGAGCATCAATAGTGTTATCTAGCATGCGCCCTAAAAATGGTGAAACATAATATGCACCAGCGTGCGCCGCCATCATGGCTTGCGTTAATGAAAAACAGAGCGTCATGTTTGTTTTTATACCTTGTTTTGCAAGAATTGAGCAAGTCTCGAGACCATTGCGAGTGATGGGTAATTTAATTATTATATCGCGAGAAATTCCCAAAATTTTTTCCGCCTGTTCTAGCATTCCACGCGTGTCGGTTGCTACTACTTCTACGCTGACGTTGCGTTTGAGTATGAATGAAATGCGTTGAATAAGCTCATAAAAATTAACATTGCTTTGAGCGCATAGAGATGGATTAGTGGTAACTCCCGATATGAGACCTGATTTATAAAATGATTGGATTTCATCTAGTTGGGTGCTATCAAGAAAAAACTGCATATGCCTTTGTTTTATTATTTATTCATAATCAATAGAGATCTATATAATAACCGAAAACTTAAATAATGAGAATAAGACCTACTGCGCGGACGGCAAGTGTTGCCGCGCTCCTATTGTTCAAATCTGTACTTAAATTCATGCACGCTCCAGTGTTCTGCGCTTCCATTTACTTCTTGCATTTGTTCGTAATGCCCTCAAAAAATGGACCAGTAGTAGAGAGAGTATTTTATGTTAAAATGAACATACAATAGGAGAAAAAGCAAATGAGTAAAAACAAGAGTTATAGTAACGAATTCAAGTTTAAGGTTGCGCTTGAAATGGTCAGAGGAGATCTGACTGTACCAATTGAAACTTCATCTGATGAACAGTATTTTTTTACAAGTGATAGTCAGATAAGTTAAGACTGTCAGATGTGTTATTATTATACATAGACTCTTTTTCAAGCGCAATGTGTTTTGAGTTCACGAAAGTCTGTGTAGGAGTTTTGCCGTAACATCAATATGTATATAACTTATTGACTAAACAGAATCTCTGACTTGCTATAATCAACCTTCGCTCTTTTTGCCGCCCTCTTCTTATACCTCAAGGTAATGCTAATAGACACTATAGCGGCAACTAGTAACGCTAATCCTATTAGCAGAAATGGTATTACGAAATTGGTATAAATCACCGGAGTGTTAGTTAGGTCCATCTCCAATGGAGTAATAGACCTGCTAAAATCTTCTCCAGAAAAATATACCAAACATATATTCACGCTACATAATAGCCAAGCGCCAAAAATAAAAGAACACAAGCAGGATAAAGAAAAATTTTGTCTAAAATTATATCCGATTTTTAATGGATCCAAATCCATGGTGGTAATTATAAACAAAAATAACACCATTACTGCGCCAACATATACAGCAATTGTAGCCATTGCCAAAAACTCAGCGCCAAGCAGAATCATTAAACCTGCAACATTACAAAAGGCAAACAATAACCATAAGGCAGAAGTAACTGCGTAAGAGCTAAGCACTACGCCAAAACTGCTAATTATCGTTAAGAAGGCAAAGAGATAGAAAAAACAAGGAATAAAGAACATTTTTTATCACTCTCAAAATAGTAAAATTATAAATTATATCTAAATCTAACATCCAAACGGCACTCGAAGCATAACTTAGAGCGCTACCCTTCATTCTGTTCTAGCAGAAACTTGTTGGTTTTGAATTCCTCAAGCTGCGCATTTGCTTGATACTCTAAATCCTTTGCATGCTTGGTAATTCTACTCTTCATAGCTTGCTCAAACTTCTTCACTTCAGCATGAACAAATAAAAAAAACCTCTCATACTGAATTCTATTTTCGATATTTTTTCACTCTAAACTTGGGTTTAATTAAAGGAGAAATAGATTTGATTGACCGTTTCATGTTAACTCTTTAATAAAAATCATGCACTACTACGAACGATAAAAATTCAAGATTATTGAACCCTAGGTATTAAATTGTATAAAACATGTATCAAATTAACGATCGCTCCACTGCTAATCTATAACCATTGCTCAAATCTCTACTAGACATACGCCGTTTGTTTGCCGGTTGCAACTCTATAATTTCCAACAAACCCTACGCGCATTTTACTAACATCTGATTGAGATGTATTATTTGTCCATTTTGCGCATAAGGTTCAATAAATCTCCTCACAAACTCTATTCCTGACTGTTTAGTCCCAGTAAAAAATGGTTAGGATTAAGTATAAAATATTCAGGATGAGTTGTCCACTGATTTAATATAAATTGCCAAAGAGTTTTACCTTTGATAGCCTTCAGTCATTTAGCGAAGTTATAAGCAATCAAATAAGCATGCAGATGCTGTTTTAGCTCATCATGAGATGCATAATGGAAATTGTTTGCAGTTGCTTCTTTGAGAGTTCTGTTCATTCGCTCTACCTGCCCATTAGTCCAAGGATGCTTGATCTTAGTCTTTCTATGCTCTATCTGATACTCATTGCAAACACGCTCAAATATATGAGTAAAAGTATTTTTATGATGATCGTGATTGGTAAATTAGACCTCTTTCGAAACTCATTTATACTAGCTCCATGTTATAAATAGCTGCAATCAAATTGAATCTGAGGCCAAACCTTTTTCGTCTGTTTCTATATTTGTCAGATATGATTTTAAATCGTTTGAGCATACCGATAACATTTTCATTAACCACTCTTTCACTGGCAAGCTCTCGATTCTTCTCCTTATCCTCTTTTGTTAACGGGTTTTTCTTAGTCTTCTTTCTTTGGTAATTCAGACTTGCTATGCAGCTTTTGTATGCCTTGATATCCGGTATCAGTAATGACCTTTATATCAGAATTTATCTTTGTTCTCGACTCTTTGAATAGCCTAAAATCATGCCGTTTACCATTTGCAAAAGCAGTGCATATTACTTGTTTCATCTTCTTATTGACAACAACTTGGGTTTTTAATAGACCTCTTTCGAAACTCGCTCAATTAAGAGCAAATGCGAGGAGTATACGAAGCACAGAGCCGCAGCGTACATGAAGTACGTGAGGACTTGTGCATCGACAGCGTCGCCACAGTTGCCATCAGGAGTAGAGTTAGGAAAGAGGTCTATTGGCGTTTCTGTTGTATCTATTAGTATAACTTCATATTCCATATCGCTTCCAAGTAATGCCTTGCGACCAGGCAAAGCAAAATCAGGATGTTTGATTAGCGTATCTTCTATCCACTTAATTCCTTTGTAACAGGAA
>NZ_JACVVM010000083.1 GCF_016751895.1 Candidatus Sarmatiella mevalonica | reverse complement strand
ACACGAAAGAAAAAGCCCTTGAGTTACTGGCAAAAAATATATAATAAGATAATTGCTAAAAGACGTATAAAAGTTGAAAATATTATCGCTCAACTTAAAAACTTTCGCATTTTATCGAATCTTTACCGTAATAAATGCAAAGCGTATAACTTAAAGTTTAATATTATAGCTGGAATTATTAATTTCAAAAATGGATTTTATAATAAAGCATTAGTGATATAAAACACATCAGCTCTACACCTAACATACTCTGTGTTTTTTTAAGTTCATAACTTACTTTCTTACGCAACAGCTCTAATGTTAATTTGTAAACAATCGAGCTAGCAATGTATGCAATTCAATCATGCTGGGCACATAAAGGATGGCGATTACAAGAGATAAAAACATAGTAATCGCTATTTTTTCCTGACAGAAATTTTGAAAACTCGAGAACATCAAAAGTCCACCGGAAATTGGCGCTATAGACAGGAGGCGTAGGGCATTGTAGTCGAGTGGTTGATAGTAGTGCAAAAAGAACTGATCTAATATAATTAAAATATTTACCACTACCGGGTATAGAATAAATTTTGAAAAAAAGGCGAAAAACGAAAATTTCCAGTCTATAATAAATGTTTTAAGTTTGGCTAAGTTTATACCTAACATTAGCATACCTAGCACTGAGTATGAAGTTCTCATATCTGATACGAATTCTACTAGAAAGTTCGGTAAAGATATTTGGCTAAATCCTAACACGCATCCTAATAGAAAAGCGTTAATAACAGGTAATTTTGCTACTCTCAAAATACTATCTTTTATAGATACCCCACTTTTAGTGCATAAATAAAAACCAATAGAAGTTTCGTATATATTTATTCCAGCTACTGCCATCATATAAGAGCGTAGAGTTTGTTCGTCAAAAATTGAAGCTGCTATTGGCAACATGAAATATCCGTTATTCGCAGCGCCAGCAGACATTGCGAGAAAATTGCGATTCAGATCTTGCCAGATAAAGCCTGAGAGATAGTAATTTAATAGAGCTAAAATGGTGGAGATAAGAAATGTGACTAAAGCAACACTGAGCACATTCCAAGTTAATGAAGAGGTGGTGGGAATCGCAAAGAACACTATAGGTGCTATAAAATAGAATAAGAGATTAGCAAGAGAATCTGGGCAAACTAAAGACCGCTTACCAGCGAAAAAGCCGACAAGAATAGTTAGAAAGATTGATATAGTTTTTAATAAAACTACGTGAAACACAGACACCAAGCGCTACCAAACTTAGCTTAATATTATTGTATTATATATGAAGATTACTGTATTATCAACTGGTTATCATCAGAAGATACGGGTGATAAGTTTAGAAAGAGGTATTATGTAACGAATTTGAATTTAATTGTAATTGTTTAACTAATTTAATATTTAATAAAATACAGAGGTAAAAATTATGAGTATATCCGAGAGTAACCATAATTTTAAGAGAATATTAGGGCGGTCTAATGATAAACTAGAGCATGTAATTTTGCACAACCATAAAACAGAGTGTTTAGAAATAATAGTTGATGTGGACTCGCTTGAAGCAGAGATTATTGCTCTAGATGAGAGTGCGAATTGTTCTGGAGAGCTAATAGATAAAGCTAAGAGGTTATTATCATGTCAGACATTAGATTCATCGCAAGAGTTGAGAGTGCGCAGATTCATATTACGCTCTGCGTTAGAGCAAATACATTATGCCTTTCAGTGGGAGGGGGGCGAGCAATCTGACGTACGGGAAGTATTGGAAAAATTGTCTCAAGCGCACAAGGCAGTACAGTCGCTTCAAGTATGTGAGGCATTAGAGCTGATTCGTCAAGTACTCGAATCACATGAAGTGCGCGATAGATTGCAAAAAAGAGATATATTGGACTTTTGTAAAGAGATAAGGGAGCAGGAAGATAGGCTTTTAGCTTTAGAGCGCGAGAGGAATGAGATGTATGACTCTACATGTGAATTAATGCTATCTAAGACTCTTGGTCAGTTTCAGCTCCAGGAGGTAAGAGGAGCGCATTCGGTGTACAAGACCCTTTACTCCTCCAAACAAAAGTCAGATAAAAATAAAATGAATCATGCAATATACACAGAAGTTTTGGAGCGTGAAGAAAATAATGTTGAGGCTATACAGTATTGTCATGAATTAAAATTGCGCGAAGCGCGTGATGCGCATCGCTCTTTAGATTGGCAAAAAGCCTATGTAGCATATACAAAAGTGCTAGAGCATGACGAGAATAATATGGAGGCTAAGCAATACTGCGAGCTTGAATCGTCGATATTAGAGTTGGAGAGTTATTTACATAAGAAGCTTTATTTTGAAGTGTTGCGCAATGGCTTATTATTATTAGACGATGAGAAGTTGACGCAAGATAGTAAGATGCGAGTGTATAGATGTATGGGGAAAGCATTTTTTGCAAGTAATTTATACCAAGAAGGTAAGCAATGCTACGCAAAAGTAGAAAAGTTATTGAATAAAATGCGAGAACAGTGCGTGATTCAAGCGAAGAGTAGTGATCAATTTAAAAATATCGCTCCCTGCTTTCCTAATCCATCTCTATTATGCAAAATACAAGAGGAGAAGCGCCGCTATCTCTTTCTTTATCGTGATAGAAAAAATTGCATACCTGTCAATACTCATGAAGTTTTAAAAAGTGCTCAGGTTGTTGACGCGTCTGATAAGAAAGATGTAGCAATTCTTCAACAGCAATCCATTCAAGCAGAAGTAGTAGAACAGAATAGTAACATGAAAAATATGAGTGGTATTAAACGATGCATGAATTTTATATCTATAACAGAATCTCCGTTGTCTGATGTGGGGGTGATGGAGCTTTATATGCTCGTAAAGATGGTGAAATATATATACCTAGTGATGATGAGAGTGAGAAAAAAGCAGAGAACTTATCGTCACAATTTAAAAAAGCTCGTGATGCATATCGTTCTCTAGATTGGCAAAAAGCTGATGCAGCATATTCAGCAGTGTTGAAGTTTGATGAGAATAACACAGAGGCTCGTGAATACCAGAGTAAGTATAACCTCGAAACGCTTGTGCTGGGGCTGGAGTCATGTTTGAGAAAAAGAAGGTGTTATCTTGAGGTATTACGTGATGGCGTGTCATTGTTAAACAACAAGATATTCGCATCAGATCAAAAATTGAGGATACAAAGGTGTATAGGAAGAGCATTCTCTGCATTAGGTTTGCATGAGGAGGCTCAGCAATACTATGCAAAAGCATTGAGGCATTGCGCAGAAGCGTTGGAACGTTGCGCATATGCCGAAGAACAACGTAATAACACTCATATATTTTATGATCAATCTATAAATATTACGTTGTGTTTTAGCAATCAATTGCAATTACTCAGAATAGAGAAGGAAGCTATGCATTATCTTGATGGAAAAAGCCCTTATAGATCTCTTAAAGATTTTAAAAAATGGATGATGGATATGTCGCAACAAGAGAAGTTATGACTAAAAACACAAGTAACTCTGGTATTCACGGATCATAGCACCCTACAAATTTATGTAATAATTGAGGAAAATAGAAATTAGACCTCTTTCGAAACTCGCTCATGATGAGCAAATGCGAGGAGTATACGAAGCACAGAGCCGCAGCGTACATGAAGTACGTGAGGACTCGAGCATCGACAGCATCGCCACAGTTGCCATCAGGAGTAGAGTTAGGAAAGAGGTCTATTAAAATCAATAGTAGAGTCCATAGTACCCTACATTTTTTTGAGCTCGCTACTTAAGAGTGCAAAAAAGAGGGCGTCGGGCGGTCTTAAGTTGTGAGATAATAGACCTCTTGCATAACCTAAAAATGAAAGAGGAATTTTTAGAAAAAATGATGTTGAGCACCGCAGCATACTCTAGTATATGGGGACCGTTGCGAGATGAGGTAATTTTTGTTATAATAAATCTCAAAAGAACGAGGTTTTCAAATGTCTTCAGCGCATCAAATTACAATGGTAAGTTTAAATCAATTAGTTAGTCCAAAGCATCAATATCGCAAATTTAAGGACTTATTTGATTTTGAGGTGG
>NZ_JACVVM010000082.1 GCF_016751895.1 Candidatus Sarmatiella mevalonica | reverse complement strand
ATATATTTGTAGCAAATTAAATGTTGGGCTCGTAACTATAACATCTGGAATCATTAGTTTAATAATCTCTTGGCATAAAAAAGTTTTGCCACTACCCATTTCCCCATCTAATAATATTAAGCATGGGCTTTGATGATTGTTTACGAGATATTTTGCTACTCGATGCATATCTTCTTGTTTAACTATTCTTTTCATTGGTTGTGATGATTCTGTTATTTATTGATTGCTGAAGAAAATTCTTGATTAGAACATGGATTGCTTTAATATATCTTAGTATGACTAAATCATAATTTATTTTATTTTCTCACATTTAATCTTTTAAACCGATTGTTATAATGATGACAAAAGTATTATCGCGGCATCGCCTGTCCATAATTGTTTTTTGCGTAGAGTTATTACTTCATGTTTCTCAAGCGCATGCACAAATTAATTTGCATCAAGCATTGAGTAGCGCATACAACACTAATGATAATATCAAGTTGGCGCAAGATGATTTCTTGCAGGAGATAGAATCTTTTGCTCAAGCTAGAGCGCAGTTTCTACCTAACATTAATGCTAATTTCGATAAAGTAGAAGAGTCTCGTAAGTTAAAGTCGGCTCAAGAACTTAGTGGCTTGAGGTTAGATCAGTCTTTGTTTAGTGGTGGGTCTAGCGTGTTTAGCTTAACTGCGGCTGAATATGAGTTTAAATCTTCCAAGGCAAGACTATATGCTTCCGAACAGAAAATTTTATTAGATGCTATTAGAGCATATCTGAACTGCATACAAACCAAAGAGGCTGTGTCGGTGGCTCAAATAAGTTTGCAAGATAGTAGAGTGAACCTGAAAGCTGTGGAGGCGCAGTTTAAGGCTGGTGAAACTAATAAGATTGACCTAGAAAGCGCCAAGGCCGCCGTTGCCCAAAATGAAGCTGATTTTTTTCAGGCGCAGGCTAATGAGATAGATGCCAATGCTCATTTTATTAAAGCGATAGGTTTGCAACCAACAAGCTTAGTAACTCCACAGATTCTTGATGATTTGCCGCAAACATACGAAGAATTTTTGAATGTATCGAGAAACTTTGATTTTGAAATTCAATATTTTAGGAGCAAAATTCAGGTGGCACAATATGCTTTAAAGGCTGCAAAAGGCGCATTATTACCACAAGTGAATTTCGTGGTAGATGCCGGAAAACTTTACCAATACGACCAATTAGCCGGGCAGCAAAGTTCTAATGCAATAGCTACTAGAATTAATGCAACGCTACCTATTTATTCTAAAGGAGGGTTAGAGTATTCTAAAATTAGGGTGGCTAAAATATCTCAAAATAAGGCTATTTCATTTTTAGACAACAGTATTAAAGAGAACGAAGCTAAATGCAGAAGTGCCTGGCAAAGTTTTCAAGCTAGCAGGGCGCGTATGCGGGCGGCACAAGACGCCGTCAATGCTGCGCAAATTGCTTACGATGGTACTGTACAAGAGCAGTTGCTGGGCTCAAAATCTATCTTGGATGTTTTAATTACCCAAAGGAGGTTAAATGAGGCGAAAGTGACGAAAATTAGAGCGTTTACTGAATATGCTGGTAATTATTTTCAAATTAAGGCATTGATGAGTCAATTGAACGCTCAAGTATTAAAATTAGACGCTACTTATTTTAATCCAGACAAAGAATTTAATAGAATTAAAAGTAAACTTATAGGGTATTAGTGTTATGTTTAAGGAATTTCAGGGAAGAGACGGTTTATCAGTAAACGAAATTGCGGATAGAATAAGAAATATCATTAACTCCCCGGTTATATCTAATTTAGAACATGATGAATTAGATAACGTGAAGGTAAAGCAAAAAAACTCTGATAGCAGCGTGTCAAAAATGAGAATAAACGAACGGTCTTGTAAAGTGCAAGATATGAACTCGGTCAGCGCGGATTGCGAAGAGGAGCCGTTGGAGTTGACATGCAAAGCAAAGAATCGACAAGTCAACCAACGAGATGGAGAGTATATTACAAACAAATCAGAAAGGGGTGAGAATAAAATTGCGCACGATATGTCTTGCGATACGAGTGAAATGATTAAGGATTTTAAAAATAAAATACTACAAAGGAAGGATTTACAGGCAGTAGGGCAGGGGCGTACTTTGGAAGAATTAATATTAGAATTGGTTCAACCATATGTTACTTCTTGGCTTGATAGACATTTTCCTATTTTAGTGAAAGAGGTATTAGAGCGTGAATTAAAAAGATTGATAAAAGAGTAATATAAAAATCTAATTGAACAGGGAGAATAGAGAAAATCAGCGAAAGATAGAAACGAAAACTGAGGTTTTGAGTTTATAGAGTTTATAATTTAAGTATATGTTAAATTTATTCATAAGTTTTTGCTTGCAAGGTGTATTCATGCAATTTATTAAATTGTTTTTTATTTGCGCCATGATGTCAGCTGCGCTGAATGTGAACGAAATGATGGCGAATCAACCAGAATTACCTAGCGTACAACAAGTTGATGATACAATGGATAAGAAGAAAACTAAGAACGTTGGTTTTTTTGATAAGATTAAGAATCTCTTTTTTACGACAAAAACTATGCCCGAGGCGAAGACAGATTTCTTTCAACCAGTGGCGAGTGATGAGGGGGGTGTAAATCAAGCACAGACGGATAATAATATTTCCGGTGGTAATTTGCAAGATGTTGGGGGTGACGCAATGGATGTGAATGTAGGACAAGAAATTGCTTCAAGCGGCACAAATCAAACGCCAATACCAGCAGATGTAGAGTCGTATGGTAATGAGTATACAGAACAAACGACTGATGGATTTGGTACTCAACAGAATTCAAACAGTGATGGTAATTTGCAGTCTGGACAGCAGTTTGTGAATGATGAGGGCGCGACGAATATGCCTAGTCAGAATATTAATGATAACCAAACACCAGATGTTTCTGGTGCTGAGCAAACTAGTAATGCCGCAGACCTGCAAACCACTAGTGCGGTGGGCGATCGAGAGCAATATATGGCAGATGTGACTACTCAAAATGAAGATCGATCTTCGGGTGGTGTAGATATGCGAGACCAAACTCAAGCTCAATCTCAAGTGGCTGTAACTACTAGAGAGTCTGGTGATGGTATGGCGGCAGGAGTAGGCGTGAAAGTTGTAACTAAAGGTGCGCGTAGTAAAGAAAATGGTAGCAATACTGCCGACGTGCGTGATAGCATGAATGGCGTTGCATCTTCTTCTAATTCTTCTACTAGTAATCAAAGTGTCAATATTCAAGTTGCTGACAGCTCTAAGAACAATGCTCGTGGTGATGTTGGCGATGGCGCTAAAAGTGATGGGCAAAATGACATGAATCAAAGCATTGAGCAGTCTAATGATAATCCGTCAGTCAATGTGAAGGTTCGGGTTAAACGAACGCAGCGTAATATTAATCAAGATATTCAGAGTAAGGTTGTTAATGTTCTTGAACAGCAAGTTAAAGAAAATGAGATTAGAGCACAACAAGAGAGAGATGCAGCGGTTAGTGATGAACAAATAATACAAGATATTATCGCTTCTACCACTCAAGGAGGCATGAATAACGATGGGCAGCAGTTAGATTTTGTGCAATCAGAGATGGTATATCTGCTTTTGCATCTCGAAGAAGCTGATCAGGAAGATAGTATAAAACAAGAAATGTTTGAGGAGGGCGTTGATTTTTTAGCTTATGCGAAAAATTTGGAACCTCAAGTCTTATATTTAGCAAGGTTTGAGAAAAGGAAAGAAAATCAAAGTTTTTTGAGGTATAGTATGCAGCAAATGCAGAACTCTTCGTATGAACTACAAAGGATAGGAGTGAGATGCGATTAAGAAGTTAGATTGATAGTCAAGATTTATCCAGACCTGCTGCGTAAGTAAGATCTCAGGAGAAGACCGGCTACATAAGTCGATGAAGTGCAAATTTTGCGTTAGGAAATCTAGGCGCATAGATCAATATATGATGTTTTTATCTAACAAACTGTCTGTTGATTCAAGAAGCCTTTCTCAAATTTACAATCCCATCAATAATATTAAATTTAAATTGGAGGTTATATCCTCTCCTTGTATTGCGATATCTATGAGATAAGATACGGAAATTTTTGACTCAGCTATCACATTTGCTACTCTGATTCGTTTTTTGACTATAATAGACCTGTTGCGTAAGTGAGAATATATCGCCTAATGATAGAAAAGACCTCTTGCGTAAGTATTTAATTAACAATTAGCCAATGTGAAGGGTGAAGAAGGTTGTTCGTGATTATTAGACCTCTTTCCTAACTCTACTCCTGATGGCAACTGCTTCGTCGCTCCGATGCGCAAGTCCTCACGTACTTCATGTACGCTGCGGCTCTGTGCTTCGTATACTCCTCGCATTTGCTCATCATGAGCGAGTTTCGAAAGAGGTCTATTTTAGCATCAAGCGGCAAGTAA
>NZ_JACVVM010000081.1 GCF_016751895.1 Candidatus Sarmatiella mevalonica | reverse complement strand
CATGCCAAATAATCTTAAAAAAACTCTTGGATGTTTAGCAATTTTACTGTATCTTATCATTGTGTATAGTCTCTTGTTGGTTAAAAATCAAGTTCTATACACGCTTTATAAAAAATATCAACCCCTCCCTGTAAGTAATTTCCAATTCTATATACTTACGCAAGAGGTCTATAGCTTAGAGCGCGATTTTTTCTATCGCAACCAACTTCGCAACCAATCATTCCAAAGTTTTAATTTCATATATACCTTCTGTCTTGAAAAAATCAAGACCTCTTTCTATCATTAGGCGATATATTCTCACTTACGCAACAGGTCTAATGAATAATACTATGGTGCTTATGCCGAGTTGAGGTTACGTAGGTAATCTTAACTTATCTAACGGTCAGATTGATTTGTAGTAGCCGTATGTAAGAGCAAATCTTGACTTGTACATGTCAATACCATACAGTATAACCTCACATCCTGCGCATGCACAATAAAATAATATGTATCCTCTGTACACGCTTCATACTCTATCACCCCTTCATTATCTTCTATACATATAATAACCTTATAACGCAAATCAAAATCTTCATCAGATCTCTTGCGGCATTTCAATTCTGACGACAATTGCAGCGTTACGCGAGCGCTCAAACTTTCACACACTTCGTACTCTTGAGCTGGCTCGTCATACATAAGTTTTGTACGCAGCTTATTTTCTGGCGCAAATCGCACTATCCATTCTAACAACGTTCCATACTCGCCATCTCTACTACCTACGCCTACATCACCACGCTTGCGCATATGAGTGTATTTTAATATCGGCTTTAACGGCGCACTTGCCCTATCCTCAAACACGCAACGCTGAACTGCGCCAGTGTTAGTTTTAATAACAATCTCTCGCCCTATCGCTTCCTCACTTAACGCAATTATTTGTCCTAAATCCAAAGGTATAAAGTCTTCTGTAACACGATGGTTGCCAACAACATCATCTGTGGCATACATCCCTCTACACAAATTATATATTTTATAACAATCCTTCGTATACTTCTCATAGTATAAAAACTGAACAATTTCATCTCCTATCTTAGCCAGTTTCCAACCATCCAAATCTACAAAATCTTCTAAGAAAGGCGCGTAAACTTTAAAGCAAGATTTTTCGTCGACAAAACGATAATTCTCACATTCGTCTGTTATCTCTATCACGCTACCTATAATAGCTTTTTGTGTTATAGACTGCAGTCTCTCTTCTTGCTCAGCATCACAGGCATACAAAGTATCTGCTTTACCCTGCACAAAGCAAGCCAAACCACTTTGTCCCTGGTAAATAAAAGGCAAATCAAGCAACAGCAATCTATCCTCTATCTGTCTTTCTACCATAAACCGTTGAGCGCAAAAACCACGAGGTATAAAATAAGCTTTCAAATTATCGAGCACGCCAAAAACTCTATATTGAGAGTTCTGAATTTCTATATGTACCACCCTTATATGATGCATCTTAACATGCTGCCATTGCTCACTGGTTCGATCTGCTAAATCAAAACAAGATAATTTCACAAAATCACCAACTGCTAAATTCATATAATGTATTGGTATGATAAAAGATACAGTCGCGCTCTCCATCAATGCATTGCTCAAGATCATCTCACCAACATCGCGCGCTTCTGATAAGGCTGTAAGTAATGGAGAAATATTCAAGCGAGCAATTAAGCCATTATGCTGATTATGCACAACCAAGTATTGTTCTTTATGTTCTTTATCTATAAAATATAAATATAATGTGCTCATAATCTTGTTATGAGCTATCTTATTGACCTCTAAAGCGCACTCACCTTCCACAATCAAATCTCTCTGATCTATCGCAAGCTCATTACCCACTCCACGCTTACTAAACATAATCTGCCCCTTGAACACTGGATCAAAAAAATATCTAGCACGTAAAAGCGAAATTATATCCAAAGCGCTCATCTGTTGGTTAATAGTTAACCCATCTATTAACTCTTGCTCTAACTGCTGGGTATTAACTTGCGTGTGTTTAATGCCGGCTCGCTTGGAAAGACAGTGCAGCACCTCCGCCAAAGTATTCATACCTAATTTTCCATTAATCCAGTGCCCCTTTTCCCACAAATTACTATCACTCCAAATGTCAGTGTGAGGCCAGAGTGGATAAGGGCGCGCATCCCACGTCCACAAAAACATCTCTTCTATATACTCTTCTTTGCTCCAGTAATCTATAAACACTTCTATACTCTTTCTTTGTATTCCAAAATCGACTTGGCCATTAGAATATTTTGGTATGTTTCCATCTACGCAATCTGGATTATAAAAAACATTAGGTTGGTTTGGGGCTTTATCTATAGAGGGGAAACCAAATTCGGTAAACCAAATTTTCTTCATCCTCGGTTTCCATTTGGTTTTAGCACCACTAGGATCGTAGTGATAATTCTCCCACCAATATCTCAAATTCTTCCATGCATGCTCTGGTTTTAAATTATGCCTTTGCCCATCAGAATAATAATATTCACATCCTTCTAAACCATTCATCCCATCTAATATTTCTTGCCTCGAAACAATAGATTCTTGGGAATCTGTGATAGGAAAATAGGCATCTATACCAACAAAGTTGATGTTATCATCGGCAAATAAAGAGTCTAGGTGATGATGTCCATGTTCATCATGATGATATTCCGACCAGTCGGCGGCATAAGATATCAATACTTTTCTGCCCACGATACTCCTTACTTTAGCTGCTAATAAAAGCAGCTGCTCCACGGCAGGATAAGCTCCTTGCGCATCACGAATGGCCGTGAGTTTCTTCAATTCTGAACCTATGAGAAAAGCATCTACATAATCTTTCGTAAGGTTTGCATAGTGTAAGATAAAATTATTATAACCATCTTTCTTATTAAAAAATTGAGGCACATCACAAGCAGCTCCACCCAAGTGTCCACGCCATGGCTTGCCGTCTAAATCTAAAAAGATCATGGGATAAAACATTATTTTATATCCACAGCTCTTTAAATGCTTTAAATATCTTATAACGCTCGCATCATGTACTGTGCCTCCATAATTAGGTTTGTTATTGTCATCACGCGAAATCAAGCGAGTAGTGGCGCGTCGCGCTTCCCCTACATGCCAATAAGGATAAATCGTATCCTTTGTATCCTTGCTTTCGATTCTGGGGGAAATGCTGCAATACTTAATATCTAAGTTATCACCAAACCAACATACAACTGGAGCGATATATTTAACATTTTTGCATGTTTTGCCCAGTTGTTCTAAGCTAGTAATTGCATTAGCTTTGCATTCTTTGTTGTGAGCGTTGATAGTATAATATTGACCATTACACCATTTTTTTTGTTCGACTGTATCATATACAAATTCCCCAGAGCCAGGAATCATATTCACGGCTGTAATTTTGTTTTCTAGATTGTTCTGCGAATCGCATGCCATGCTCACTTCAAAAGTAAGATTTGGTATTTGATTATCAAAATCTTGTAATGGCAATGATGTAAAAACTATATAAGATAACCCCCTAAAGGCCGGGGTTTTACCCTCGCCTTGAGCTGATTGAATGGTTTGGTCTGGGTTCTGGAAGGAATCGCCGTGATAAAATGCATATTTATACTGAGCGATGTTTAGTATTTTGTTATTCCAATATACTTTATCAATTCTTTCTACTTTACCCCTGCATATGGCCATAGCAAATGATACGCTATATTGATATTCCAAATTCTTCTCGTTTTTTTTTAAATTAAATACTTTGGCGATATAGCCTCCACGTCTTTTTCTTGTGATATGAGTAACGCACTTGGTTTCTACATCTCCGCACCATAATATTCTCCCCTCAACTTTGCCTTTACCAAAGATAAGAGGGATGACGTGACCATTTTTTATTTTATTTGATGAAGATAAAAATTTTACTTCCTCTTTAGCGCTCATAGCATCTTCGCTATTTTTCTCAGATCCCGCCCGCAATAAATAAGAAATAGCGCGGGAGGGAGAGGATGTATGCTGAAAAAGCGAGGAAAGAAAATGTGAGTTAAATGTGGTAAAAACTTTAGCGATTCTTGCTAGAATGCCTAATCCCATAGCGTGAGCTATTTTAAGGTAGGGTAAGTTATTTAACATAAATTATCGTAATTGAAACTGGGGTCTTGTTACTATAATTTATATCAATGCATGCCCACAACGCTAAATAGATTAGACCTCTTGCGTAAGTATATAGAATTGGAAATTACTTATAGGGACCGTTGTAAGATGAGATTTTAGAAAATTTTGTATTTTGTAGTTAAAATTTTTGTTTGAGTGATTTTATAAGGATTTTGCTATTAAAAACTGCATAGTTTTTTAGTCAAATCAGAAATTAATCTCATTTTTAGCTGTTTTAGTTTTGCTATAAGCCTAAATAGATGTATTTTTACCTGTTTTATGCAGCAAGGACGGTTAAACGCTTTAAATTAAAACAGATTGCATTCATAAATTCAGCAAATTGATTTTTTGCTATTCCTACATATCGCAGTCGTTTATTATCCTGAGCAAACACCCTTTCGAAAGGAGATCTAATGTAAGTATAATAGCGCTCGAGATCAAAATTCTTTTCCTTCATATTGTTTTTCTTAATAGCACATAGATGAACTCCCTTACGAGCCGCTGCTATCCTGGCGGGAGCAACGCAATAACCTTTGTCAGCATATGTAGCTC
>NZ_JACVVM010000080.1 GCF_016751895.1 Candidatus Sarmatiella mevalonica | reverse complement strand
TTATCTCATAGATATCGCAATAAGCGTAAGGGCTATAATCTAAAGTTTAATATTGTTGCTGGAATTGTTAATTTCAAAAATGATTTCGTTAATAAATTACTTGCCGCTTGATGCTAAAATAGACCTCTTTCGAAACTCGCTCAATTAAGAGCAAATGCGAGGAGTATACGAAGCACAGAGCCGCAGTGTACATGAAGTACGTGAGGACTTGCGCATCGGAGCGACGAAGCAGTTGCCATCAGGAGTAGAGTTAGGAAAGAGGTCTAATAATCACGAACAACCTTCTTCACCCCTCGCATTGGCTAATTGTTAATTAAATACTTACGCAAGAGGTCTAATAAACGATAAATTCTATGAGTTTTAGATTTATCCTTTGCGGGACCAGGAAGAGATAGCGCAAGCTCTTTTTGGTGAATACCAGCACCCGTAATAATACTCAAGATTGCCGCAACAAAAGATTTTACTCTTGATTTATTTTGATTTATTTCCGGTTATATGAGATGATAGCGCCTGAAGTAGTATATTATGCATTTTTGTCACAAAAAATAAACGATATATACTACTTCAAACCCTCATAGTAAAGCCTTTCCTTAAAAAATGTAGGGTGCTATGCTTTACTCAACGAACAAATTCTTTTGTCTATATTTAGTTAGGAATACCGAGTTTTATGCATTGACGCAATATTTTACTCGCATTTCCATCATTTTCTTTAAATAATATCCAGTAATACTACTTGTAGCATTAACAACATGACTCCAATGACCACACGCCACCACCTCTCCGCCCTTATCTCCACCATCAGGGCCTATATCTATTACATAATCTGCATACAATGCCACATGCAAATTATGCTCTATCACAACCACGGTATGCCCCCGTTGCACTAATTGATCTAGAATTAATAATAATTTATGTACGTCATGCATGTGCAGACCTGTAGTAGGCTCGTCTAAAATATAAATGCTATTGCCCTTGGTTTTCTTTGAGAGTTCTTTAGCCAATTTAATTCTCTGCGCCTCCCCACCAGATAAAGTGTTTGCTGGTTGAGAAAGCTTGATATATCCAAGCCCCACCTCCTGCAGCTTTTCTAGTTTTTCCAAAATAGATGGAATTGTGCCAAAGAAATCAATCGCAGTATCCACCGTCATCTCTAACACATCATAGATGTTTTTATCATGATATCGCACTTCTAAAGTTTCTTTATTATATCTTTTGCCATCACACACATCGCATTTAACATAAACATCTGGCAAAAAATGCATTTCTATTTTTAGCAAACCGTCGCCCTGACATGCTTCACACCTTCCTCCTTTCATATTAAATGAAAAGCGGCTGGCCTTATATCCGCGCGCCCTTGACTCTTTTAACCCGGCAAACCAATCGCGAATATGATCAAACGCTCCGGTATATGTTACTGGGTTAGATCTAGGAGTGCGACCTATAGGGCTCTGATTAATATCTATGATGTTATCAATTTTCTCATCACCTTCAATTTTATCGAATGGAGCTGGAACAATTTTGCTGGCAGGAAACAAATTCTTTTGCAATGCTTTGTATAAAGTATGAATAATTAATGTAGATTTACCGCTGCCCGAAACCCCGGTAACACAAGTGAATAAACCTAATGGAATTTGTATATCTACCTTCTGCAAATTATTGCCGCACGCTCCATAAAGCCCAATATAACCAGTGGGATTGCGCGTTTGTTCATTAATAGGTATCGCCTTAGCATAACTTAGGTATTGCCCCGTGAGGCTATTAGTGTTATTCTTAATTTCATCTATAGTACCCTGCGCCACCAATTGGCCGCCATGTATGCCAGCACCTGGGCCTATGTCTATTATATGGTCCGCCGCCATCATAGTATCTTCATCATGTTCTACCACTATGATGGTATTACCTAAATCACGCAGCTTGATTAGCGCGTCAATCAACTTATGCGAATCACGCGCATGGAGCCCAATAGAAGGCTCGTCTAACACATACAGCACGCCATTTAACCCAGAACCAATTTGAGAAGCCAGTCGAATTCTTTGGCTCTCGCCGCCAGAGAGGGTGTTTGCGCTACGAGACATTGTTAAATACCCCAGTCCTAGATCTATTAAGAACTGAATGCGTGCCTGAATCTCATGCAATATAGGTTTTGCAATAACCAAATCTTTTTCGCTTAAATACATTTTTAAATCATCACACCAATGAAATATGCTGATGAGACTCATAGATGATAATTGCCCTATATTTACATCATTTACTTTCACGCATAAACTATCGGCTTTAAGGCGATAGCCATTGCATGTTTTGCACTCCTGCTCTGCTAGATATGCATTTAATGGGTCTTTACTGTTTTGCGCTACTAGCTCATGTTGCTTTTCTAAAGCGGGGATGATACCTATAAAAGGCTGCTTTATCCTTTCCATCTTAGCGCCTACATAATAATCGAAGCACACATCTTGCTTTGAACCCCACAGAATTGCGTTTTGCGCATCAATTGGCATGTCTTTAAAGACCGTTTCCAATGTTACATCATATAAAGCCAATGTAGCTTTTAAAGCCTCAGAAAACATTTTGGACTGCAAGTTGGACCAGGGTTTTATAGCCCCTTGATCAATACTTAAATCATAATCAATTATTAAATCAGGGCTAAAGAAGGCGCTAATACCCAACCCATCACAACTTTTGCATGCACCAAATGGAGTGTTAAAAGAGAAGATGCGTGGTTCTAGTTCTGAAAGTTGAAAACCAGACACTGGGCACGAATATTTTTCTGAAAAAAGCAATATTTCTTTTTGTTTTAATGTGCCATCATAACCTTCCGATAACTCATGTATCTGCACCGCAACCAAACCGCCGGAAAGCTTTATAGCAGTTTCGCATGCTTCGCTGACTCTAGAATTTTCTGTTTGAGAAATTTTGATTCTATCTACCAAGGCATATATAGTATGCTTTCTGTTCTTGTCTAGAACAGGCGCGGCGCTTTCTATATCAGTCAATTCATCGTCTATAATCACTCGATAAAAATTACTCTTGCGCAGCTCCTGTAACTCCTTTTTAAATTCGCCCTTAGCTCCCTGACATATGGGTGCCAACAGATAAATTTTTGTATCCTGCGGCAAATCGCATATAATTTTTGTCATTTCCGACGCACTCTGGCTTTTAATAGGCAAACCAGTAACTGGTGAATATGGCACCCCTACCCTTGCAAAAAGCAAGCGGGTGTAGTCATATATTTCCGTAACAGTGCCAACCGTTGAGCGTGGATTGCGCGAAGTGGTCTTTTGATCAATAGAAATTGCCGGGGAGAGGCCAGAGATTGAATCTACCTTTGGTTTATTATGCAATGGTAGAAACTGTCTAGCGTAGGAAGATAGACTTTCTAAATAGCGTCTTTGACCTTCGGCATATATGGTGTCGAATGCGAGGGAGGATTTGCCAGAGCCACTTAAACCTGTAATCACCACCAGACGATCTTTAGGAATGGAAATATCAAAACTTTTTAAATTATGTTCCGCAGCGCCCTTGATGTTGATACTAGATAGCTCTTTAGATTTCATTTCTCCTCCCTCATGTTAGATATAGAATTGCTCAGTATAAAAATTATATCAAAAATTGACAAGATCAAGTAACTTGTTAAACAGATAATTTAAGAAGACTAAGACTTTTATTATATTGTATAATATACATTCTAAGCAAGAGAGTGGAATACTTCTTGTAAGTTAGTAGAGTGCAGTCTAGGTAGTGTCGATATTAGATCTCTTGCATAACCTATTCCGAATGGTAATTTTGTTATCAAAGCTCTTTTGCGCTCCTCACATACTAGAGCATGCTGCCGCGCTCAACGCCATTTTTCCTAAAAAATCCTTCCTTCATTTTTAGGTTATGCAAGAGGTGTACAAGTCAAGATTTGATCTTGCATACGGCTACTACAAACCAACCTGACTGTCAGATAAGTTAAGACTGTCAAATTGATTATTATACATGAGCTGATTAGACTTTTCAATAGCGATTCTTTTTGCATCTCCGGTATCCCTAACTAAATACCAACAAAAGAATTTGTTTGTTGAATAAAGGTACAACGAATGAAATATCATATCCATAGCCTTTGAATACCGTTTGGAGCGCCTATTAAACCTTGCCAAATAATAGACCTGTTGCGTAAGTAAGAATATATCGCCTAATGATAGAAAGAGGTCTTGATTTTTCAAGACAGAAGGTATATATGAAGTTTATTTTAATACAAAGCTACTCCATATATGGCAATATCATACACAAAAATCAGAAAACATCCAAGAATTTTTTTAAGATTATTTGGCATTAGTTACGAAGAATTTGATTTTTAGTGAAGAAACTTGAAGTATCATGGGCAAAGAAAGTCGTTAGCAAATACAAGAGGCTTGGTAGGTTTTATGTTTGGGATCGATGTTTCAAGGGTATGCAGAATAATTAAAACTTTGGAACGATTGGTCGCGAAGTTGATTGCGATAGAAAAAAATCGCACTCTAAGTTCTGAAGAGACTGAACAGTTAATAGCATGTAACGGAGCAAATAATTGAAAGGCCTAGCGAGACTGAAATTAGAATAACATCCGCGGGAAAAATCAAGAATGTTTCTAGGTGTTCGATCCCAGAGAATAATGGTGTATATTATGGAGAGAATAATTTATGGAGAAAAATCTTATGGGACAAATATTACACGCGAATGCCAGAACAACGGAGGCAATCCGTAGAGAGATCCGTGATAGTAAAGAGAGCATAGAGAAAGCGGCTAAAA
>NZ_JACVVM010000079.1 GCF_016751895.1 Candidatus Sarmatiella mevalonica | reverse complement strand
ATTATAAAGGTTATGGAGTTCAGCGTCTTTTTAAATGTTTGCTTTTGCAATTCATGGAAGATTTGTCAGACCGTGAATTAGAAAGATATTTGAGTGATAGCGTTGCCGCCAAATGGTTTTGTGATTTTGATTTAACAGAGGCTACTCCTGATTACAGTGTTTTTAGTAAACTCAGAACGAAGATAGGTACCAATCTTTTGGCTAAAATATTTGCCATTTTTAGAGATCAATTGCGCTCAAAAGGTTACATTAGTGAAGTAAATAATCTTCTTGCCACCTTACTCTCCTGACCTTAACCCAATTGAAAAGTTCTGTGCTAATATGAAGAAGTGGATTAAAAATAAAATCCATCTCTTCGACAATCTCTATAGAGCTATAGAAGTCTTCTTCGCTCTTCCTAATTCAAGTTAATTGACTATAGCATTAACCCCAGGTTGCTTCCACCCCCTTTGTTAACTTGCCTATTATTAACTCTTACATCGAGCTCAGGTTAAAATAGTCCCTCTACTACTGCTCCTTTTTTTGGGGCATTACGGGTTATGAAGGGTACGCATCATATAAACTTGGAAAGCAGCGTATCGTAAGCAAGACGGAGACATCTTTGATAGAGTCTAAAAACTCTTTAATACGACATTATTTGGCAAGGTTTAATAGGCCTCCAAACGATATTCAAAGGCTATGGATATGATATTTCATTCGTTATACCTTTTATTCAACAAACAAATTCTTTTGTTTATATTTAGTTAGGAATACCAGACATCATGCTCTTTTCTGTATTGCATTTACTTACAAAAAGGAGTTATAATAGCAGTCAGATAGACTTGGTTTTATTTTATAGAAACGACCACACCCACCTTAGATGATTGGGAGGGGCGATTAATCAGTGGAGTAAGAGGCAATCGCGCACTGCTTTTTTCAGCGCTGATTTAAGCTTATAACGTATAAATAAATATATAACGAAATACTACAAGGAGGTATTGTGTGGCTCAAGATATGCAGTTGGCGATAGATTTTATTCGCTGCGGCAGGTTAGTAGCATTTCCTACAGAAACTGTTTATGGATTAGGAGCAGATGCTAGCAATGATGATGCTTGTTCTAAGATTTTTCAGATTAAACAACGTCCAACATATAACCCTCTGATAGTGCACGTAGACAGCTTAGAACGTGCCAGAGAGCTTGCTTATTTTTCTGATGATGCTCTAAAAATAGCTGAGCGCTTCTGGCCTGGTCCTCTCACTCTTGTTTTAAAAGCTAAAGAAAATAATGGCATTTCTAAAATGGTTACTGGTGGGCTAGACACCATAGCAATTAGGGTGCCGGGGCATAGAACCGCTTTAGAGCTTATTAGGAAGTCTTCCTCGCCAATTGCAGCCCCTAGCGCCAATCCTTCTGGTTACTTAAGCCCAACGTCTTTCGAGCATGTTTCGGAGCATTTTCAAGATCAGTCTGAGGTAGTGATATTAAAGGGCTCACGTGCGCTACATGGCATTGAATCTACTATTTTAGATGTAAGTTATGATAATTTTGTTGTTCTGAGGCATGGGTACTTAACCATGAATGCTATACAAGAGGTGGTAAAAAAGGAAGTGGTGGCTGGTGACAGTGCAAAAATAAAGGCTCCTGGTATGCTGCAAAAGCATTACTCTCCTCAAACAGCTATCAAAATTAACGCATCTTCTTGCAATAGATCTGAGGTTGAAAGCATGGAAGAAGTAAGTCTCAATTTTGGGCAGAGTAATATTAAAGCTGTATTTTCTCTCAATTTAAGCGTAAATGCTGACTTAATCGAAGCTGCTAGTAATTTGTATGATATGCTGCGCTCTCTGGACAAATATAGCCAGGTATATAAATTAAAAAATATTGTTGTAGCAAAAATACCGCATTATGGTTTAGGTATAGCAATTAATGATAAATTAAGAAGAGCTGCATGCTGATGCGTACATTACCATATTTGGCGACACACTGCTTATGATAAAAAAGTTATTTTATTTTGTTAGAAAGTGTAACGCCTACCTTCTGCTCCTTTGCTTTTCTAGTCTTTGTAGTAGTTGTGAGCTCAATGATCACACCTTAGTAGTAGCTACTGCACCAGATAACCCCCCTTATGAATACTTAGAAAACGAGAAGATTGTTGGTTTTGATGTCGATCTTATCAATGCTATTGCTCAAAAGCTTGATAAACAAGTGGAATGGGTTAGTATGCCGTTTAGCAATCTATTGCCAGCATTAGAAAATAAAATGGTAGATGTGATAGTAGCTGGATTTTCTTATTCTCAAGAACGCGCTGATAGAGTTTCTTTATCAGATACATATCACAAAACTAATATCTACTTGCTCTCTGATGCCACTGGGGGTGATATAAGCTCTCTAGATAATCTACGAAATAAAAAAATAGGCGCTACTCTAGGCACTATTTGGACTGCAATTGCGCAAAGTATAGCTTTAACTCACAAGGCTTTTGTGGTTGTAGTGGATAATATGCATGACCTGATGCGCGCCTTAGATAATAAAAATATTAACGTTGCCGTGATGGAAAAGGCGCAGGCTGAATATATCGCAAAGCATCATAATAACTCTCGCAAAATACGCTCTACATCTATCGATACTTTAATCACTGAATATGTTATTGCTACACCTAAAAACTCCACTTTAAATAAGAAAATCAATAGGATATTGGAGCAATTGGAGAGTTCTGGCTATCTGCATGAATTAAAAATTAAGTGGGGCATCGAAACTCAAGAAAGTCGCGATATATACGACATATACCATTAGACTTATTTGGAAACTCACTCATGAGAAAGAAACGTAAGGAGTGCGTGAAGCACGGCATACACGAAATAAGTGAAGATTTGAGTGGAGCAACGCAAACATCACCATCAGTGGTAGAGTTGCGCAAGGGGTCTAAAGATGATGAATTCGAAGAGTATAGATTAGAGTGTATTAAAGAAAAATTGTCGATTTTAGAAGGAGTTAGCATAGCCGATCAAACGATTCAGGCGCTAGAGGGGCGCGCCAAATTGTCAAAAAACTCAGAAGATCAAGAGCTAGTAACTAGATTGTATGCAACGTCCGGTTCAATATGCAAAAAGATGCATGAGGTTTCTAGCGCAACACAAACAAAACAATACTCAGATGCAGAAGCTCTGATAAAGGCACTTGATGCCCCGCGGATGGAGGGTTCTCAGTTACCTAAAAGTTCTAGAGGATACGTATTGTCTCTTGAGTTTTTTTCTTGTATAATTGTGGCTGTAATGATAGGTTTTTTGCTAGGTAATGCTTGGCCTAGTTTGAAGGTGGCGCTGGTTCTGCTTTGCTCAATTTTTGGGTTTTTAGCAGGTTTAAGGGCGACTTTTTTTTCTTCTAAATAAATACATTAAATAACACTATATAATTGTTTCTTTATGACTCATAGTCCACTCGCTCAGTTTGAAGTGAAATATTTAGTGCCGCAGCTAGGTTTAACTAACGCCACTTGCACTACGGTGCTGGTGTGTTTAGCTATTACAGCATTCTTGAATTATGGGCTACGCAAAGCCAGCGTATTACCTAGTAGATTGCAAATGAGCGTAGAAATGTGGCACAATATGATAGCTAGCATGGTAGAGCAGAATATTGGCGTGAAAGGCAAGCCATTTTTACCGCTTGTACTCACCATTTTTTCGTTTATCTTAACTGCTAATTTATTTGGCATGATACCGTACGGCTTTACTATCACAAGCCATCTATCAGTTACATTCGTTATCTCTTCCTTTGTATTTTTTTTAATGCTCTTCGTTGGGTTGTTTAAACATGGTTTGCATTTTTTCTCTTTATTTTTACCAAAGGGAACGCCATGGTGGTTAGTGCCTTTAATGATTGTAATAGAGTTATTTGCTTTTCTCGCAAAACCTGTGAGTCTTGCTCTGCGTCTAACCGCTAACATGGTTGCTGGCCATGTGTTGTTGAAGGTGATGGCTGGCTTTGTCTTGTCTGCTCCTATTTTTGCGAACATGCTGCCTATTCCATTTATTACTGTGTTGATTGGTTTTGAAATTTTCGTTGCTGTGTTACAAGCTTATATTTTCTCAATCCTCACATGCGTGTATCTAAGTGATAGTATCAACTTACATTAATATATACCTCTACCCAAACTCTGCTACTAGCGCCAAGTGCGTCGTCGATTCTTGAAGCCTCTTCGACGCTCAGAGTCTTAGGCGTTCTATGTATGGCACTGTTAACTAGTTTAAGGAATAGACCTCTTCGGAAACTATCATTTTCGTAATTCCATATTAGACCTCTTGCATAACCTAAGGGATAGGTATTAACTAACCTCTATGAGAGAGGTTAAGATGAAATACGAAAAGATAAAGAATTATAAAGATGGAGAGTTTCGAAGGTTAAGCGGTGTGAAGCGATCTACGTTAAAAAGATGATAGCAATACTTGAAGAAGCGGAAAAAAGCAAGAGGCGGGAAGCCAAATGTGCTATTAGACCTCTTTCGAAACTCGCTCAATTAAGAGCAAATGCGAGGAGTATACGAAGCACAGAGCCGCAGCGTACATGAAGTACGTGAGGACTTGCGCATCGACAGCGTCGCCACAGTTGCCATCAGGAGTAGAGTTAGGAAAGAGGTCTATTGATTTAATTTGCACTTTACCAAGATTTACTCCTCTAACTTTCGTATTACATTTTATCCGGAATACAAAATTAATATTATTATTTGTAAGAAATTCAATCCATTCCTGGTCAAAAAATTCTCTACCCCCCAAAATTGCCTCTATTTTTCCAATCCCAAAACATTTGGGGACCGTTGCGAGATGAGGTAATTTTTGTTATAATAAATCTCAAAAGAACGAGGTTTTCAAATGTCTTCAGCGCATCAAATTACAATGGTAAGTTTAAATCAATTAGTTAGTCCAAAGCATCAATATCGCAAATTTAAGGACTTATTTGATTTTGAGGTGG
>NZ_JACVVM010000078.1 GCF_016751895.1 Candidatus Sarmatiella mevalonica | reverse complement strand
GCCTACGACTCTTTTATCCCAGATTTTTTCTAGCTTCTTTATTATTATTTCAAACTTTTCTAGCTCCATGCCAAATAATCTTAAAAAAACTCTTGGATGTTTAGCAATTTTACTGTATCTTATCATTGTGTGTAGTCTCTTGTTGGTTAAAAATCAAGTTCTATACACGCTTTATAAAAAATATCAATCCCTCCCTGTAAGTAATTTCCAATTCTATATACTTACGCAAGAGGTCTAATATGGCAGTGGTTTTTGCTATTGACACTTTGGGAATTGAATGTATTATCTATAAGGGCAGTACCGTAGCATGTTTTATACGTGAGAGGTGCGCGTAGCCTTAATCTGGCTGGAGTTTGAGGTAGCATTGCAAGATAGCGTTAAGCTATGGATAGAATAGCTGTATACAAACTAATAAAATTATCTAAATAATTTTTTACTACTCTTTTTCGCAAACATCTTAGTATTTTACTTCTGTGTGTTTATGGTATATAATCCTTAAATAAAGCAGATACACTCTTTTTTGCCAATAGCAAAGATATATGGAGGGATGGCCGAGTGGTCAATGGCAGCAGACTGTAAATCTGCCCGCGTGAGCGTTCGAAGGTTCGAATCCTTCTCTCTCCACCACCATAGATATTTGTTGTGTTCCTTCTAGCGCTTTTTTGTCTACTGGGTTAGGCACGACGCAATCTTTTTTTACTACCCTTGCGGGTGTAGCTCAATGGTAGAGCCCCAGCCTTCCAAGCTGGTTGCGTGGGTTCGATTCCCATCACCCGCTCCATACACTTCCTTTTTCTATATTAGACCTCCTCGGAAACTAGACTTTTCATAAAAAAGTTATGGTGTAAGCGAAAGTACAGCTTATGATACAATAAGCCTCTTGCATAACCTAAAAATGAAGGAGGAATTTTTAGAAAAAATGATATTGAGCGCCGCAGCATACTCTAGTATATGAGGAGCGCAAAGGAGTTTTGACAACAAAATTACCCCACGGAATAGGTTATGCGAGAGGTCTAATTTTTAAAAGTATCTTTTAGCGCAGAGATCAATTGTAGAAACTGTAATAGAGCAGCTAAAATCTATTTGTTTAATTAGACCTCTTTCGAAACTCGCTCATGATGAGCAAATGCGAGGAGTATACGAAGCACAGAGCCGCAGTGTACATGAAGTACGTGAGGACTTGCGCATCGACAGCGTCGCCACAGTTGCCATCAGGAGTAGAGTTAGGAAAGAGGTCTATTGAACATTCAAGGCATAGAAAGCCGGATAATTTCCTTGCAAACATACTGTCTGCGCTTATTGCCTATACCTTAAAACCTCGCAAACCCTCTATAAATCAACGTTCTCTAATGAATAATACTATGGCGCTTGTGTCGAGTTGAGGTCAATCTACTTCAATGAGGCGCGTAATTCTTACCTCATCAACTTTTTGTCCGTGAATCATTGTCTTCATAATATACACCATAATTCTCTGGGATTAAACAACTAGGGTCAAATCACCAGAACAAGATAGTTTAACGCTGTAAGTACTGGTATACGTTCACAGTCGCTGTTATTGTCTGAGCATAATTCATCGTAGCAGGATATACTATAGACTCAAACCAATCCACTCTCCCATATAAATCTTTTTTTCTAGGATCGCCAATCATCTTAATCCACTCATCCGTCCTGCGTGCACCCGCGTTATAGGCGCAAGCTATTAACGCTGGATAATTGTTATATTTTGTTACAAGCTTGCTTAATTGCATAGTGCCTAAAGCAATACTATATTCCGGCCTGTATAACGACCGCTTGGAGGCTGGCACATTGCATACTTTTGCAAAATCAGAAAGATATTTTGGATTAATTTGCATTAACCCTATATCACCACTGCTTCCAACAATTGTTGGATTAAAACAAGATTCCTGTTTAATAATGGCGTATGTTAAGGGTTCATCCACATACTTCTTCACTTTCGGGTAAGGCGTTGGATATGCTAAATGCAGTACTATATTACGCTGCGCCGCAACTTCAGCAAGTCTTGTTAGGTCAGAGGTAGGCAGATGAGGCTGCGCCTTGCTTAAGGCATAAAGCACTACATTCTTATTCTGCAATACATCATCATTAGAAGTGCTATCTTTGTTTGTAGCCTTTTCTATAATTTGTGAAACGCAGTAGTTTATCCAATCGCATTTTTTGTTAGCAACTGCCCAATCTAGTACATCTATTAAACGTTGATACGCTAAGCCCGAAGGTCTATGGGGGTTGTATAGATTCGCAAAGCTAATAGCAAGACTACGTTTCAAGGTTTCATGCGCAATCTGCCCATAGAAAGTATGCCCATACTGTGTCGCAATGTTATAATATTTAGCAGCATCAGCTCTTTGCCCTAATTTGTCAAAACTTCTAGCTATCCAATATGCCTGTTTAGCTAGATCAGACGCATTGCTAGATTTTTCTTGAGCGACAAAGAAATGATTGAGAGCCTTTTTGGGGCTATGTAAAAAACGCAACTGAATCCAGCCGGCTAACCATTCTATCTTTCTGATATTCATATCAGACACATTACTATATCGAGATACCAACTTATACGCACTACGATACTGATGCTGTAACAACAATCGTCGCGCATATTTTATTCGCTCCTTCGCCCACACATTGCCTTGTTCTGCTTTGTTTTGAAGATATAATGGGTTATCGAACGCTTCGTCAAACAAATGTAGGTCTCGTTTAATTCTCTCTAAATTCTTGTCAGACTGAAGATAATATAATATTAGCGCCGGAACGCGATGTTTCTTAGGCACCGAACCAAAAGTGCGGGCTATATCTACTTTTTTTGGATTATTAATAAAATCTAATGTCAACAAAACCCCCTTCCTATATTCGCTAGGTATGAGTTCTAGCATGTCGTGCGCTTCTCGCGATTTCTTTGTGATGAGTAATTGATTAATTCTCTGAAGGTGCTGAGTAGAAGATAGATCATGTTTTGCAAGATAATCATGCATTTGCTTCTTATCAAAACTACCAAAAATCCATCCATCAAGCACGAAAGAGTCGTTCTGTTTTGCGCAATAAAAACCCCTTGCTCTATAACCAATAGGCGTTTGAGGATCGTGGCTTTTAAACCAACGGCATACTTTTGCCTCGTGATGCACTTTCTGCTCTAAACTCTCTTCAGCTTTGATAAGCAATGCTTTTGCTCTTACCGCATAAGGATGAGCATCTAAAAATTGCACAACTTGCACAAAATCCACTTCGCTAGCTTTACTATCAAGAATCTTTTTAGTAAACTCCACCTCCTCTTCGATAGACTTGTTTAGAAGAGTTTGATTTTCTTTTGAATCTTTTTTTAAACTAGCATGTGCGTTTATGCTAAACAAACAGAATGCGCATAGTAATGCATATAGTGACGCATATATAGAGTATCGATACAGGATGTTCATAGAATTATAGCGAAAATGGTAAATCTTTTTGAGCAGTATCTATAGCAATTCTCTAGAAAGATTTAATGATAGATACAGTCTATGTTAACTGCAATAGCAACATATGCTGAACATGCCTCCTATCTAAATTAAGCGCGAGATAGTCATGAGCAATAGCGTTAATCTGTTGCCATTTATCAAATAAATACATTTGGTTATACTTAGCATTTTTATTGAAATAAAAAAGTAAAGATTCTGGGAGAGGATAGCTATTATCAAATCTTTTACGCATCACCTTGGCCATGACATAGCGAGTTATACCTATAAGTTTTAACAACCCCTCGTGCGATTGAAAGGCCCAGTCTTGCATTAAATGCTCTAATCTATAATCTATGCTATCATAAGTTTCATCTCTATCAAAAAGAGTGAGAGCTCTGGAATGCAAAGTGGGTACGAGCCTAGCATTAGCAATAAAGAATAAATGCTGATTCGAGCTAAGGTCTTCGACAATTTTTAACAAACTATTACTCACATGCAAATTCATGCATGCTGCATTAGATACTACTGCGAATTGGTTCTTATTAGCTATGCTGGTTCTTGAGAGAAAGAGCTGCAAGGGGCGAATATCATCTAAATTGATCGCGTCCTGTTTAGTAAAGAGAATAGTGTCGAGATCAAACTCGTCTGGCTGTATCTTTTTTAAAAAGGTGAGTAGCTTAGTGTAGGTGATGCGCAGATTATTTGTGATGATGATGCTAAGCGAAGGCATTTGTTTATTCTGAGCAAAGGTCCATCTTGCGATAAAATCATGAAAGAGCATAAATTGTTATAAAGACCAAGACAAATAAGATAGAAAGACAAATAGACGGAAAGACTGATTAAGAGCTATTAGACCTCTTGCATAACCTATTTTGTGTGGTAATTTTGTTGTCAAAACTCCTTTGCGCTCTTCATATACTAGAGTATGCTGCGGCGTTCAACATCATTTTTCTTAAAAATTCCTCCTTCATTTTTAGGTTATGCAAGAGGTCTATTGAAAATATTATATAGCAAATCAAATAGAAAGGAGAGGGGGCGATGTGAAATAATAGACCTCTTCGGAAACTATCATTTTTGTAATTCCATATTGTAAATAGCGTAGATTAAATTGAACCTTAGGCCGAATCTTTTTCGTCTGCTTCGGTATTTGTCCGAGATAATTTTAAATCGTTTAATCATTCCAATAACATTTTCATTGGCTACTCTTTGACTTGCGATTTCATGATTTTTCTTTTTAGCTTCTTTCGTTAGTGGGTTATTCCTTGTTTTCTTTTTTGGTAATTCGGATTTGGTATGGAGCTTTTGTATGATTTGGTCCCGTATCAGTAGACTTCTTTCGAAACTCATTTATACTAGCTCCATGTTATATAGTAAATTAATTTGAGGTAGCGTATTTAAAAAAGAAAGATAACGAAGCAAAAAGACTCTGAAAGTCAGAAATTTTCTGCTTAACCCATCGCTTCATATTAGCCCAAAATTTCTCTATTGGGTTAAAATCAGGTGAATAAGGAGGAAGAAAAATTACCTTACAACCAACAGATTCAATGAGATCTTTTGTCTTTTGTGATCTGTGAAATGCAGCGTTATCCATTAT
>NZ_JACVVM010000077.1 GCF_016751895.1 Candidatus Sarmatiella mevalonica | reverse complement strand
TTATCTCATAGATATCGCAATAAGCGTAGGGGCTATAATCTAAAGTTTAATATTGTTGCTGGAATTGTTAATTTCAAAAATGATTTCGTTAATAAATTACTTGCCGCTTGATGCTAAAATAGACCTCTTTCGAAACTCGCTCAATTAAGAGCAAATGCGAGGAGTATACGAAGCACAGAGCCGCAGCGTACATGAAGTACGCGAGGACTTGCGCATCGACAGCGTCGCCACAGTTGCCATCAGGAGTAGAGTTAGGAAAGAGGTCTAATAATCACGAACAACCTTCTTCACCCTTCACATTGGCTAATTGTTAATTAAATACTTACGCAAGAGGTCTATTAAATCAGTGGACAACTCATCCTGCATATTTTATACTTAATCCTAACCATTTCTTACTGGGACTAAATAAATCCATCTCATAGCTTTCTTGCATCCTTAGATGGTGGTCGACCTTGTTTACCTTTCACCTGTATATTATTTTTTCTATTAACTCCCACTCTTTATCACTAGTGTCGCTACTATATTTTTTTGACATCTTTTCTCTTTTTTGACGCATATTATAGCAATTCTTCTTTATATTTTAATATTTTACGTGACTGGTTCTTAAAGTCCGGCCAAGTTGTAATTATGGACAATGCTTCTTTTTATAAATCTAAGAAGACAAAAAAATTGATTGAATAGTAAATTGTAGGATCATTTTTTTGCCTCCATATTCACCAGATCTGAATCCAATAGGGAAATTTTGGGCTAATATGAAACGATGGATTAAAAATCAAATTACTGCATTTGATCAATTATATGAGACTATTTCTTTAAAATACCTAATTCAACCTAAATTACTATAGTATAATTTCCACAACTAAATCTTTCAAATCTTGACCAACAAAGGGTATTGGTAATCAATAATCGAATATGACAAATGAAAGCCAATAGCGTTGAAGACGTGTTAATTCGCTCTCAGGTGAATGTATTTTGATTTGCATCATTTATTTCTTCAACATAATCTCGAATAAATGCAAGCCCTTCGCCAATAATCATTCCATGACCTTTTAAATAGTTGAATGAATTTTTATGCGTAAGGATAGTAGGTTTATAAGATAAGGTCAAAAAACTCGATAGTCGAGTCAAACATACGCGTGGTATTGACATGGAAAAATTTGCACCAATGAATTCATGAACTTTTTAAAAAAAACTTGATAATCGAGTTAAATCTTCTTTTTCTTGCATCTTCAATTGTCTACATCTTACTCTTCTTGAACTATCACTCAATTTAAACCTGTAATTTATTAGAGGCACATGCACAAAGTATAAGTGAGGGTCGCGAACTGGAGTGGCTCCACAATTACTATCAGGAGTAGAGTTGCGCAAACATCTATTCCGTATGCGCCCCACTGCGCTCCATATTACGCGCGGGTTTTTTATATGGCCTACGATATTTACGCTTTGATTTACTTGAAGTTTTAGCTACGAACGTACCCTCTAATGTTTGATCCTCTGCCACATTTTCTTTATGACACTCATCGTCATTTTGCTCTGCCATGATCGCGCTATTTTTTTGAATTTGCTGCTCCGGTAGGCTCGTATTCACAGCAGCATCCGTACTATAAATAGGGATAGAGGTTGAGTTTGACAATACATCTCTAATTTCTAATGATTGTAATATCATTAATGACGCTGGATTACTTTTTGTACTAACATCTAACACACTCGCTACAGCATCTTCTGATAGCGTGGCCCGAGCGGATCCCTTGTGCAACTCTATTCCAGATTGCGACGCTTGCTTCGTACTAATACTCGAATCCTCACTTAATTTTGCGTACGTTTCAGCCTTTCGCGTTTCATGCGCTCCCTTTCGCTCCTCGCGAACGAGCTTCGTGTCTTCTTCAAGAATACGAGCAGTGGTAATATTATCATTTTTAGCATATTTTTGAGATCTGGCTTTTGTTTTAGGGATATCGCTATTTTTACGCCCTTGCGCATTAACTTTGTTTTGTTTGGCGGCAATCATTTCTCTAGGTCTCAGATGCATAGCATCTGGCTTAATAGATTGCGTTTTCTCACGCCAGGAAGTTCCATCTTCCTCTACAAAATGTGCGAGATCTTCTTGCTCCCCGTCTATCCCAAAACCATTGGCAACAATCACCTGCCTCTTTTCCTGCGCACCAGAACTCTTACCCCTCGATCCTTGCGTGTTAGTCGCTGACGCCGACTCTCTCTTTGTCTTCTGAACAGATTTATTATTGCGATCCTTGTCTCGCTCCTTATCTTTTTTCACCTCCTTGGTTTGAGTTTTTGTGGTAATACTATCATGAGAAACCAAAGCGCGAGAGTTCTTTGTGGCGCCATTTTCCTGAGCGGAATATTGATTAGCATAAACGCCACTAATTAATAATGGCTTAGCAATAATCTTGCACGTAGTATGATTCAAAATTTTCTCTATAGAAAAACTATCAGAGTTCGCTTCATGATCTGCGTAAAACTCTAGTTTTATTTGATATTTTTGTTCTAAACGCAAAATATCATGCCTCCTATGATTCAAAAAATAACCAATAAGATCTCTATGTACATACACATTTATAGCATCGCAGGGCTTGCCAGAGGATATCTCAGTTTCTAATGTACGCAAAATAAGTAAAGAATGAGCATCATGGTCTCTCACTATTCCTTTGCCATTACAATTAGGGCACATCACGGCGCTATACTCCAAGAAAGATGGCTTGAGTCTCTGTCTAGACATTTCTAATAAACCAAAGCTGCTGATGTTAGAAGTTTGTATGCGCGCTCTATCGCTGCTTAGAGATTCTTTTAAGGTTTTTTCGATTAACTTTTTATGCTCGGCATTAGACAGATCTATAAAATCAATCACTATCAACCCGGAAAGATCACGTAGTTTAATTTGCCTGGCTACTTCTCGCGCAGCTTCTAAATTAGTTTTGAGCGCTGTGTCTGCTAAGTTTTTCTCTGAAGTATCCTTGCCAGAATTTACGTCTACCGCAATTAATGCTTCTGTAGGATTGATAATAATATATCCTCCAGAGGGCAGGGTTACAATTGGTTGATAAAGCGCTGACAGCTGTTGTTCCACTTTATATTTAGTAAACAATGGGATGCGGTCTTGATACTCTTTTAATTTAGAAACATCCTGCTGCGCGATTTCTTGCACGGAATGAAGAGTTTCTTGATATAAATCTGCGCCCTGGATAATAATCTGTGCTACATGCTCATCCAATAAATCTTTTACAGTTCTATGAATGATGTTATCTTCTTGATGTATGAAACTCACGCTATTAGATTTAATTGCAGTATCGCAAATTTTATTCCATAAGCGCGCAACATATTGATAGTCTCTTACAATGTCTTGCACATCTTTCTTTAGAGCGCTAGTGCGAACTACAATGCTTACAACACTATCGCCAATCGCAGATGTAATGATTTGAGATAATCGCTTACGCTCTTCGCTATGAGAAATTTTTTTTGATATACCATTTCTATCTTGAATAGCTGGCATAAACACGCAGTATCTTCCCATCAAACTAATGTAAGTTGTGAAGGTTGCGCCTTTGTTGCCTCGCTCATCTTTCACTGCCTGTACTAACAGAAGCTGGCCTACTGCAAGGACTTTATCGATATCTTTTCTATTAACTGATGGAGCAATCACTTGCTCTACTAAATCTAACTCAGACGCATCTAACTCAATTTCATGCTCTTTTTCTAAATTTAACGTATTTTCCTTTCTGTCTTGTTCAGATTTATCGCATTCTTCATATAAACTTTTTGTATACTCCGTAAAACAAACTTCCTTTATTTTAATTGGGTTTAGTGGAGAGCTAGTAGCTAGTGATAACTGATTATAGTAACCGGGATGGATGGCATCTAATGGTAAAAAACCGCTTTTCTTGTCTGCGCTATATTCTATAAAAACTGCTTGCAGGGATGGTTCAATTCTAGTAATTTTTGCAACATATATATTACCCTTAATCGGTCTTTTTTCAAGCAATTCATACTCTAAATCTACGATTTGACCGCTATTGTTAACAACCGCTACTCTAATTTCGTTACCAAAACCTGAGTCTATTAGAATTTTCTTCATAACATACTAATTTTCTTTAGTCTTTTATAGTTTGCACTTTAATTTGAATTATAGCAAGTGGTGCAGAAGAGTACGGTTTGCCTAAGGGGCCTATGTCACGATATTAAACTCATTTTCAAACTCTACCTCTGCCCGATAGCAATGCGGCGGGTCGCTGTCGCTCGAAACTCTCGCTTAACTTCATGTACGCCTCTTGAACCTGAAGAGTTGATAAAACTGATGAGGTAGTGTCGACATTTAGATTATATCTTAAATGTCGAGGCTACCTAGGTATTTTCTTTTGAGAATCATCATATCTATATATACAAACTTCAACTTACCTTACTATATACTAAATTAAGTTGAGGTTTGCAGAGTAAAGAACTGATTTAAAGCTTCATAAAAATTTATCAAAAGAAGAGATTTTGTCTTTAATCCAACGTTTCATATTTGCCAGGAATTTTTCTATAGGATTTAAGTCTGAAGATATATGGAAGCAAAAATATAAGCTTATACCCAACAGATTCTGTCAACTCTTTAATTTTCTGAGATTTATGAAATGCAGCTTATCCATGATCACCACTTGTCCAGGTTGTAGTTCTTTTATCAAAAACTCCCCAATCCAAGTTTCAATTAATTGCGTATTATACGAACCATTAGGTATTCCTAACTAAATATAGACAAAAGAACTTGTACCAATTGAAACTTCATCTGACGGACGGTATTTTTTACAAGTGATAGTCAGATAAGTTAAGACTATCAAATGTGTTGTTATTGTACATAGACTCATTAGATTTTTCAAGCGCAATGTGTTTTGAGTACATGAAAATCTGCATAGGAGTTTTGCCGTAACAATATTTACCTGAATGAGATCTGTGATAGTTATAGCTAAGACAGTATAAAAAGATCACGAGATATAGAGTTGAAAAAGCTGATCAATTGAGCAAGCGAGAGTTTTTCTTATTTGTTTAGACTGAGCCCATTTTTTTCAATGGGGTTTAGATCTGGGGAATAAGGTGGCAAATAAAGCAAGGTATGTCCGGAATCAGTAATAGATTTATGCATTTCTGCTCCTTTATGAAAGGTAGCATTATCCATAACTATGACACTAGATCTCTTTCGAAACTGCGATATATGTGTATACTCAAGCTAGGTCAATAAAAATATTATGGTTGTGCAATTGAAATATGAACAAGTGAAGATTTTATCAGATGATCAATTCAGAAGATTAATAGGAGTTAAGCGTGGTACGTTTGATAAGATGGTAAAAATATTAGAAGAAGCTGATAAAAAGAAAAAAACTAAAGGAGGTAGAAGAAATAAGCTGAGCATGGAAAAATCAGCTATTAATGGCATTGGAA
>NZ_JACVVM010000076.1 GCF_016751895.1 Candidatus Sarmatiella mevalonica | reverse complement strand
AGCTGCATAGCAAATCTGAATTACCAAGAAAGAAGACTAAGAAAAACCCGTTAACAAAAGAGGATAAGGAGAAGAATCAAGAGCTTGCCAGTGAAAGAGTGGTTAATGAAAATGTTATCGGTATGCTCAAACGATTTAAAATCATATCTGACAAATATAGAAACAGACGAAAAGGTTTGGCCTCAGATTCAATTTGATTGCAGCTATTTATAACATGGAGCTAGTATAAATGAGTTTCGAAAGAGGTCTATTAAATCAGTGGACAACTCATCCTGAATATTTTATACTTAATCCTAACCATTTCTTATTGGGACTAAACACCTAAATATTCTACTACTTTTTCTCTTAAATCATTGCTATAGCTTTTTGTCATTTTTCCCTTCATTATAACGAAAAATTATATCTAATTCAATCTAAATTACTATAGCAGGATGCGCCGTATTTGAAGAAACTCTTGCAAAAAGATGGGTGGTTGAGAGAACGTTTGTTTGGCTGAACAACTGCAAGAGATTATCAAAAGACTATGAAATTTGCTGTAGCAACTGCGAAGCATGATAATGATCGCCCACTCTATGCTGTTACTAAAGAGATTCGATGGGATGATTAAACTGTGAATACAGGCTCTTAAGTAAGGACCGCGAATCTACGGCGACGATGCAGTTGGCGTGAAGAAGTAGAGTTGCAAAAGAGGTCTATCGCCACAACGACCGCGTCCTCTCTATTATAAAGGCCTTCTTGCGCAAAGCGCCAAGCGCAGCACTTTCGGAGGCATCATGGCAAGCTTAGCGATTTTTAAACTATCAGCACTCTGAGCAATGCCGGGTTCTAGCCTATGCATATGCCTCATCCCCACGTCGTGCTCATCTTGTTCGGTCTGCTCAACTCCCATACCCACCGCCTCGTCCTCCATTATACCACTAAAACGATAAAACGACAACTCCTTCAATGAGTCTACCTCACTAATCTCAAGATAATGAGTTGCAAACAAACATAGGCAGTTAATGTTATTATGGATATACTCAAGGATAGCAGAGGCCAGTGCAAAACCCTCCTTCCAATTTGTGCCGCGCCCTATTTCATCTATCACAATAAAAGAGCGCGCAGTTGCATTATTCAAAATCTCAGCAGTTTCTCGCATCTCTAACATAAAAGTAGAATAGCCAAGCATTGCATCGTCGCCTCCACCTATCCTACTAAATATTTGGTCACACAAACCAACGCGCGCACTGCTAGCTGGTACAAAACTACCTATATGAGCCAAGATCACAATCAATGCGCTCTGCCGCAATAAAGTGCTTTTGCCTGACATATTGCTGCCAGTTATAACCCACAACTTATCACCATCCGTCAACTTATAATCATTTTTATAAAATTGCTTACCAGCTCGCGATAATCTGTGTTCTATTATAGGATGAAAGGCATCTTTGAGCTCAAGCACACTCTGCTCAAACATCACTGGCATGCTATATCCACGCTCCGCCGCGCTTATGCCAAACGCCATTAACACATCCAGCTGCGCCAAGCTACGCGCCGCCATTTCCAGACCGTCCGCCCTATCTTTAATATACATAAACAACTCCTCGCATAGCGCTTTTTCTAATTGAAAAGTTGCATTCTTGCAATAAATAGCTTCCACACTTAGCTCCATGAGCGCCGCGGTAGTATACTCCACTTCATTTTTGATATTTCTAACATGTTTAAACAGTGCGCCTGTCATCTTCTCGGCATCTTTGGCTTTAATATAAACTAAAAACCCATGAGCGATATTGAATCGAATTTCTAAAGAGCTAACGCCAGTAAGTTTTTGATATTGCGTACATAAATCATCTACGCGCTGACGCAGTTTATAAAAGTCATTCATTAAGCATTCTAGCTTAGGATGATAACTAACATTAATCACCGAAGATCTATATTCAGAATGCGCATCATCTATCAAAGCGCGCGTCAACAAATCGTGTAGTTCTAAGTCTAACTCTAGGCCATTCAATAACTCTAAAATCACTGAGTTGCAGTCAATTTTACACCCAAATTGATCTGGAGGTTGCTGCATTACTTGGCAATTTTGTTTACTTAATAATTGATGAAAAAAATTTTTTATTTTTAGAGCCGCCTCTAAACTCTTCCTTATCACAAACAAGTCCTGCGTTTTAAAGCAGCCTTGCGATAGGCGCTGCAGAATTCTCATCACATCACCAACCCCACTCAACACATCCTGCATCTGCTGCAAATATTTATGATGCACATAGCAAAACCAAACCCCCTCCTGTCTTCTCTCTATTAACTTTATGTTATTTAATGGGCGCATCAACCACTCTTTCAGCAGGCGCGACCCACCTTTTGTGCGCGTGTTATTGAGGAAATGAAATAGAGTGCCGGTGCGCGAACCCTTCGAATTCTTAAACAATTCTAAATGGCTAATGGTGGATGAATTTAACTTCACAAAATCTCGCGTCATCTCGCGAGGTTGGCTTAACTTCCAATTTAACTGCACTAAGCGTAGGTAGTATTTAAGCAAAGCAAAAGCATTATTACCAAACGCACATGTTTTACTCTCTACCATACTAATTCTAAAATGCTCTCCATAGGCCTTATGTATTTGTTGATGGATGAGCGTGGCATCGTTAAAACACACCACCTCCTTTAAATCAAGGCGTGCTAGTTCATCGTATAAGCGATGAAGCTCGAGAGTTAATGAGAAAGTCTCGCCTAAGCCTAGGTCTACATAAACGAGCTCTACTTGGCAAGATTGCCTTGGAAACTCCGATACTGATGATGAATGCTCCGCCTCGTGTGATGCGAGATCTTCTCCTAACTCATGTAATTCCGAGGCTTTGCTTCCGCATTCCTCTTCTCGCTCCTCATGAGCGAGTTTCGAAAGAGGTCCATAAGGCTTCTTTTCAAACTCTACTCCCGACATTAACTGCTGCGTCACTACCGATTCGCAACCCTCGCATGCCTCAGCATGCTCGAAGTCCTGCGCTTCGTATGTTCCCACATTTCCTTCTGATTGCGCGAACCTAGAGAGATGTATATTTTTCGTAAAACACACGGCACCTAAAAAATTAAATTCTCCGCTATCGATAATCTCTTCTTCAGAAATTGTACCAGGCGTGAACAGCCTTTCTACTTTGCGTACTATAAGATTCTGTCCATTCTTCTGGTTAATCTCGTTGCACAATGCAACCAAAAAACCTTTCTGTACTAGCTGTCTTACATATTCATATAACGCCTTCTTAGGAAAGCCGCACATTGATATCTGATCTGGGCTAGACTTACGCTTAGTAAGATGCAAGTCTATCGCCTTGTTAGCTTTTATTGCATCCTCGAAGAGCAATTCATAAAAATCGCCAATTCGAAAAAGTAATAGATGATCTTGATGGTGATATTTGATATCTAAGTATTGTTTGATTATTCTTGATCTTGTTTGGTAAGAATATTTGTCATACCAACTATTCACATCTTGCATAATGGTAAATTCCTAGATAAGAAACGAATTAAAATTAATGTTAATGAAATAAATAATTAATATATTTTCGACAAAAATAAACCAAAATTTACAACTACGCAATAGCATATGCAATTTTTAATTGCAGAAATTTAATATCTCGTATTTCATACTACCCTCCATTACGGAGATTAGTGAATACATATTCCTTAGGTTACGCAAGCAGTCTATTGATTCTGCGTGCATTGAGATTTAATCTGACATATGGCAGGCGCGTAAGGAGATTAGCTTGCTTGCTAGGGCGCTATAACTTTTCGCCCCCTCCTTCGCTAATCCTTTTCTTTTATCAATATGCCAGATCTAATCTCAATTAATACATGTTATGTTAGCGTACCACGTATTAGCGAGGGGCGTCTAATATGCCAAGGTAAGGGATTTACTCCTTATCTGGGGCGGGACGGGCAACTTCTGTTTGTTTTTGCATGAAATGTATAGCACTCCCTAGTATTTTTTGTGACGAGACTCCTTCTGACGTGCTTTGCAACTCCTCTAGTTTTTGTACTTTGCTTTCTATATCACTTAACACCTCTGGCGAAGGTTTGTGCTTGAAACTCTTGATCTGTTCCAGAACTTCTCGGGCCTCTTGAGCTCTTTCTAATTTTAGTAGCGCATTACATTTGCCAATATACATGTGAATATCTGGAGTGCCTTTGATACGTCCTGTAGACATATTACCATATTCCATAGCCATATAATACTCAAGTTCTATAGCGCTATTAAAATGCCGAAGCGCTCTCTCGTTTTTCCCTAATTGCAAAAGCGCATCTCCCATACCGATATGAGCGCGAAAATCTATTGGACTCAAATGCACAACAACATTTTCAAGACATTTTAACGCTTCTTCAGCGTATCCTAATTGTAAAAACACATTACCTATGGCAACATTAGCCGCCACATTTCTTGGCTCAGTTTCTAGAGCTAGATCAAAATACGCAAAGGCTCCGTGCTTTTCTCCAAGTTTCAAGAGCGCATTGCCTATTGCAATCCTAGTGTTAACATTTGGAGGACTTTTAACGGGCTGCTCGATGTTAACATCTGGAGGACTTTTAACGGGCTGCTCGAAATTAAAAGGTGTATTCATATTCCGCTTTAGTATTAAAAATACAGCTTCTTTGATAGCGCGCATTTCGAGCTCTTCACTATCATTTAACTGCTGTTTGAGAGAATCTGACAAATATTTCAATGTTTCTTCAGGCTCATCTAGTCTTTGCGACGCCTCCTCAACGTTATGCTGACTATAATAGTCTTGCATATGCTCTGCATCAGAAGAGTGATGCGCTTCTTGTCGTTGTTCTAATTTGGCGCGCGCATGACTCGTGTCAGGCGTTACTTTGTTAGCGTATTTATAGCGTTGCAAAACACCTTCAAGTTTTTGAATGGCTACGGTGCATCGAGCTCTCTTAAGAGCAGACATGTTATTTTTTATGCGACTTGGCGTCTGATTATTTGTTATATTTTGCATTGCTTTGATAACCTCTGAATAACTTTTTGTAATAAACCAATCTTCTTAATCGAAGCTTTTAGTAGACCTAGTGATAGCCCACATACTTGATTATATAGATATTAGTGGTATACGCATAGTAGTTATGACGAATGGGCTTTAATTTGTTCACTAGATATGAACCTAACAGTTTAGAAAGTTATGAAACACGCTAATTTGATTTAATTAAATTCTCCGCTATCGATAATCTCCTCTTCAGAAATTGCGCCAGGAGTGAACACCCTTTCCACCTTGCGTACTATAAGATTCTGCTCATTCTTCTGATTGGTCTCGTTGCACAAAGCAACCAAAAAACCCTTCTGTACTATCTGTCTTACATATTCATATAACGCCTTCTTAGGAAAGCCGCACATTGATATCTGGTCTGGGCTAGACTTACGCTTAGTAAGCTGCAAGTCTATCGCCTTGTTAGCTTTTATTGCATCCTCG
>NZ_JACVVM010000075.1 GCF_016751895.1 Candidatus Sarmatiella mevalonica | reverse complement strand
TAATTAGACCTCTTTCGAAACTCGCTCAATTAAGAGCAAATGCGAGGAGTATACGAAGCACAGAGCCGCAGCGTACATGAAGTACGTGAGGACTTGCGCATCGACAGCGTCGCCACAGTTGGCATCAGGAGTAGAGTTAGGAAAGAGGTCTAATGTATATGTTTAACTGCCTTTCTACCTTTACGCTACTACTTTTTTACCTAACTGTCCGGTACTAAGCATTTTTCCTGTCATTATAACGAAAAATTATATCTAATTCAACCTAAATTACTATAACCGCTCTAACTCTCCAACATTGTGACGTAAACTAGACCTCTTGCATAACCTTCCTAAAAATTCCTCTTTCATTTTTAGGTTATGCAAGAGGTCTACTACTAGGCCATAAACTGATGCAATATCCCCCTAGCCCTGCGCCCGTTGGCTTGCAAGCTAACGCGCCCATCTCATCTAGCCAATGCATATGCCTGACCATTCTATCGTCCACTAGCTGCCATGCATTAAATGCATCGCGCCCTTTGTTCATAGCTCTTATTAAATACTTGATGCGCCGTCGCCCGCATCCTTTATGAGCAAGCTTGCTGCTAAAATCATGATCCATACCATAAAAATACCTAGCATCTAATACTGCCTTGTGCATTAACCTCGCACCTTCGGAATAATTTTGCATACGTCCTCTCACTGAACTTGTAGGTTCTTTATATCCGGCAAATGATATTGCTAATCTATATCTATCAATAGACCTCTTTTCAAACTCTACAACTGATCGCGATGCGCATGTCGCTACCGATTCGAAATCTTCACGTATTTTAGTACGCTGGACGTTCTGCACTTCGTATGATCCTTGCATTTGCTCATCATGAGCGAGTTTGGAAAGATGTCTAATAAATCTATTATCCAAAGCATCACCAATGCCTCGAATCTTCAGTGGATGCGACGCATATAATTTTGCGGAAGCGGCAGTAGCACCCACCACATCTATTCCGCTACTCGTGCCGTGAAAATAACCTTCTAACAACTTCGCATTCTGAAACACATCAAACTCAGAAGCTCCGCTGCAGCTCTCAGAGCTTCCCAAACGCCTAATCAAACGCGCTATACATACACACAATGCGGCAGAGGAACCAAGGCCAGCCCTCAAAGGTATATTAGATGTGATATATGCTATACCAGTTAAATGTGGGAAAAGTTGAATGCAAAACTGCTCAAATCCAGCTAAATCATCGCATACTTGCTCACACGCATGCTGCGTTATAATACGCAAACGCCCTGCGTATGGGTGATGAACCAAAGTAGTTCGCCAAAACTTTATTGGCATAACTATACCCATTTCACCTCTCACCACAATATGCTCTCCTACCAAGATGACTTTTGCGTAAGCACGAGTTATAAAAGACCCACTCTTCTTGTATATTAGATTCTTTACTTGCATTAGCTATCTATTTCATACATCATGTCTTATTCGAAAGAGTTCTACCCCCCCTACTCCATGCCTTTAGTTCCTCAAGCGCATGATAAGTGCAGTAAAACACATCATCCACTTCGGTCTTCACCCATAAATTATGATATGGAGCTTTGCACATAAAAGTGACTTTTGTTTCAACTAAATTATCATGTTCTAGTGTAGTAGCGCTTTTAGTTAATATTTGTCGCGCCTTGTTCATGCCGTCTATACTCTCAATATACAAAACCATACGCACTTGCTCGCGCGGTTTTAGAGATGAGATATCCTCAAATGCGGTAACCGCTAACTTAGCGCCAAATTGGTCTTTCGACATATCGCAACACACTACAACTGATTTTTTCACCATCAAAAACTCAGCGTAGTCATTAATCGTTTGCTCGTTAAATACACTCAACTCAAAGATTCCAAATGGGTCGGAAAGTTGCAGCACAATAAACCTGCCTCGCGCAGACATCTTAGCATCCTTTTTTTGTATAACTCCAGCAATTTTTACTTTGCTCTTACCCATATACTGGTTATTACTTAAATCTGTAGAATTAATATAACCATATCTTTTATTATCCTTAATCCAGAAAAGAGGGTGATGCTTAATAAATAGCCCTAAAGCCTCCAGTTCGTTAAAGCATATTTCCTGATAGTTCGGTTCTACTTGCGCAATCAAGCTTTCCAGTTCAATCGAATCGACTGCAAGCAAACTCATCTGCGCAGATTCCTGTTGTTTATGATAAGTGTTTGCATAGTGCAGGAGTTGGTCTAAACCATTAAGCAAACACAGCCTATCTTGAGAGCATATAGCATCAAAAGTGCCTGCTTTAATTAAAAATTCCAACACCTTCCTATTTATATTTTTAATTCTGTGTAAGAAATCTAACAAAGATGTAAAAGATCCTCTAGCCTCTCGCTCATCTTCAACAATTTTGCCAAAAGCAGGAGTTACATGCTTAATCGCCCCCAAGGCATAAATAATCTTGCCATTAGAGGGGCCACTGTGTGCGTATTCAATATAAAAATATCCTTGCGATTTATTGATATCTGGAGGAATGATAACGATACCAAAATTCTGTGCATCCTGTAAGAAAATATTAATTTTTTCATTATTATTAATCTCTAAATTTACACAAGATACTAAAAATTCATAAGGGAAATTCGCTTTTAAGTAAGCGGTTTGATAAGATATCACGCCATAAGCAGAAGCATGGGCTCTATTAAATCCATATCCAGCAAACTTTGCTACAGTAGCAAAAATACCTTTGCTCTGCTCCTCACTCACACCATTAGCCAAAGCGCCGCGCACAAACAACTCTTCCTGCGCATCCATTTCCGACTTGATTTTCTTACCCATAGCCCTGCGCAGTAAATCAGCAGCACCCAAGCTATATCCTGCCAAAACCCGAGCAATCTCTAATACTTGTTCCTGATATATAATTACTCCATAAGTGTCCCGCAAAATAGAATGTAGTAGCGGATGTAGATAATTAGGTTTTTGCAATTTGTGTTTGCATGCAATATACACAGGAATATTTTCCATAGGGCCAGGCCTATATAACGCTCCTAAAGCTATCAAATCATCAATACAATCGGGTTTAAGGCGCTTTAAACTTTCTTTCATACCGACCGATTCGAACTGAAACACGCCAGTACTCCGCCCCTTTGCTAGCATTTCATATGTTTTTTGATCATCAAAGATCATCGTGTCATCTTTATGCTTAATACCTCTCAGAGCTAACAACTCTTTGCATTTGGTAATAACGGTGAGAGTTTGTAGTCCAAGAAAATCAAATTTCATCAAGCCAGCTAATTCCGCATATTTCATGGAATACTGAATCACGAGCATTTGAGAATTACTATCCTGATAAAGCGGCACTAAGTTAATCAGGTCTTCCTTAGCAATAACAATACCTGCCGCGTGAGTAGAGCAGTGGCGATATAACCCCTCTAGAGATTTAGCCGTAATCATTACCTTTTTAATTAAATCTCTGTCGCCTGATAAGTTATATAACCCTCTGCCCTCCGCTGCATTTTTAAGCTCTGGCACTTCTTCTATAGCTTGGTCTAACGTTACTGGGTTCACTGCATTAAAAGGCACTAACTGCGTTAAATAATCTGCATATTTGTAAGAAAGGCCTAGTACTCTGGCTACATCCTTAATCACAGCTTTTGCCTGTAGTTTACCAAAAGTAATGATTTGCCCAACTCTACCATAGCCATATCTATCTTTCACATAATGAATCACCTCTTCTCGTCTTTCCTGGCAAAAATCTATATCAAAATCTGGCAAAGAAATACGCTCGGGATTAAGAAAACGCTCAAATATTAGACCAAAGCGAATAGGGTCTAAGTCAGTGATTAACAAACTCCAGGCTACAATAGAACCAGCTCCAGAACCGCGGCCAGGACCAACCGCAATATTGTTTTCTTTACTCCAACTAATAAAATCTGAAACGATCAGAAAGTAACCCGAAAAATCCATCTTGCAAATCAAATCCAATTCATACTCTAACCTTTTAAAGTATTGAGTCTTTATTTGTTCCTGCTGATGCTGATCTGTTATACTCTCTATCTCAAACTTTTCCTCCAATCTAGCCAACAATCCACTCTCGGTTTTTCGCCGAATCAATGCTTCTTCATCTAAATCTTGCGTTGCAAAGCTAGGTAGCATAGAGCCGCGAGTTCTTGCCATAGTATGGCATCTTTGCGAGATATATACGCTATTAAGCAAAGCTTCTGGTAAATCGCTAAAACTCGCATGCATCTGGGCAGGTGTTTTGTAATAAAATTGATTACTTACCTTATGCCTATTCATATAAACTTGCGTGCAGTTCTGCTCTATGCACAACAAAACGTCATGGGAAGTGTAGTCTTCCTCAAAAAATATGGTCTGATTGGTAGCTACAATAGGAAGTTTTAAATCGTATGCTAGGTTCAAATAATCCTGCTCAATTTGTTTTTCATTAGGCAAATTATGGCGGAAAATCTCCATATAAAATCTATCGCCAAAAATGGCATGCAGTGTGTTAGCATATTCCATAGCGGCATCTTGTTTGTCTAGCAGCAAAGCCTGTCCTATCGCTCCTTCTGTGTAGGCTGAAAGGGCAATAATGCCGGCACCATGTGCACGTAAGTCTTGAATATCTATTCTATGTTTATGGACGGCATTCTCTTGTTTAATATAGCTATAGCTATTTAGCTTTTGTAAGTTGCTATACCCCTCATCTGTCTGAGCTAGCAAAAGTATTTGAGAATAGTGCAGTTGGGTTGGTAATGTTGGAGATGGATGATAAAGTGTGGCAATGAGCCCATTAATTGGCTGTATCTTTTCTTTCACGGCAGCAATAGCAAACTGCAATGAACCAAACAGATTGTTTTTGTCTGTTAAGGCAACAGCGTGCATACCTTCTTTTTTAGTGCGTGCAATCAGTGCTTCTATTGATATTGTGCTAGCAAGTAAGGAATAACTACTTTGCGCTCTTAAATGTACAAAATCTGAATACTGCATGTTTCCTTAGACCTCTTACAAAACTCTACTCTTATGGCAATGCCTTTGTTGTTTTCGCTCTCAAATCCTCACTTACTCATGTATTATGATTCTGCGCTTCGTATGCTCTTTGCATTTACCTTTAACCTGACCGAATTTAGAGAAAAGTCGTAATGCAGCACCTTCTGTTTTATAAGTAGACACGCTGCGTAAGTCAACGGAGTGTAATATCTTTTATTAGGAGATCTAGACACATAGATCAATTATATTATGTTTTATCTAAAAAACTATCCGTTGATTCAAGAAGTCGTTTTTCAAGTTTACAATCCCACCTATAATAGACCTCTTCGGAAACTAGACTTTTGATAAAAGAAGCTAATATGTAATCTGGAGGTAATTTCGAAGGTTGACAGGTGGTAAGAAAGTTACATTAGGCTTTTCCGGAAACTATCATTTTTGTAATTCCATATTGTAAATAGCAGATATTTATCAGCTACGATTTTAAATCGTTTAATCATGCCAATAACAGTTACAAGATCAAAATTTTATTATTAAGCTAAATCCAGGCGTGACGAGGATGAAATCATCGACAAAATCTTTGATATTTATGAAACCCATCCTGTTTATGGATATCGCCGTATAACTTCAAGTTTAAGGCGCCAAAATGTTATTATTAATCATAAAAAAGTAAGGAAGTTAAGAAGATGTTAAAATCTCAAGGCTATTTCTCCCGATCCAAATACAAGTATTAGGAATCATGCAGATATGGTGCATCCTTATCTGTTAAAAGGTTTGGAGATTAATAGGTTTATTAGGTATAGCAAACAGATATAAGTTATATCAGGGTTGGTAATAGCTTTATGTATCTAACTGGCATTATAGATGTCTATAGTAGAAAAGTCTTGAGTTTATAGGGTTAGTAACAGCTTATGGATTTATGGATAAGTTTTACAACTTACCCACAATTCCACAAACACAACAATAACTTAGAACCAGTCACGCAAAACATTTAACTAACCTATTCAGCATAATTTTTGTGAAAGCTAATTGAACAAAAGCCTTAGCGGATGAAGGGGAAATCTCATAATCCTTGGACAATCTTCTGAAAT
>NZ_JACVVM010000074.1 GCF_016751895.1 Candidatus Sarmatiella mevalonica | reverse complement strand
AAAGCAAAACTTTCCGAGGCTGGTAAAAGTTTTAGCAGATCGGGGGTATCAAGGTGATTTACAAAAATGGTTTTATGCGCATACGCAGGGGTGTTTGCTGAGCATTGTCAAGCCGGTGGACAGAACGAGGGGGTTTAAGGTCCAGCAATGGCGGTGGCTTGTGGAACGCTCGTTTGCGTGGCTGGGTAATTTCAGAAGATTATCCAAGGATTATGAGATTTCCCCTTCATCCGCTAAGGCTTTTGTTCAATTAGCTTTCACAAAAATTATGCTGAATAGGTTAGTTAAATGTTTTGCGTGACTGGTTCTAAGATATCCACTACCAACGCTGCAACTTTGACTGCATCTATTAGCTGATTTTTAAAAAATCTGTAAATTCTTTTAATTACTGAATCTTGCTTTGCGTCACTTATTATGCCCTCTGCTATTTTAGGAATTTGTACGTTCTGGATCTTAAAAAGTGATAAAATTATCATCCACAATAATTCGACTCTTGATTTATGTTCGATCCCAGAGAATAATGGTGTATATTATGAAGAGAATAATTTATGGAAAAAATCTTATGGGACAAATATTACACGCGGATGCCAGAACAACGGAGGCAATCCGTAGAGAGATCCGTGATAGTAAAGAGAGCATAGAGAAAGCGGCTAAAAGATTTAATGTTAACCCAAAAACAATCATCAAGTGGAGAAAAAGAGAAGATATGCAAAACCTTCCGATGGGTCCTAAAAAGATAAAATCCACAGTACTTTCTGAGGCTGAAGAAGAGGCGATTGTGGCTTTTAGACAGCTTACACAATTGCCTCTTGATGATGTTTTGTAGCTTACAAGGAGAGCATTCCATATTTGAGCAGATCAAGCCTTCATTAGACCTCTTTCCTAACTCTACTCCTGATGGCAACCGCGGTGACGCTGTCGATGCTCGAGTCCTCACGTACTTCATGTACGTCGCGGCTCTGTGCTTCGTATACTCCTCGCATTTGCTCATCATGAGCGAGGTTGGAAGGAGGTCTATTGTTGCCTAAAGCGTAATGGCTGCTCTGTATTGCCTAAAAAAGAAGTATCTATCTTTGCTGATAAAAAGAAATTCAAGCAATATCCAATTGGATATTTTCATATAGATATAGCAGAAGTCAGGACAGCTGAAGGTAAGTTATATTTGTATGTAGCAATAGATAGAACATCTAAATTTTCTGATGCAGAGCTACATAAAAGCCAGACTAGCTTATTTGATGGCTTATAACTTCGCTAAACGACTGAAAGCTATCAAAGGTAAAACTCCTTGGCAATTTATATTAAATCAGTGGACAACTCATCCTGAATATTTTATACTTAACCCTAACCATTTCTTATTGGGACTAAACACCTAGCTCCTTGCAGAAATCATCAATGTCACAGAAAATATCAACTAGCCGCGCAGATCCATATCTCAACTCCTTTGGTCGGGAAAATTGCGATGATAACCTGTTCCGGGTATCATTTTTAGGTTAACGGGAAATAACCGCTTGATTAATTAGTATATTTTAAAATCAAAACCCATTACTGGGGTTTAAATAGAGATGCTCTTCTTATTCCGCATGATTGCGCTCGTATTTTTCATGCTTCTCCTGCGCTTCTATGCACAGGGTTGCTATAGGTCTAGCTTCTAATCTTCTAATACCTATAGATTCCCCAGTCTCTTCGCAAAAACCATAAGTATTTTTATTGCATCTTTCAATAGCTGCATCAATTTTTTCTATCAATTTAAAATATCTATCGCGCGTTCTGAGTTCAAGTCCAGTCTCAGATTCCACTGATGCTCTGTCTGTACTATCCGCCTGACTCCATTGTCTTTCCTTTAAATATTCTAAAGTCTTTTGAGATTCGAGTAACAACTGCTCCTTCCATCTTAGCAACTTACGTTTAAAATATTCCACTTGCTTAGGATTCATATATTCTTCATCCTCTGACGGTCTGTACGCCTCGTCTATCTCAACATTCGACATAAATACAACATTTTAAATTATCTTATATGATACAACATAGTAATTATATTAAGCAAAATTATTAATTGCAATTACTATTATAAATATATAAAAACAATATATAGTGGTAAAAACTTATGCACATACAATAAATAGTATGTATATTAATAAATAAAAAGATAATTTTCGCCATAATCATTGTTTGGATTTTATAAATAACTGTATATTTATTGCATATTTGTCAATTATCGGTATAAATACTGACAATAAACAGTTGTGTTAAACGAGATGATCAAAATGTATAAGTATGTTGTTTAAAAATTATATCTAATTCAATCTAAATTACTATAACTCCTGTTAATCTTCTGAATTGATCATCTGATAAAATCTTCACTTGTTCATATTTCAATTGCACAACCATAATATTTTTATTGACCTAGCTTGAGTATACACATATATCACAGTTTCAAAAGAGATCTAATATTTTATGAAAAGTCTAGGCAGTATCGACATTTATTTTATCCATAGATAAATTCTGGCTATAAAAACAAAGCCAAAATATGCAATATCAAGCTTGTCGTATCTTGTTGCGACACGCCTAAAATGCTTGAGCTTATTGAACATACGTTCAATTAAATTCCGTTCCTTATACAATTCTTCGTCATACTCCCTTGGTACTTTTCTTCTTGCTCTGGAAGGTATTACAACTTCAGCTTTCGCATCCTTAGCTACCTTAACCATATAATCCGCATCATATTCCTTATCTGCTATCAAGGCCTCCATTTTTCTATCTTTTACCAAATCTAACGCTTTTATATAATCGGACCTTTGTCTCGCAGTAACAAAGAATCTCACGAGATTTCCCAATAGACCTCTTTCGAAACTCGTTCATGATGAGCAAATGCGAGGAGTATACGAAGTACAGAGCCGCAGCGTACATGAAGTACGTGAGGACTTGCGCATCGACAGCGTCGCCACAGTTGCCATCAGGAGTAGAGTTAGGAAAGAGGTCTAATATTGAAAAAAGCCGTATAACTTGCCATGAAAGGTATAAAAAATTGATCATCTTAGCCGCAATTTCGGCTGCAATTATTATTAAAGGATTAATAGAAGCCGGCTATCAAAAGATACAAATGAAGAAAAAAGAAGAGGTAAAAGTTCCCATTGGTCCCTTTTTACCTTAGGCTTTGATAGGTTAAAATTCTGCTTTCATACAACCGCGAAGTGCTTTATCGAGACATTATCTCGCAACTTAAGACCGCTCGACGCCCTCTTTTTTGCACTCTTAAGTAGCAAGCTCAATGTAGGGTACTATGCTCTTGCATAACTTTCTGATTATATAAACCCCTCTTATCATCCATCATATCTATGATATTCTCAATCCAAAAAAAAGCCTAAAATAGCAATCAACCCAAAACTTGCTAATATAAAGCACGAAAGCCATTTTATTCGTGCAAGCCAAAGCTTTGGTAGCTTATGTTTTACTTTGGTTATAATGGCGCCAAGCACGCAAGACCACGTCATCGAACCAATAAAGATTCCAGCCACCATAGCAATAGACTCTAACCCCCCAGAAGATTCGACGCCAATAGAAGCAAAAATACCAATAAAGCTCAAAATAGTCATGGGGTTTACGATAGTTAAAAAAAACACCTCGCCAACAAGCCTGACCGAACTTCTTGCGCTTACTCGCGCCTCAGTACTCACATCGCTACTTTTTGCCTCTTTATATGCAAGATATAACAAAAATACACCCCCTATTAATTTAAACGCCGAACCACCAGCAATTATCGTGTTAGAAACCGCTGTTAATCCAAGTGATGCAATCATCCCATACACACTATCCGCGAGCGCCGCCCCCAAACCAACAAGTAGCGCACCTCTTATGCCTAACTCTAACGTTTTCTTGATGCACAGCATACCTATAGGCCCCACCGGCGCAGCAATTGCAATCCCTATCATCCAGGCTTTACAGAAGGCGAGTAGTATTGACATAAATTTTTATCCTGTATATTATATTTTATATAGGATATTATATCATAAAAAGCTTATATGTCAATGCAAAATAATGAATATGATCATTTAGATCGTATGATAGCAAGATGCATCATGCAAGACGCAACCTTAACCAGCACTCAATTGGGCGAGAAAATTAGACTCTCATCTTCTGCTGCTAATGAAAGATTAAGAAGGTTAAAACAGCATGGGCATATCAAAAAGATTACAGCGCTCGTATCTGCTAAATTTATGGATATGGCGCTGTGCGCTTTTATTTTTGTTACTTTGGATAAAGCAGAGCATCATCATTGCTTTTTGCATGCCATTGCTGGCAATACATCCGTTTTAGAGTGTCATCATGTCACGGGGGAGTGTTCTTACATACTAAAAGTACGTTGCGCCAATACTAAGGCCCTAGAGTGTCTGATTACTGATTTTTTAAAGAGAGAGTGTAATGTTGCAAAAACTCTAACTCAGATCGTGCTCTCATCTCATAAGGACGAGAGTTTGATTGTGGATTGAACACTTGAAGGGGAGATGAGAAGAGAAAGGGGATGTTAGGTAGTAAGATAAAACCTAAGAACTCAATGGCCTACATAAAATCTAAATCTCAAACTTAAAATCAAACAACCTATTTAACCTATTTGCTTTTAAGTGCATGCTGTATTCTTAGCCCTAATCTTCCGCGCCATCTCATACAACACCTTCCTTGTTTCTTCGTTAGGCTGAGCGAGCGGATGTCGCAAATCAGCATTACATAGCTTTAATAAAAACATAAGATATTTAACGCACACAGGATTAGTATCCAGGTTTAACGCATCATAAACCGCGCGCAACTCACCGTCTAAATAGGTGGCGCGATTGAAGTCGTTATCCCTGATAGCCATCGCCATCTTCTGCATTTGCGCCGGTATCACATTAGACGCAACAGACATTAAGCCATTAGCACCAACGCGACTGAATGGAAGCAAAAGCTCATCATCACCACAAAAATACGCGAATGGTTTGTTAATGGAAGAGATGAGGCGTTCAGCTCTCTGCACATCACCACTAGCATCTTTAAAGCCAATAACATTTGGTAATTCAAAAAGATTGTGCAGATCTTCCTCGGCAAAATCCACATTAGTTCTGCTAGGTACAGAGTAGAGGATGATAGGCAGGGTGCTAGCCTCATGCAGAGCCTGAAAATAATTCATAATTCCACTCCTATTAGGCTTAATATATGGAGGGATAGCACACATAATAGCATCAACACGAGCTCTATGGGCTACCTTCGTTTTAAACAGAACCCCATGATAACTTACGTCTGTTACGCCAGCCACTACCAAAAGCCGCTTTGCGCTAAATGTTACAGATCTTTCGAGCAAAGACTCATACTCTTCGGAATTTAAAGAAAAACCTTCCCCAGTAGAGCCAGCCACCACAATGCCCCGCACCCCTCCTTCTATCTGATGATTAATGATCTTATCTAGCGCTAGAAAATCAATTTGTGCTTTTCGAAATGGGCTTACTATCGCGGTCCACAAGCCATCATAATCATGATGTAATTGTTGTAAATTCTTGTTCGGTTCTCCTTGTTGTAATTCCATACTCATGCTCACATCTATTATTCTGTTTATATAGTGTATATTCCAGCTCTACGCAAAAACATCTCTAAAATTAAATAAGCAGCCGTCACATCCTTCATCTCGCGGCGTTTTCTGCCGTCAAACCCATCCATCCTAAGCAATGCATCAGCTTGTATACTGCTCATCCTTTCGTCTTGTAAATAAACGGCGCACATATTATCAAGCGCGTCATTCAGTTTGTTTGCAAAATCTCTTACTAAAGCGGTTTGTGCGTTTTCTTCTCCGTTCATGTGTAGCGGCAGACCTATCACCACCACTTCGCTTTTGAATTGTAACGCATAAGTTTTAATTTTCATATATATGTCATTTCCGTTCGCTATTGTTTGCAATGGAAAAATCACTCCCTGCAGCCTGTTATAGCTAGCTAGACCTACTCTCTTATTGCCATAATCTACAGCTAAAACGCTCAAATCTTGTTTTGACAAAAACTTCTGATCTAAATGTTCTACTAATGCCATATATCTTCAATCATTTTTAAGCTCTTTAATTATCTATATCTCCTTAAACCTTAAATCTAAGAACCAGTCACGCAAAACATTTAACTAACCTATTCAGCATAATTTTTGTGAAAGCTAATTGAACAAAAGCCTTAGCGGATGAAGGGGAAATCTCATAATCCTTGGACAATCTTCTGAAAT
>NZ_JACVVM010000073.1 GCF_016751895.1 Candidatus Sarmatiella mevalonica | reverse complement strand
CTTACTGGCAAAAGAAATACAACCATATTGTCTCTAAGAGGCGAATCAAGGTTGAGAATGTTATTGCAGAGCTAAAGAATTTTCGTATTTTATCTCATAGATATCGCAATAAGCGTAGGGGCTATAATCTAAAGTTTAATATTGTTGCTGGAATTGTTAATTTCAAAAATGATTTCGTTAATAAATTACTTGCCGCTTGATGCTAAAATAATCACGAACAACCTTCTTCACCCCTCGCATTGGCTAATTGTTAATTAAATACTTACGCAAGAGGTCTAGCGAAAACAAGAGCGATAAAGCTAAGGAAAGTGCGATCCATTTTATCAAACCTCATAGTAATCTGTTTATTTTCCTTTATTCTGCCGAAGAAGAATTCAATAATATTACGTTTTTGTACAAGTTAGCATCATAAAAACCTTCAGTGGTCAACTTAAAGAACTCTCTGGCAAATAAACTCCTTTAAATGATGCAACATGCGTCGCTCCATATGATTTTATAATAGACCTGTTGCATAACCTAAAAATGAAAGAGGAATTTTTAGGAAAAATGATGTTGAGCACCGCAGCATACTCTAGTATATGAGGAGCGCAAAGGAGTTTTGACAACAAAATTACCCCACGGAATAGGTTATGCAAGAGGTCTATTGTAATAATTTTTAGCTAAAATCTAGTTTCTGAAGAGATCTAGTGTATTAAAAGTTTTGTAGCTCCATATATACTAGACCTCCTTCGAAACTCACTCATGATGAGCAAATGCGAGGAGTATACGAAGCACAGAGCCGCAGCGTACATGAAGTACGTGAGGACTTGCGCATCGACAACGTCGCCACAGTTGCCATCAGGAGTAGAGTTAGGAAAGAGGTCTACTGCAATTCATAAGTAAATTCATAGCTTCTCTTGAAACTTATCCCTTAAAATCTTACTTACGCAGTAGGTCTACTATACTACGACTATGCAAATAGGTCATTCTTATTCGCTACTCTGATCCAGCCATATATAAGTACGCTCTTCATTTGCGTAAAATAGCCCGGTATACCTCCCCCAATGCATTAACATATCTAAATTCTCCTCTATCTTCGCATTCGGCACTAGATTTGCTATTTTTCTCGACATCTTTCTCCTGCTCATCCTCTCTGCAGAGCTACTCTTCAGTAGGTCGTGCACATAGCCTAGCAAAGGAAAGTGCTTGAGCATTCGTACAGCAAGCAAAGTTTTGCGTTGATGCATGTCTGAAGCAAGGATGATTCCGTTAGGAGTAAGAGCAATTTGTTGTTGTATAGACTCAACAAACTCCATTTTATGCAATGCCTCTATGAGAGGTATAATCTCACTGATATCAGATGCATATAAGCTATTAGTAAGATAGTTAAGAGTTGCCCTGTGATTATGACATTCGTAAATAGTATCTACAACAAACACGAGTTGAGTTGGTAAAACTTGCGGCAAAGACCAGTCTGATGCGGCAGTAGCATTCTGAGATTGCTTGCTACTAGACATCATCTGCGCATAAATCAAATCCACATACTCTTTATATTTAACATCGCTCACGTCTCGGGGATGGGCTAGGTGAATCGCGAATTCGAGAATACGATTAGTTCTGTGTTTTGAATCATCTGAATCTAAAATAAGTACGCGATCCGCCATCATCACAGCTTCTTCTATGCTATGAGTTACCAGCACTACTCCTCTAATACCAGAAATACTTTGGGCTTTTACTTGGTCTTTTTCCGATGCTAGTCGCGAGTACCATAAGTCTAGAAAATCGTTTTTTAGCAAATTAGCCGTAAGGATATCTAGGGCAGAAAAGGGTTCGTCCATTAATAAAATTTTTGGGTTTAATACTAAAGCTCTGGCAAATCCCACCCTCTGTTTCATACCGCCCGAAAGTTCGTGTGGCATGGAGCTTTCGAAGCCGTCCAAGCCAATCAACTCGATAATATCTAATGCTTTTTGTTGTATTTCAGTTTTAGTGAGCGCTAAATTATATAGTGGTAGCTCTATATTCTCTTGCACATTGAGCCATGGAAAAAGAGCGAAGTTCTGAAAAATCATACCCACCTCAAATTCATTTTTTTGAATAGGAAGAGTGTATTGACGCTCGCCACTAGATTGGATAATTAACCCAGCCATGATTCTAAGCAAGGTGGATTTGCCACAGCCGGACCTACCCAGTAGCGCTACTATTTGCCCGTCTTGCAAACTAAATTGTATATTATGCAAAATGCTATATCCAATATCGTCTTTATGTTGTACGTGATAACATAAATCTTTAAGCTGCAAAATAGTATTAAGCATTGTGAGATTTATAACCTATGGTCTAGTTCTATTGTTTTATATAATAGAGAGTAAACCAACTAGAGAACAAAGAAATGCAATTATCCAAAATCTGATGGTAATCTTTACCTCATTCATCCCTAGCTGTTCAAAATGATGATGTAGAGGCGCCATACGGAAGATGCGCCTACCTTTAGTAAATTTAAAACATCCTACCTGCAGTATCACAGAAAGTGCTTCGCACACAAACACTAGTCCTATGATAGGTAATAGCAGTTCTTGCTTAGTTATTACAGCAAACCCAGCAAGAAATGCGCCTAATGCCATGCTACCAGTATCCCCAATAAAAATTTGGGCTGGGTAAGCATTAAACCACAAAAAGCCTAATAAAGCCCCAATCATTGAGCAAATTGTTGGTAAAAGCTGTAGCATGCTTTGATGATAGCATGAATTTTGCAATTCGTCCAAAAATAGTAGTAATAATATCAGGGAAATGTGATTAAAAATTATCGGACCAACAAGTAAACCGTCTAAACCATCGGTTAAATTCACTGCATTAGTGGTACCAACGATCACGATTGATAGAAAAATGATATATATCCATTCTTGCCAGTTATTAAAATATAATCGTAACTTTAGGTACGGTATATATAAATATTCAAAAAGATGAGTATTCTGTATTGTAAATAAAAAAACTAAAGCAACTGAAAATTGCAATATCAACTTCTGTCCCGCGCTGATACCTTTACTACTCTTCTTGGTTAGCTTAAAATAATCGTCTACGAAACCTATACAACCAAAACCTAAAAAAAGAAAAATATAAGAATAAACTAAGTGGTTATTATATATATACGCAAACAGCAAGGCACATGGGGTGCACACCCCCATGAGTAGTGCCCCACCCAAGGTAGGGGTGCCACGCTTACTTTCCACATGCGATTTTGGCCCATCAGACCTGATGGGCTGTAGGCCATTAAGTTTTGTGAGATAAAGGATAAATGGTTTGCAGAGTATAATATAACTAATAAACGAAATAATCACGCTAGCTAATCCATAGAGTAGATATACGGTAGAATTTTGCGAAAGCATAAAACAAATGCAGCAATAATTATAAAAGCCATAGTGCCTAAATTATAATCAAAGAATTAAGTAAAATGAAACAGCTCAAAAGACTAAATAATCGCAAATATAATGAAGCGAGAGAAATTATCATTAAATCATCCCCATTAATAAATGTAGATACTTCTTGTATGGTATGTTTTGGCAATACTCACGTGGTTTGTTCTGCTATGTGGGACACTAAGGTGCCTCATTTTTTACGAGGCTCGAGGAGCGGATGGATTACTGCTGAGTATGGCATGTTACCTAACTGTAGCACCGAAAGAATACAGCGAGAAAGCGCTAGTGGCAAAATCTCTGGTAGATCTCAGGAGATTCAACGCCTTATTGGTCGTACTTTAAGAAGTAGTGTGCATTTAGAAAAATTACCCGAGGGGCAAATTTTACTAGATTGTGACGTTATTAATGCCGATGGTGGCACTAGAACTGCAGCCATTAGCGGTGCTTATGTTGCGTTAGTTTTATTGTTACGTAGCATGCTCAAAAAACAAATGATTAACTCTATACCAATAGCAGCCCATATTGCAGCTATATCTTGCGGTATTGTTGGAGGTAGTGCGGTGTTAGATTTAAATTATAGCGAGGATAGTAGCGCAGTCGCCGATGCTAACTTTGTGCTAGATAAAAATTTTAATATTGTCGAAATTCAAGCTGCGGCTGAACGTGGCTTATATAGCATAGAACAATTTTTAGAGATGATGGAATTGGCGAAAATTGGTGTGCAGAAAATAGTAGAGCAACAGAATTTATTTCTACAGGAAAGATGTGGACTGAGTTTTGTAGAGCAGTTAGAGCGTAATACCGCTGGACGTAAAGAGTAGATAGTGCGCTATAGAGAGATAAACTCGCTACAAAGAAATTACAGATTTTCGTAATATTGGAGTTTTATTTAGAGTTTTATATATTGTATCATTTGACCAAACAATAAGATGCATGGTACACTTTTAATATATACCTAAAGTAGTTTAATTAAAACTTTTAGTAAGATTACTTGGTATAATGTACTATTAATACTTTTAAGTGTTCATAACTTTAGAGTATGCGTTAGGCTCGATAGTACTAAAAATTACAACGCAATGAACTCAATATAAAAAACTTTAAGGTATCCTTATGTATCATGAAAACCCTTATCACAAAGAATTCACCAAATTCTTTGTTGCACCAGATGTGATTATAGAAAGTATAAAAGCTATGCCATTTGCCAGTCCAAATCACATAGAAGATCTAGTGAAGAAAAATCTACAGGTTATAGTAGACCACCATCAGTCTGGCTATAAAAAAACTCATGATATGCATCATCATAAAATAAGAGAGTGCCATCGCAAGATGCATGATTTATTCCGCTCTTTGCATCAAGACCAAAAGAAGTCTTCTGTTGAGCAGATTATGGCAGAAAATCGCAAACATTTAGAAGAACTTACAGATTATTCTGTAGAAATGTATCGCGAGCTGGCTGAGCATATGTTGCATAATACAAAAACTGCTATTACTAGAATTGGCGATAATTTTATAGAATTTATGAATAATAGCATACAGAATTCTAATGCGCATAACGAGCGTAAGCCAACGAGTGAGGCAGAGGCGACGATAAAAACAGCAACAAAGGCAAGCGCGGCGCAGTCTGGAGCTCAGGCGAAAACTGCTAGCAAAACTAAGGCACAGACAAAAACAGCTAACAAAACCAAGGCGAAGGAAGTGAAAGTTAAGGATGTTAAAATAAAAACCAAGGCCACGCCAAAAAAGAATGTGCATCAGGCGAAAAACCCAAAGCATAATATAACTTCTATTTCTGAGCATATGCCCCAGACGCACTTTCATCCTAATACATAAAACTTAATCTGCAGCGAGAGAGGAGATGGGGCTCTCTCTTGCTGTGCACGCGACTTCTGTTGAAGTTCTGTTTTCTTACTCCTGGTATTTTCTTCTCATCAGCGAGTTTTATAAGGGATTTGTTACGAGAGTACTTTGCAAGAGATTCATTATGAGTGAGTTTGGAGGGAGGGTTCTGCGTTTGAGCGTTATGAGAATGATATTCATAGGAAAGTTGTTTCAAAGAAGAGTAGCTGAAAATATGTGTTGGAATCTATGCATTTTTATCTGCAAAAGATCAGAGTAGTTGTTGGGCGTATTGTATTATTCGATATACTCCATGGTTTATTATTAACCATATCTTATCTTTTTAAAAAAAAGGTGACGGTTCGTTACCCACTACAAAAGAATAAACTTAGCAATAAATTTCGCGGTGAGCATGCGCTAAGAACCTATAGCAATGGTAAACAGAGATGCGTGGGATGCAAGTTATGTTCCGCTATATGCCCAGCTTCAGCAATACGCGTGGAGTCTGGGGAAAATAAAGAGGGGAAGCGCTGCGCCATAACATATGAAATAGATATGACTAAATGTATATATTGCGGTTTGTGTCAGGAGGCATGCCCAGTAGACGCAATAGTGCAAGGTAAAAATCATGAGTTCTCGTGTACTTCTAAAACTCTATTGCTTTATGACCAACAAAAATTATTAAATAATAAGGCTACTCATCAAAAATAAACAAAAGTCATGTTTGGCTCGAGTTTTATCTCATCTTCTTCAAACTCAAATTAGATATAGAACCAGTCACGTAAAACCACGTGATAAGTTTTTCATCATAATTTTTGTAAAAGCCAATTATGGGACCGTTGCGAGATGGGGACCGTTGCGAGATGAGGTAATTTTTGTTATAATAAATCTCAAAAGAACGAGGTTTTCAAATGTCTTCAGCGCATCAAATTACAATGGTAAGTTTAAATCAATTAGTTAGTCCAAAGCATCAATATCGCAAATTTAAGGACTTATTTGATTTTGAGGTGG
>NZ_JACVVM010000072.1 GCF_016751895.1 Candidatus Sarmatiella mevalonica | reverse complement strand
ATTGCAACTAGACCAGCCATAAGCGGCTCTAGCTTCTTTATAATCCGGCTCGCTCTTGATTCGTCAATGTTAAACATAAAGCCTATCTGCATCATTGTGCTATAAGTGCGAAGGTACATTAGACCTCTTTCGAAACTCGCTCAATTAAGAGCAAATGCGAGGAGTATACAAAGCACAGAGCCGCAGCGTACATGAAGTACGTGAGGACTTGCGCATCGACAGCGTCACCACAGTTGCCATCAGGAGTAGAGTTAGGAAAGAGGTCTATTAAATCTTTTAGCCGCTTTCTCTATGCTCTCTTTACTATCACGGATCTCTCTACGGATTGCCTCCGTTGTTCTGGCATTCGCGTGTAATATTTGTCCCATAAGATTTTTCTCCATAAATTAATTCTCTTCATAATATACACCATTATTCTCTGGGATCAAACAGTCGTACTGGATACGATAATCGTGGCTTTATAAGAGCAGTGATGTGGGTTGCCAGAACAGGGGGGCGCCCTGGAGAGCGCTTCCTGCAGAATATGGCAAATGGCCTACAGTTCATAAAAGATTTATGAGATGGGCTAAAGCTGGAATATGGCAAATGATCTTCAATACATTAGCTGTGGATAGTGATAATGAGTGGTTAATGATAGATTCTACTATTAGCTGCTTGCGATGCATTGGGAAATCTTGTGAGATTCTTTGTTACTGCGAGACAAAGGTCCGATTATATAAAAGCGTTAGATTTGGTAAAAGATAGAAAAATGGAGGCCTTGATAGCAGATAAGGGATATGATGCGGATTATATGGTTAAGGCGGCTAAAGATGCGAAAGCTGAAGTTGTAATACCTTCCAGAGCAAGAAGAAAAGTACCAAGGGAGTATGACGAAGAATTGTATAAGGAACGGAATTTAATTGAACGTATGTTCAATAAGCTCAAACATTTTAGGCGTGTCGCAACAAGATACGACAAGCTTGATATTGCATATCCTTGAAACAAGATATTATTTGCTTTAATTTGTAGAGGAGTCTGCGTCATAGAATTACCTTACCTAAGACACAACTTTTCAACGGTCCTTGGTGATTCTTCTAATTCTTTGATTTGTTTGTATTTCATATAGGTCTCTCCAGATCTGTTACCTCAATTTTTAACTAAAGTCTAGTTTCCGAAGAGGTCTAATGTAGCTTTCTTAACCAATATTGAGCTTCAAAATTACCTCCAGATCACATCTTGTCTTTTTAAACCTTCTACCTGGGGTTATGTTATTTTTGAGAAAGTTGTGTAGCGGCGCGGTGTTTTCTGGCTATGAAAGATGTTGTGAGGAGCGCCTATTTGTTTGTTCCACTAAAAACCGCTGTCTGCGGTGAGTAATATGCGGTATTGACTTTGCGCTGTTTTTGTTTTATCCTCTATCACTCACTGCCTTGATTAAAAGTTTCTTGATTTGCGGTTTGTAATTCAAAATTTTATTAATTGTAGAAATTATAAGTTTGATTGAGCATTTAGTTTATTTAAATCTAGCTAGCTGCTCGCATGGAGTTTGGGTTAGTTTGGTATTTCTTTGCTTTTAGTAACAGCTTAGCTTTTAGCGAAAGAGCATGTTTTTATTCGGAAGTTGTTAACGAAGGCGTTTTTACGAAACATTTTACTGCCGCTTTTTGTTTTTCCTAAGACTGTTTATATCGTGCCTGTTTTAATTGCTGTAAATTTTCTGTAGAATTGTAACATTCTCTTAGAAATGTTAGTCTAATTTATCTATTGTTATTGCTATCGTATTTATTCCAAGCATTCTCAGTTCATTCCTCTTGTTCTAATCTCTAGCTACATTCTAGTTAAGTGTATTGATATTTTTTATAATTAGTGCAAAGTTTATTGTTTATATTCCTCATGTTTTACTTAGTTTTTCGTAAGTTTCGTCAATTTAATGCTAGTTGTAGCTTTGTCTTGATGTTTTTTGCCTTATCTCTCCCCAGTCATTCTTTAGCTTATAATTCATTTCGCAGCAATCAATTTGTTGCACAGGATTCATTTTATATAAAGTTCATGATAGGTACCCGCTATGCAAAAGATATAGATCTTTTAAATCTTACAAGCGCAAATGCTAATGGCGGAAATTCAGGAAGATCTAGTGCTCAGAATTTGTTTTTAAGTGGAGGAATTGGTTACAATGTGCTAGATAGTGTGCGTATGGATATTACCTATAACTCCTTTGGTAAAACTAACAATAATTCTAGTCTGCAGTGGCAATATCAAGCTGAAGATAAAACTGAGAAGGAAAAATATAATGCTGTAAACACCTCGAAGCAGTCTTACTCGGCTACTGGAGTAATGTTTAACGGTTATATGGACATTTATGATTTTAATATTGCCAAACTATTTTGTGGGTTTGGTGTAGGTTATTCCCACATCAAAACCAAAATTGACGCTACCATCACTTCTAATTTAGTGATTACCGATCCTGAAAAACAAAAGACGCAGAAGAATGTGCAATTAAAATATAATGGTTCATTGCCCGATTCTAAAAATTGCGCTCTACAATTTTCTGTTGGCTTTCACTTTCCTGTTCAAGACAAGATGCGTTTTGAATTGGTATTATCTTATAATATGCTAGGCAAAATCAAAACTACTAATATTACTCCTACAGTGGATAATGTTGGAGATGTAAACTTATTGCCACTCATTGGCAGCGATAAAGTTGAGCGATCTTTTGGTGGTCAGAAACTTAATTTTCCTAGCGTAGCACTTTCTATAGTATTTGGTTTATAACTTCCACTCGTAATCTACATGACGTTAAATTCTGACCAAGGCCAGGTGGTTTTTCATAGTAAACTACGGAATATGCTATGGCCGATTAAACAATCTGAATTGCGTAAATTTTTGCCAATGATAGGCATGATGTTTAGCGTGCTGTTTAATCAGAATGTGCTGCGTATTATTAAGGATAGTTTGATAATATCAGAAATTAGTCCAGAAGCTATCAGCTTCACCAAAGTTTATTGCGTCACTCCAGTTGCAGCTTTATTTGTTGTGATTTACGCAAAGATGGTGAACGTTCTGTCTTTTGATAAGATATATTATTATCTTATTAGTTTTTTTATGGGGTTTTTTATTATCTTTGCTTTCGTAATCTACCCCAGGATTCATTCTTTTCATGCTGATGCTAGATTATTGACTGATTTAGTCCTGCACTATCCATATTTAAAGTGGTATATAATAATTGCTGGTAATTGGAGTTACGTATTGTTTTATACTTTGGCTGAATTATGGCCAAATATCTTTTATGTCTTATTATTCTGGCAGTGCGCAAATGAAGTTACTACAACGCAAGAGGCTAAGAGGTTTTATACTTTCTTTGCTCTTTTTGGTAATTCCGCGCTCATTTGTGTTGGTTTGCTGATGAAGCACCTGTCTTCTAAAGATAGTATAGCTTCTATAATTCTGCCTCAAGTAGAGAGCAAGATAGCATTTATACAAATTTCTACTATTCTTTTGATTTTTTTCGCGCTTCTTTCTTGCTTATTTATCAAATTTATTTACGGTAATATTTTTTCTGATCCAGCACTTTATGGAAAAGCGAAAAATCCTAGAAGTATAAAAACTAAACTAGGTATGGTAGAAAGTTTTAAATATATATTGCACTCTCGTTATCTTTGGTTAATGTTAGTGTGTTCTGCGTCTTTTGGCTTGTCAATGAATTTAGTGGAAGCCGTCTGGAAGGCTAAGATTAGTCAGTTGCATCAAGGATTAAACGCTTATGCTGAGTTTAGTAGTAGCTATATTTTGTGGACTGGCGTGGTGATTATGATAATGACTTTGGTGGGCAATAATTTAATTAGAAAATATAGTTGGTTTGTTGCTGCTATCATTACCCCTATCACCATCGCTTTCACCGGTTCTGTGTTTTTCGCTTTAGTGGTGTTTGACAATATTTCTCGCTTTGTGTTCGAAAGTTGGAACACGTTTTTTAGTTTTATATCTCATGAAAACTGTAGGATGAATAGCATCTTAGCATTCGCAGTAACTATGGGCGCCATCCAAAACATCCTCGCGAAAGGCGCTAAGTATTCAGTATGGGACTCTTCTAGAGAGATGTTGTATATTCCATTAGACGAAGAACTAAAGACCAAAGGTAAAGCCTCTGTTGACTTGATTAGTTCTAAGATAGGCAAGTCTACTAGCGGCTTGCTACAATCTATTGTTTTTACTGTTTTACCTAATGCGACGCTAGACTCTATTTCAGGCTTTTTACTGTCAATATTTTTGGTAGTGTGTATAACTTGGATATCATCTGTGCGCCAGATATATCTTGAATATCAAAAGATAGTTTAGACATGTCTTGTATAGGCAAAAATTTACTTATTCCCCAATTTACATATTAATTATTCTTATATTTGTCTACGTTTATGGAAAGAAAGATTAGAAGATCTGGACAGTTAATTAATAAATTTAATAAATCAACGGATCGACAGGAGCAGGATCTTGAGTTCGCGCGTAATGACGAAGAAAGTTATGATGAAGAGAGTAATATTGTAATGAAAAGGTCTGGCGATGGAGGGGGTAATGTAGTACATCTCAAGAGTCTCAAGTCACAGTCACCAGAGCAACTGCAGGCCTTTGCCGAATCTTTACGCATTGAAAATGCTTGCTCTATGCTCAAACAAGAATTAATTTTTGCCATTCTCAAGAAAATTGTCGAGGGCGGAGGAACTATCTCTGGGTCTGGCGTGCTAGAGGTTTTACCTGATGGGTTTGGATTTTTGCGCGCACCGGAAGCAAACTACTTGCCTGGTGCGGATGATATATATGTTTCGCCTAGTCAAATACGTAAATTTGGTTTGAAGATTGGAGATACTGTAGAAGGGCAAATTCGCGCCCCTAAGGCGGGCGAAAGGTATTTCGCGATACTTAAAATTCATAAAATTAATTTTGAAAATACAGATGCTGCATATCATAGGGTGCACTTTGACAATCTCACTCCTCTTTTTCCAGAAACTAAACTGCGATTAGAAACGGATGGGGTACAAGATCTCAGTAATAGGGTGATAGAATTAGTCTCCCCCGTAGGCAAGGGGCAGAGGGCGTTGATTGTCGCGCCGCCTCGCACAGGTAAAACAGTATTGCTACAAAATATTGCTAGGGCAATAGCGACTAACCATCCAGAAGTGTTTTTAATTGTTTTATTGATAGATGAAAGACCTGAAGAGGTTACCGAAATGCAGCGCTCTGTGAAGGGTGAGGTGGTGAGTTCTACATTCGATGAACCAGCTGCGCGTCACGTACAACTTGCTGAAATTGTAATAGAAAAGGCTAAAAGATTAGTGGAGCATAAAAAAGATGTTGTGATTTTAGTCGACGCAATCACGCGGTTAGCGCGAGCATATAATACTGTGGTTCCTTCTTCAGGCAAGGTGCTGACAGGTGGTGTAGACGCGAATGCTCTACAAAGACCCAAGAGATTTTTCGGGGCTGCGCGGAATATAGAGGGAGGTGGGTCGCTCACTATCATCGGTACTGCGTTGGTGGAGACTGGTTCTAGGATGGATGAAGTGATTTTTGAAGAGTTTAAGGGCACTGGCAATGCAGAAATAGTGTTAGATCGTAAGATTTCCGATAAACGTATCTATCCTGCGATAGATATTACTAAATCTGGCACTAGAAGAGAGGAGTTGTTGCTAGACAAGGATGTGCTAGCTAAAATGTGGATTTTGCGTAGTAGGGTTATTCATTCTATGCTGAGTGTAGACGCTACATCATTTTTGATAGACAAACTAAGGGAGACGAAAAATAACTATGAATTCTTTCAATCTATGAATTCTTAATGATCGCTTGTAAAACTCTATTCCTTTGCAAGTGGCTCATTGCTATCGCCTCGAAGCACCACGCCTCATAACTTCATGCGTCCTTGAAGTTTTGCGCTTTCCTTTGTTCTTTGCGTCTGCTCTCGACGTGGTATGCGTCTCGAGAAGACTTAGGCAGTGTTGATATTTAAGATTTTTATGTTATAACATTTTACCCACTAATAATAAGTAATGAGGCTGAGATGTAATACTAGAATGCGGTCAGGAGCGATTAATAATCCATGATAATGCCACTATAGAATGAATATTTTTTATGTTATTTCAATAATTAAGGGATGAGTATAATAAGCTTTCTAGCTGCTCAAATGAATAGAAATACTTAGAACCAGTCACGCAAAACATTTAACTAACCTATTCAGCATAATTTTTGTGAAAGCTAATTGAACAAAAGCCTTAGCGGATGAAGGGGAAATCTCATAATCCTTGGACAATCTTCTGAAAT
>NZ_JACVVM010000071.1 GCF_016751895.1 Candidatus Sarmatiella mevalonica | reverse complement strand
ATTTCAGAAGATTGTCCAAGGATTATGAGATTTCCCCTTCATCCGCTAAGGCTTTTGTTCAATTAGCTTTCACAAAAATTATGCTGAATAGGTTAGTTAAATGTTTTGCGTGACTGGTTCTCATTTTTGGATGCGTAAATAATCACCTTGTGCCCCCACAAAATTCCTTCGTATCTTCTCTTTTTCTCCACTTGATGATTGTTTTGGGTTAACATTAAATCTTTTAGCCGCTTTCTCTATGCTCTCTTTACTATCACGGATCTCTCTACGGATTGCCTCCGTTGTTCTGGCATTCGCGTGTAATATTTGTCCCATAAGATTTTGCTCCATAAATTATTCTCTTCATAATATACACCATTATTCTCTGGGATCGAACAACTAGACCTTTCAACTATTTGCTCCGTTACATCTATTAACTGCTCAGTCTCTTTATAGCTTAGAGTGCGATTTTTTCTATCGCAATCAACTTCGCAACCAATCGTTCCAAAGCTTTAATTATTCTGCATACCCTTGAAACATCGATCCCAAACATAAAACCTACCAGGCCTCTTGTATTTGCCAACGACTTTCGTTGCTCATGATACTTCAAGTTTCTTCACCAAAATATCAAATTTTTATTTTGTCGTATTTCATACTAACCTCCTGTATAGAGCTTAGTTAATACATATTCCTTATATGATGAGAATAAATTGTGCTAGCATGTTTGTTAGAACTAAAAAAGAAATTAAGACAATTACGGTACTTATGATTGGGAGCTCAAGGTAGAACCAATGCTATATGGGTTTTGATGGGTAGTACTATAATCACCATTGTTTTATTTTGCTATATGATACTCAAACACCAAGCGTAAGAATTTTTTTGATTGATTTGCATTAATGTTATTAATAGTTATAATACACCCCCCACAAACACTCTTTTTCAACCCATCCATTATAACCCATACATGAAATCTTACACCACGTCCCCTCCTCTTTTAACAAAAAACAGCGTACTTGAGAGCAAAGTTTTGCATTGATTTTCGCTTTAGTATTAGGTTTCTTGCGCATACTAGTTTCGCAAATTACCACAACTGAACGTTTAGTTGAAAGTGAACTTTTATGCATCCACCCACGATATCCGCTAATATCTTGAATTTTTCTCCAATGCTCATATTCGTCTAGAACTAACAACGGCTCCCACTTTTGATTAAATATCCACTCAACTGGCGCGTTAAAATCAGGATCTGATCTTGCATTTACTTTATTAAATTTGATGGAAACAAATCTAGGGCTTTTTTTTACTTCTTTATCGATATTTATTTCTGAAAAATTTTGTCGCTGTTGTTGTTTAATCTTGCAATCACTAGTGATATTTGCAGTGGCATTGAAGCAAGGGACGAAACAATAACAAGCAAAAACAAACGTTAAGCAAATCTTCATAAGAATTAATACGTTATACAAGAATATCCATTTAAAATTACGATATTATTCTGTGTCATCAAGAATATTCAAAAAAAACCGATCATCTAGTTGATTTAATATTTCATGCACATCAAGAATAATCACTTTATCTTTTTGCACAGCTATTCCATCATATCCATATCTCTGCATCTGTCTCACTGTATTTACGCCAATGACAGGTGGGTCCATCATTGGATTCTGATTTTCTTTCATCATTTTTACCATCACTCCCCCAACGCCTCCTTGCCTTAATTTAGCACAACGCTCAATTAAAGCATCAGTGCCCTCAGCAGCTTCTATGCCCAATACTCTTTGTTCATATACCACTATAGACTGACCAACATCGCATTTGCCAAGCGCCCTAAGGGTGTATGCACCTATTTTTATATTCATCATATGACTCTTATGTAATGGCGACTGTGTGTTTAATATAGGCTGGGGCATGATTGAAAGAGGCGAGAGTATTTCGAAACCATTACTCCTGCAAGTATCGTACAGCACGCTGAGCAGCGCGTCATCCCCCTTATACTTACGAGTAACAATTTTAGCAAGTAGTTTAGCTCCAACCAAATCTACTTTCAAAAGATCACTAATATTTTGAAAATCTGGCCTTTGCACAGCTCCAGCAAATACTAAATTTGATACACGATGCGCTCGTAAAAAATTAAAAATTGCGCCAACCTGACCAACACTAAAACACCCTACCTCAGATGTGAATGGTAGGTAATGCTCTAAATATTCAGCATGAAACACAACTACTGTTAGATTTTGATCATTTTGCGAAATATATCTGGCGATCTGGATGGGCAGATTACCACAACCTGCTATTAACCCAATCTTGCCAAAGTATGAGGAGTTTAACACAAGAAAGATCTTTTAGATTTGGAATTCAGAAATTCTATAATAGATTTAATGATATCATTATCTAAACTTCGAGAAAGTTTTTGGATCCTGTCATCAAAATTGTCATCACTTGTACGAAAATGATGTATAGCTCTTAACGCTTCCACAATATGCTCTTTCTGAAAGTTATTTCGTTTTAAACCAACTAAATTCAACCCTTCTAGCCTTGCTCTCTCATTCTTCGCAATCCCAAAGGGAATTAAATCACGGGCTAAAGCCGAAGCGCCACCAAGCATAGCATAAGATCCAATACGTACAAACTGATGCACTGCAGACAACCCGCCAATAATTGCTCCATCACCAACTTGCACGTGCCCAGCTAAACTAGAATAGTTCGCTATTACAACTCTGTTACCTACAATACAATCATGAGCTATATGCACACCTACCATTAGTAAACAATTATCACCAACTCTAGTAAGCCCGCCACCATCTGCGCTACCACTTTGAATAGTAACATATTCACGAATTATATTATTTGTTCCTACGATGAGTTTATTGCTATCACCTGGATTTTTTAAAATTTGCGGCGTTTGGCCGATAGAGGCGAATGGATAAATTTTGGTACCAGCGCCAATCTTGGTTTTACCTGTAATTACCACATGAGACTGTAACTCTACTCTATCTTCTATTTCTACCTCCGATCCAATGACGCAATAAGGACCAACTCTGACTTCTTTTGATATCCGCGCCCCGCTCTCGAGGATAGCTGTAGGATGTATATTATTCATATCGACTCTTGTGTTTTACTGTTTTTTAAAAAGAGTTATGAAGCTACTTTCCGCCACTACCTTATCTGATACTTTTGCTATAGCTGAAAACTTACATACTTCCTTTCTATTTTGCATCCAGTGCGATTCTATAATCATGCTATCCCCTGGCACTACTACCTTACGAAATTTGGCTTGCTCGATAGACAGAAAATACAAATCTACTTCATCATTATTAAAGTTTATATCTAAGGTGAGTGCTACAAGTACGGCGGAAAGCTGCGCCATGGCCTCAATCATCAACACACCTGGCATGATGGGTTTACTAGGGAAGTGACCGTTAAAATGAGGCTCATTGTATGTTACATTTTTCACGCCCACTATTTTTTTTCCTTTTTCATACGAGCACACTCTATCTAACAACATAATGGGATATCTGTGGGGTATGAGTTTGATTAAATCTGTCGCTTCTATTGTTTGTTCCATAATACTCATTCGTCTTTTAACTTGATTTGATTACTCAATGTTTAATATCTTATGTATTTGTAGGCACAATTTAAAATTATATTTTATAGCCAATCTTACTGCTAACCTAGCGTTATTTTGGTTGAGCTGCTCATCAAATTCATCCATTGGCTGCAATAACACTTGCTCTCTTGGAAAATTGAATCCAAAATCCGGTATAGAATTGTAACCCTCTACGCGCTCCGACACAAGAAATTTTAAAAAGAAATTTGCTTTATGCTGCACAAAGCGCTGATCTGGCGCTATATAAGAGGTATTATATTTAGGAGAGCATACTATAGTCACCTCTCGTGGCAATTGTCTATAAATAGTACCATTTGTTTCAATCTGCACAATAAAACCCAAATTAACCAGAGTATCGCATAACAGTTGTATTGGCTGGCGCAATGGTTCTCCGCCGCTAATTACAATTAAATAACCAAGAGTGTTAGGAAGATGAGTGAGTAAAGAATAAATTTTATCAATAATTTCGTCAATCTTAAGCTGCAAAAAATCTTCAAAAAAAGTATCACAGAACTCACAAGCAAGATTACACCCTCCAAGACGTACAAATACTGCAGGCCAACCTTGCATTGGTCCTTCTCCCTGAATGGTACTAAAGATACGTTTGACGCCTAAAACAGAACCATCATGAAAGACTGGAGCTCTTTTAAGGTTAGCCCCTCTCATTTTTATCGTTTACCTAAGTTTTAAATTAATTAGTGCACTATTATTGATGAAAACTATCAATTTTAACGATTCAGAGATTATTTTGCAAGATCGCTAAGGTATGTATTGTGTGATAATGGAAGTAAGAAAGATTTGTATTATATCAATGTATTTTATTTATTTAAGATGAAATATATACAAAAATATATTCAAAATAACGATGTAGTAGCATGTAGTATTTATTAATAAAATATTATATTGTTTTTACTGCGCAAGCAAATAAACTTAATTAATGGTATATATTTATGCAAACAAATACTCCAGTAAGGGCGTCATCCCCACGCCAACAGCAACAAAAGATTCAATTTATTCAACAGCAACAACAGATTCAAAAACAAGAATCGAACAATAACAACTCACTTACAGCAACGAAACTCGGGGAATATATACAAAAATACAATGATGCTCTTGCTAATAGAGATTTATTTAAAATGCGAGAAGCATTGGATAGCGTAACAAGATCATCAAACAAACTCCAGAATCAAGAGGATATAGAACTCACCCTCAAAACTAATGTACGCATGAAAAATGAGATAGCACAAAAACAATGGATATGCGATACTGACGACATAAGGCGAGTACTGACGTTACAGCTGGCGCAAGAAGACAAAAGTATCTTGGACCAATTGAAAATTCGGGGATTCCAAGATTTAGCATCTGCAATATCCAAAGCACGCCGTGAGATACAAATACAATTGAGCGCGTTAGGGAGTGAAGTCGGACGTCAACCAAAAGAGGATTATGCTTCAAGGATATTATCTCTAAGGACAAAAATTACAGAAGATGATAAAAATGGCCAGGAGAGCATTGCAAAGATAGAGACAAAATTATCGATTTTGGAGCGGTTAATAAGTATAGGAAATAAATATATTGCTCACAAAACAAATGAAATGTCAGAAAATTACAAACAAATTTCCTATCCGCATCAACAATACACTTCGATGATTAAGCTTATGATGGCACTATACCCAACAGAGGAGCTCGTACAAAAAATGGATTTACTGTTAGCAGCTACTCCAGATAATCATTATTTGTTCCGTGCCGTTGGACAATGCGCGTCGAACTACTTAATAATGCATGATTATGCAGCGCAAAAGTTGCAAACAGCATATGCACTATGCGCAGAAGAAAGCAAAAGTCATAGTGATAGGCCGGAATTGCAAGACGCTTTTCTTCGACTATGCACCACTTATGCTTACGAAGCATGCGATGCGCTGATAAAAGCCGAGAAACCACAGGAAGTTAGTAAATTTCTCTTGGAGTTAGGGAGCGTGACTTTCAGATCTGCCGAGCTTCTTACGTGTCTTGGAAAGTGTCTGATGAATCAAGAAAATTATGGTGAAGCCAAAACTATTTTTGAAAATGCGTTAAAGATTGACTATAAGAATTATATATCTCATCTATCTATTGCTAGAATATATGCTAAGCATGCTGATTACTCATCAGCAGCAAAGTGCATGGAAACTGCGATTAAATGCACCACTCCAGCGCCTCATTTTTGGTATAACGAACTAGGGCAATACCATACCTTGCAGTACAAAAACACAAACGCACATGCTGATGTGGTGGCGGCTTGCAGCGCATTTTACGATGCATTCACAAGAGCAAAGAAAGATAAAGATGATGCAGCGGCGGCAAAGGTAATAAACAATGTAGTAGACTTGTTATTGCATAACAGTTCTATTGCGCCTTATGCTCAATTAGAGCAGATGTCTAACTCTTGTCGTAATGATCAATTATTTCTTGAGCTCGTGCAAAAGGGAATTGACTCCAAAACCAACGCGACCACATCATTAGTTGATCAGAAATAAAAAACATTTATATCTGAAGTCTTAAATGTTGCGCTCGTCTCGCGTATGCACCAGGTAAAGTAATGGGTGTGGTACGCTCGATGAAGCGCGCAGCAAAGCTGTATAAAGAGCCTAAGAGGCAAATTAATTTGGCGAATAACTATAGTAAATTAGATCTCTTCGGAAACTAGACTTTTCATAAAAACTTTTCATAAAATATTATGTAATAGTTGATCTAGAGGTCTATTATGAAATACGAACAGATCAAAAAATTAGAAGCCGAGAAATTTCGCGGATTAACAGGGGTAAAACAAGAGACCTTTTGTAAAACGGTAGTTATTCTTCCAAGAAGCAGAAATCAAAAAGAAAGCAAAAGGTGGCAGAAGAAACAAGTTAAGTATCCAAGATCGTTTACTTATGGCTCTTGAATATATACGAGAATACCGTATATATTTTCATGT
>NZ_JACVVM010000070.1 GCF_016751895.1 Candidatus Sarmatiella mevalonica | reverse complement strand
ATACGCAGGGGTGTTTGCTGAGCATTGTCAAACCGGTGGACGGAACGAGGGGGTTTAAGGTTCAGCAATGGCGGTGGCTTGTGGAACGCTCGTTTGCGTGGCTGGGTAATTTCAGAAGATTATCCAAGGATTATGAGATTTCCCCTTCATCCGCTAAGGCTTTTGTTCAATTAGCTTTCACAAAAATTATGCTGAATAGGTTAGTTAAATGTTTTGCGTGACTGGTTCTAAGAATTTAGAAGCTAAGTTTTAAGAAAAGGAGTTGATTTCATTATCAATTGGAGTATAAATATTTTCCATTACGCGTCCCGCAAGGAGTTTAAAGAAACATACGCATTACTATCTGCCTATAACTCTTCGCTAAACAACTCAAGGCAATCAAAGGGAAAACTCTTTGGCAATTTGTTTTAAATCAGTGTACAATCTACCCAGAAGATTTTTATACCGAATCCTCGCCAGTTCTTATTGGCGCTAAACATCAACAAAGTATCAAATTAGTATGAGTTTTATACAGCATTTAGAAAAGATTTTAGATAGATATAATTTCTTAAGCCAAAAATTAAGCGGAGATTCATTTGATCAAGATTTTGTGAAGCTCGCTAAAGAGTATGCTGATTTGAAAGATATAGTAGAGAAAATCACAGCTTATAATAAAGCATCTCAAAATCTGATGCATGCGCAGGAGGGGTTGCTAGATAGTTCTTTAGATGATGAGATGAAGGAGTTATTTGCGGAAGAAATAAATGAACTACAATCCGCTATTCCACGACTGGAGAAAGAAATTAAACTATCTTTAATACCAAAAGACGAAGCCGATAGCAAGAACGTGATTTTGGAGGTAAGAGCGGGTACTGGGGGCGAAGAGGCGTGTTTGTTTGCATCTGATCTCTTTTTTATGTATCGACGATATGCAGAGAATCAAGGGTGGAAGTTCGAGATTTTTTCTATATCGGACACTGGTATTGGCGGGTGTAAAGAAGCAACCGCTTTAATTAAAGGGCATAATGTGTATGCCAAACTCAAATTCGAAGCTGGCGTACATAGGGTGCAAAGAGTACCGGTAACCGAAGCCAATGGCAGAATTCATACTTCAGCCGCTACCGTCGCTATTTTACCAGAAGTGGAGGATGTGGATGTAACCATTAATGAATCGGATCTCTTGATCGATACTTACAGAGCCTCTGGCGCTGGTGGTCAACACGTTAACACGACGGACTCTGCGGTGCGTATTACGCATGTTCCAACAGGCATAGTAGTTGCTATACAAGATGAACGTTCGCAACATAAGAATAAAGCTAAAGCTTTAAAAATTTTACGTTCCAAAATATATGAAATAGAGAGGGAGCGGCTTCATTCCGAACGCTCCGCTTCTAGGAAGGAGCAAGTAGGTAGCGGCGATAGATCTGAAAGAATAAGAACTTATAACTTTCCGCAGGGGCGTGTGTCGGATCATAGAATTAATTTAACGTTATATAAAATAGACGCAGTGTTGAGAAATGGGCAATTAGAAGAGTTTATTGATGCGTTGGTTGCGCAAGATGAAGCTATGAAATTAGCAAACAATTCTGAACAATATTAATTTAAATTATTTACAGGATGCATAGACACTAAAAATTTGAATTAATTAGGATAAAAATGACTTTTCGCGCCATCATCATCACGCTCTTTCCAGAAATTTTTCCCGGCCCCCTTGGTCTTTCCCTTGCAGGACAGGCGTTGCTTGAGAATAGGTGGAAATGTGAAGTAATAAACATTAGAGACTTCGCTGCAAAGCATGGTAGGGTAGATGACTACATATACGGTGGAGATGGCGGCATGGTAATTATGCCTCAAGTAGCAGCAGATGCTATAGACTACGCTTTATCTTTAGCGCCAAATGCCATGTTATATTATACTACACCTTCTGGCGCATTATTCAATCAAACATGTGCATACAATATGAGTATGCAATCTGATATCATTATCTTGTGCGGCAGATATGAAGGGGTGGATAGTAGAGTAATAGCAAGCTATCAGATGCGAGAAGTGAGTATTGGCGACTACGTCATGTCTGGTGGTGAGTTAGCCGCGTTAGTGATGTTAGATAGCGTGATTCGTTTATTGCCTGGAGTGGTGGCAAACCAGCAAAATATAGAATCGGAGTCATTTCAAGTTAATAGTTCTTTTGCAGGATTGCTCGAATCTTGCGTCTACACTAAACCGCTAGAGTGGAGAGGCATGGCGGTGCCGGAGATTTTGACTAGTGGGCATCATATGCAGATTGCTGACTATAAAATAAAAGAATCTGCGCGTAAAACCCTTAAGAATAGACCGGAGTTACTGAGATAAAGCGTGGAAGAATCCTCTATGGAGGGAGGTTAAGGTCCTACGCGGGAACCTACAGGTAGATAGCGCTTATGTCGCTATCTGTGGCTCTGCGCTCGTTGCTTAATAATTGCGAAAAGCTTATAAAGGTATAAAACCACAACAACATAAGCGCGCGTTGTTTGTCATATAATGTTTATCTTCCCCGGGATATCTAATAACCCTATCCTACCTAGAAACCCTTCTCACATATTCTTTATATTACGTTATATAGCAAAATGCAAGTTCGTGTAGAAAATTATTAAACACATAGAGGTATTTTTTTTGTTACGCGGTGATGTTTTTCTTTTTGCGCTACTTGCTTTTTTCTTTTAATTCTTTAGCCTTATTGATTAGAGAGGTTAGCGAATAAACCTTATAAAAATTGTACTACAAATGACTAACGCAATGCATAAAGTATATCGTTTTTTACATAAAAGTGGGCGGGCTATAGAAAGGGCATATAGACCTTTTATTCTTTTCGCAAATTCTGCAGTAGTTGCATCAGCGATACGCTTAGCTAATGCACCTCTAAATATTAAAACTTATCTGTGGTTTACATTGCTTGCCGCCAATGTTTTGGTGTGGCATAAACACCTAATATCCTTATATCATCCAAAGGGATATAATAAAGAGTTTGATGAGCATTGCGTTACTCTTTACGCCCCTAATAAAGCTGATTTAGCTCACTATTTGTCTCAACATGGCTTAACCAAGGCACAGATGAGCGCTATCACATCCAGATCTGAGTTTAAAGCAATCAAGGCCGGGGATCGCATAGATTTGATACGTCAAACCTCTCATAAAGGATCTGAGGTAGTGGCTCAAGTTGTTTTGCATACTGGTACATCTCGTCAAATAGATCTTCTTAAGTTTGATAAAAAGCGATCTGTTGCAGGCGCCGCACGCTCAGCCAGCGCATCTACTCAAAAGCAGAAAAATAGCGCCACGTCTAAAGTTTTTGTTAATCATAGTGTAAAGATTGGTGACAGTCTCGCCATTGCATTTAGAAAGATGGGGCTGAGTAAGGCTACTGCCGCTGATTTGTTAAACACTTACGCTTCTTGCGTGGATTTAAAAAAGATTTCGCACGATGATAGCGTTGCCGTGATATTAGAAAAAACAGTTAAAGATGGCGCAGTGATTAATGGCCAAGGTAAGGTAATATATGCCTGCTTAAATACACAAAATAAACAATACAAACTTTATTCTTTTCAAGAAAGAGGCGGGTTCTTTTTTGAAGATGGTAAATGTGCTACGTCCTTCTTGCTATCCAATCCACTCAAAACTGGGAGCTTCTCTTCTGGTTTTGGATATAGAAAAATTCATGCTAATGCTAGGAGTAGGATGCACACTGGCGTAGATTACTCCGCTCCAGCCGGCACTCCTATCCACGCTGCGGCTGATGGGGTGGTTACTGCATGCGGTTGGCATGGGGCTTACGGTAATGCAATAGAAATTAAGCATAAAAATGGTATATCTACTTTCTATGCTCATGCCAAAAGTGTTGCCAAAAACCTCAGAGTTGGTAGTAAAGTAGAAAGAGGTGGTGTGATAGCATACGTTGGGATGACAGGCAGAGCGACTGGGAATCATTTGCATTTTGAAGTGAAAGTGCGAGGTAAGCACGTTGATCCTATCAAGGCTAAGAGAATGTATACCGATGCATTACATGGTAAAGATTTTGTAAATTTTAAACGAACTAAAGAGAAAATTAATGCCTTGCAGACTAACTTAGTTGAAAACAAATACGCTAAACTCTAGGTAGACCTTTTTTAACTCACTCAATCAGAAGTAAATACAAGGAGCGTAGGGGGCGCAGAACTACTAGTGTACATAAAGTGAAGTAAAGGCTTTGCATTGGAGCGACATAGCAGTTGTCGTCAGGAATAGAGTGATGCAAGGAAGTATAATGTATCAACTTCTAAATCTATTAGCTCTATACATCTTGACTTTAGCAAATAATTGCCGCATAATTTTGCTTGTTTAGTATTATATTTTTTGTTGTGAGTAGTTTGTATGTATCCAGCAAATAATTCAAGTCCACTAGAGTTTGTTGCGCAAGAAAGGAGTAATTTGGGCACTGGGGCATCCAGGGATTATAGAAGACGTGGTTTGTTGCCAAGTGTTGCATATGGCGCGGGTAAATCTCCCATGCATTTCTTACTAGATCTTAAGGAGTTTTCCTTGGTCTGTAAAAGGCAAACATTTCCCGCATCCATGACGGTAGTTAAGTTGAATGGTAAGGAGTATAAGTTGTTACCGCAGAGCGTACAGTTCCATCCTGTTACAGACTTTGTGGAGCATGTTGACTTTGTTTTTGTTGAAGAGGATAAGCCTCAAGTCGTCAATATCCCTTTAATCTTCACTAATAGCAAATTGTCTCCAGGCGTAAAGCGCGGTGGCTTTTTTAATATAGTGCGTAGATCTCTTAAGGTTTTAGCAAACGTAGCAAATATGCCTAGTGCTATTGAGGTGGATGTGAGTGGCTTGGGTCCTAAAGAAACAATTAAGGCTAAGCAAGTAGAATTGCCAAGTGGCATTGTTTGTTGTTTGGATAAAGCTGAGCAAGTGCTAGTGTCTATCATTAGCAAAAGAGGCGGTCAGGATGATAAATCTGCAGAGAATACTTCCGCATAGCATTTCTGTTGATTTTTACTCTAGGTTATTGGTGTGATGTTATTTTTTCACATTTCTTTTAGTAAACTACTTCCAAAGCTTTCTCGTCATGAGTAAATGCAAGGGGCATACGAAGCGCAGAACTATCGAGGGTACGTAAAGTATGAGAGAGTTTTGAATCAACGGCGCCTCCACAGTTGGCGCGAATAGGTAGAGTTTTGAAAGAGGCGTGGTTTTTGGATAAGTTTAGCATTTATTTGATCGCTCGTAAGCTTCGGAAACCTGTGAGAGTTTTGTTATTGAGGTTTTAGTCTTTGCAGAGCATATCACACATTAGGATTGTGGTTTTGTAGAATTGGTTTTACAAAATTAAATGAACAGTGTATTACACAACGTTGTTAAACTTGTTGCACAACATCGTTAAACGCTAAAGTTTGTTCGTGATGGTCTGCGCGTTAGCTTTTGCGTGAGCGCTACACTTGATCGCTAGTTTTACTAGCTAGACCTATTGGTTTTGTCGTCAAATTTGTCAAATTTTATATAGATATTAATTTTATGAATGTTATACAACAGTTAGAATCAGAGTATATCCAGAGCGTGAAAGAGCAATATCCAGCTCGTTTCGGAGGAAAGGAGTGGTCTACCTCTGTGAATAGTTTTTGCATCGGAGATACAGTCGCTGTATTAACTAGCGTGAGAGTTGGATCTGTTCCTGGAGTATTTAAGACTCAGAGGTTTGAGGGGGTTGTTATAGCTCGGAGTAACAAAGGTGTTTCTGCGTCATTTTTAGTCAAAAGAACTATCTTGGGTTCTGACGTAGAACGTAAGTTTATGTTATTCTCTCCTTTACTACAATCTGTGCAGGTGATTAAAAGAGGTAAGGTGCGTAGAGCGAAGTTATACTATCTGCGCGGTAGAGTTGGTAAAAAAGGTAGGGTTAAGACTCGTATAGATTAAACTGTTTTAGAGCTCTCGATGATGTGCAGTTGGCGACAAGTAACTGCCAGCAGAAGCATTGCCAAGAGTTTTATGAACTTACATTTATGTTGTAATCTTGAATCCCGTGGTGTGCAATCTCACCTTGCGGTTAGACCTCTTTTCAAACTTATGCTATGTCAAGGGCAAGTGCATCTTCTTGCAAAACTTACTTAATCAGAAACGGATGCAAGGAGCAGGCGAAACGCCCAACTTCGAGCGTATATGGGGTTAAGTGAAGGTTTCGAAGAGTGTATTAACTTCTTCGAAACTTTCGTTTTCGTAGCTCTAAATTATAAATTCCATATTTGTAAATGGTAGAGATTAAATTGAACCCGAGACCAAACCTCTTGCATCTGTTTCTGTATTTGTCGGATACTATTTTGAATCGTTTAATCATGCCGATAACATTTTCATGGCGCTTCTCTCACTTGCACGCTCTTGGTTTTTCTGCTTATCCTCTTTTGTTAACGGGTTTTTCTTAGTCTTCTTTCTTGGCAATTCAGACTTGCTATGCAGCTTTTGTATGCCTTGATATCCAGTATCAGTAATGACCTTTATATCAGAATTTATCTTTGTTCTCGACTCTTTGAATAGCCTAAAATCATGCCGTTACCATTTGCAAAAGCAGTGCATATTACTTGTTTCATCTTCTTATTGACAACAACTTGGGTTTTTAATGTATGTCTTCTCTTTTTCTCTGAATAATTACCGCTTTTGCTTGTTATTCCGATTCTTAATCCTTTTCTTATTTCTAGCTGTTTAGTCCCAGTAAGAAATGGTTAGGATTAAGTATAAAGTATTCAGGATGAATTGTCCAGTGATTTAATATAAATTGCCAAGGAGTTTTTCCTTTGATGGCTTTAAGTCGTTTA
>NZ_JACVVM010000069.1 GCF_016751895.1 Candidatus Sarmatiella mevalonica | reverse complement strand
AATGAAAGAGGAATTTTTAGGAAAAATGATGTTGAGCGCCGCAGCATACTCTAGTATATGAGGAGCGCAAAGGAGTTTTGACAACAAAATTACCCCACGGAATAGGTTATGCAAGAGGTCTAATGCAAAAAATACTACTTTCCTGCGGAACTCCGATCAAGCGCTTTATGAGGTGGCGTAGTAGTGAGGTTGCTTCTCTGTTTTTGTATCTCTAGCTGGCTATTTAGTTTGTGGTAAATTTTTAGTTTGATACATGTTTTATACAATTTAACACCTGAAGTTCAATAATCTTAAATTTTTATTGTTTTATTACTCATAGTAGTGCATGATTTTCATTAGAGAGTTAATATGAAATGGCCAATCTAAAAATGATAAAAATGTTGTTTTATTTCTTTTTTCTATCTCCTTTCCTTCCTCACGCTAGTTAGCAGTTTTGGTGCGAGATATAAAAAGAGAGTGACAAAAAAGCAAAGGTTGATTATAGCAAGTCGGAGATTCTGTTTAGTCAATAAGTTATACACATTGATGTTATAAAAATACGAAAAAAAAGGGGTTAGGCATGAAGATAGATTTGAGTCATTATTTATTCTTATCGTGTGCGATGTTTATTCTGGGTTTGATGGGTGCAATGCTGCGCAATCGTAGTATCTTAACATTGCTTATGTCTGTAGAGCTTATTTTATTAGCTGCTAATATCAATTTTGTAGCCTTTGCCGTATATCTTAAGGAGATCTCTGGTCAAATTTTTTCTTTATTTGTACTAGGGCTTACTGCGGCCGAAACAGCTATAGCTCTAGCTATAATTATTGTGTATTTTAAAACTCATAATTCGACTTATCTCAAAAAATCGAAGGATTGAGTATGAATTGTGTTGTATCTTTCATAATTTTTTTACCATTATTTCTATTCTTGTTAAACTTTGGGTTAGTAAGACTTTCTAAAGTTTTATATCTTTCCTCCGCGGTTTTTATGTGTTGTGCGAGCGCATATTTATTATATTGCGTTTTAATTTTAGAGAAGCGTTATAACATAGAGTTGCTGAGTTGCGCAAATTTATATTTAGTGAATATCGCTCTTCAGGTAGATGCTTTAGCTGCGCAAATGATTTTTTTGGTGACGGTTGTATCTTGTGCGGTGCATGTATATTCTTGCTACTACTTGGAGGCTGATCAACGCTATCTTTTTATTTCTTACCTCTCGCTCTTTACTTTTTTTATGCTGCTTTTGGTTACGAGCGCTAATTTTATTCAATTATTTATTGGATGGGAGGGGGTTGGTTTGTGTTCGTATCTGCTGATAGGTTTTTATAATACTGCAAGCGCAAACAGCGCTGCTTTGAGCGCAATTATTATTAATCGTTTTGGTGATGTAGCCATGATGTGTGCTATGGCATTATTTTTTTATAGCACTCACTCGTTCAATCTAGAGCCTGTAAACTATCATAGCAATATATTACTCTCGGCAAATTTACCCTATATCGCATATCTTTTGCTTTTTGCATGCTGCGTAAAATCTGCTCAAATTTTTGCTCATAGTTGGCTTATAGGCGCGATGCAAGGCCCCACCCCAGCCTCAGCGTTAATACATGCAGCCACTATGGTAACAGCGGGGATATTTTTTATTATAAAGTGTAGATGGATCTTTAATTTCGCTCAAATAATGCACATTATGCAGTGGGCAGGTTTAGCTACCGCAGTATTGTGCGCTGCGCTGGCTATTATACAGTCTGATTTAAAAAAAATTATTGCCTACTCCACATCTAGCCAACTAGGCTATATGCTTGGGGTTTGCGGTTGTGGCGCTTATGAAGTTGCGGGGCTGCACTTGTTTGTGCATGGCTTTTTTAAATCTTTGATGTTCTTATGCGCGGGAGTAATTATTCATGCTACTCAATGTCAAAATATCTATCAAATTAAGTTAAGTTGTAAGCAAATGCCAGCTACTTTTGCTTGCCTATTCATTGCTGTTTTTTCGCTTATTGGCGCGCCACCATTAGCAGGATTCATATCAAAGGAACTAATGATGCATGCTATACACCAACAAGATGGCGTTTTGTATTATTTAGCATTGCTAGGAGTGGCTTGTACTACTTGTTATGCTGTGCGTCTTTTAGGTTGTGTGTTTTTTAATAAGTTTAATGTTATACAAAGCATTTCTCCTTTTCGTTTGCACGGCACGGTTTCTGATGCGCGAGTGATAAATCGAATGAACATCGTGCTGGTTTGTCTCACCGCTTGCTCCATATTCTTAAGCATTGTTCTTTGGAACAGTGAATGGGAGGTGATGATGACGCAAGTTTTGATAGATCCTACCGTGGTCTGGACATTGTGCATGATGTGCGCTGGGGGTTTTATTGGTTGGAAGGTTAGGGATTATAAAACTTTAGAGGCGGCGTTGGAAAAAGTGAATATACAAATTACGCAAATGCGAGTTGCGACTTTATTTGTGTGTATATGCAAATTCTTTGTTGCGCTCGAATCTATGATTGATGCCGCGCTCGTTTGTTGGCCGGTGAGGGGTTTTGCAAGATCTTCGCGCCTCTTTGTGTCTGCAAATAGCAAGGATTTATATGCATATCTTCTCTATTTTATTTTATGCGTTCTTTCGTCATGTTGTTGGATTTTTGTGATATCTCAACTATAGATCAACGATGAATCAATTATAAAGTTTGCGCCATGTCGATATTATTAGCGATGATATTACTACCATTACTTGCTAGCGGCCTCATCTTAGCCTTCCCGTCTCATAAAAAATACTGTTGTGTGTTAGTGGCAATTTGCGCCGCAATCGCAGTGCTTATCTTGGGAGTGGCTCTGTATTGGCGCTTTGATAGTGATGCGCCCGGATATCAGTTTGTAGTATTCTATTCTATTTATAAGCCCATTAAATTAAATTTTCATATTGGGTTAGATGCTATTTCTATGCCAATGTTGCCTCTTACTTGCATTGTGATGTTGGCTAGTATTGTTGTTTCGATATATACGATAAAAACCTCATTGCAAGGTATATTATCCGCCTTATTATTAACCCAAAGCTTAATAATTGGAGCGTTCTGCTCTATCAATTTATTATTATTTTATTTCTTTTTTGAAGCCACCTTAATTCCTATGTATTTGATTATAGGGATATGGGGCGCACAAGGGGCTAAAGAGGCAGCGGTGAAGTTCTTTATGTATACTGCGCTTGGCTCTTTATGTTTTTTATCCGCTATTCTAATGCTTTCATATCATTGCTCGACTCTTGAGTTAAATGATATCGGGGTAGACCTAGACACGCTGGATCATGACGTTTGCAAGATACTTTTTTTTCTGTCGCTTATAGCATTTTTAATAAAACTACCAATTCCCCCATTCCACACATGGTTACCAAAAGCCCATGTTGCAGCACCTACGGCTGGCTCTATGGTACTTGCAGCTTTGTTGTTAAAGTTAGGAGGGTATGGCATTTTGAGAATAAATTGCTCCTTGTTTACAGAAATCGTGGAAGAGTATCAAGAATATTTGATATCGATGGGAGTTTTTGCCATTATTTATGCTGCGTGCGTCGCTTTTAGCCAGAAGAACATTAAGGCTATGATCGCCTATTCTTCTATATCTCATATGGGTTATGTGGTTATTGGGGCTTTTAGCAATAGCGTTATTGGGATTAATTCATCATTGTTTCAGATGCTCAGTCATGGCATTATTTCTTGTGGTTTGTTTTTGTTGGTAGGGGTTTTATATGAGGTATATCATACTAAAGATATCGATTCCTACTATATGGTTAAGCAGCGCCTGCCATTTATAGCAGTAATGATGATGCTGTTTACCTTAGGGGCGACTGGCATGCCTGGTACTAGTGGATTTATTGGTGAATTTTTTAGTGTTACTTCTATTATAGATGTGCATCGTAGTTTAGCATTTATTGCCTTTGCTGGCGCTTTGTTGAATTTAATTTATATGTTTTATCTTTATGGTAAAGTGGTTTGGAATTGCGAAAAACCTAACATCGTTATGCATGATGAAAGGGATGTGTTTAGCCAGCAGGATGATAGTTTAATTAAAAATAAAGTTGGTTTGTTTTGGATTAATACACAATTATGTATTTTAGCCTGTATAGTAGTTTTATTAGGCATCTTTCCTGGGATTATTTTTCAAGTGCAAGCGGTTTTATAGCAGAAGTTTTATGATGCGAGTAGTGATTTTAGGATGTAGTAGCTCTGCTGGAGTGCCTGTTATTGCATGCGAGTGCAAGGTATGTAGTTCGGATATTGCATATAATAAACGCAGCAGGTGCGCACTTTTAATTTTTCCTAATTGGCAAGAGGGAGTGGGTGGTGAGCAGGATAAGCCGATTTTGATAGATTTTGGATGTGATATCAGGTCGCAAATTCTCAGAGCGCGAGTAAAATCCATTGCTTGCGCAATTCTCACGCATAGTCATTACGACCATTGTGCTGGGCTTGATGATTTAAAATATTTTGCATATCAGAGTGACTCTACTTTAAATATTATAACTAATAAAGCTAGCGCAGATGATTTGCGTGCGAATTTTGGCTATTTGTTTCAAGATAATTTGATGCAGAAGGTAGGGCGAGGCGAGGAGCGGAGTAGGGAAGGGCGCAAAGTGATGAGTCTTGAGGTGATTTCTGATTTTGAGGAAAAAATGATATCTAATTTAAATTTTAGATTTTTTCGTCAAATACATGGTAAGACTGATAGTTTGGGCATGAGGATTAATGATTTTGTATATTCTAATGATGTAAGCGCCTTTCCGGAAGAGTCTAAGGAATATTTGCATAATATTGATGTTTGGATTTTAGATTGCGTTAGATATAAGGCGAATTCTAAGCATTTTGGGCTGGAGGATGTGTTGAAGTTAGACCAGGAGTATCGGCCTAAGAAGATGTATCTTACTAATCTCTCGCATGAGCTAGAATATCATAAACTCTTGTCTGAGCTGCCGCTGCACATTGAGCCTTGTTATGATATGATGAGCTTTATGATATGATGAGTTTGTGATATGATGAGTTTTATGATGTAGTGTGAGCGATAGTTGTTTTGTAGCACTATTACCGTGAATGATGTGTATTTATCGAGAATTGCAACTTTTAATATTGCCATCAGTAATGATGAGTGTTATTATCTAGAAGCCAGATTGGGTTGATTAACGTTTATGGTGATATTTATAAAAGTGCCTACATGCACACCACGCGCTGCTATTGGCGCGGCTTTTTCTACTACTGCTTGTGTTACGACAAAACAGACGTTAGTTTGCGCTAAGGCTATGCCCGATGTGGGTACTGCATTACACCGATCCTTGTTCTGCGGGATGGGATAATTATGCTTGCGACTCAGTTAAAAGCAAGTCTAAGGGTTGTCAATTAATATAGTCTGCTATAATAAAATATTCTTTTGAGGTGGGTGGAACTTTATTATCATCTCCTCTCGTCTCATTACTTAATTAATTAATGCTTACATTTAGAGTTTTTATATATGCGCTCTTTCCTTTTCGCTAATAGGTGGGAGATATCATTCGTATTGTTATTTATAAACAACCTCATATCTCTCACCTTGCCAATTTTTTTACTGTTAAATTTTAAAACAGATCCACCCACACCATCCATCGCGCACTTTCTTCAGTTACACGCTATATTTTTTGAAAATTTCAGCTTTTTTGATGGATTACGTGGTGCAGCAGAGGAATTTGCTTTAATTTTTTTTGTTAAGCATGCGGCTCCAGTTGAAATGCGTTCGGCATTTGGTCATTTTCAAAAAAGAATAATCTATGGTTGCATTGCTTTTATTGGCATAACTGTTGCATGCCAATTATTTCAAAATATACCATCATTTCAAGGGGGTGTTGGATTATTTGCCGTTGTAATGCCAATAGGTTTGCTAGCAATAATCGCTTTTTTGCTTGCGGCCTTTTATTGCGTAGCGTTGGTGCGAGATATGCTTAAATTGTTGATGCGCAAGAAGCATGCGTGAGCGGAATGTAGGTGTGATTGAGAAGTATGAGTGAGTGAGATAAGAAAAGTGGAGTCGAAACTGCCGATGAGCAGGTTTTAGATGTGTATGCAAACTTATAAAAAGTAGCATGCACACCACTGGCCTGATTAGAACTTTTATACCATTAGACCTCTTGTGCAAACTCTACTCATTGACTGCGACGTGCGCGTTGTTTATCGATTCGAACCCTTTGTCGCGCTTTATTGTATGTTTCGAGTTTTACACTTTCATTTGCTCCTGTCACTTACTCTTTGCATTTGCCATTGACACGGATGAGTCTGGCAAGAAGTCTAGTTCAGTTTCATTTCAAGAAGCGTATTTAATTCTTCGGTGGTAACTGGGGGCTAGTGTTGTTTGTGCGTATTCGAAACGATCGGAGCTGTAGCTGGTTTGCGTTCAGACCCCGTTGAAGTGGCGCTTCTTGTTCTTGTGTATTCGTGCTTTGAGGTGATTTTGGTTTTTAGACCTTATTGCGTTAGACTGTTGCTGCGAAAAAAATACATTAGACCTCTTTCCTAACTCTACTCCTGATAGCAACTGTGGCGACGCTGTCGATGCTCGAGTCCTCACGTACTTCATGTACGCTGCGGCTTTGTGCTTTGTATGATCCTTGCATTTGCTCATCATGAGTGAGTTTCGAAAGAGGTCTATTGTTTTGTGACTGCATTTGTTGCGATTGCTGCATTCCTAGGTGTGGTTGTTCTTGAAATTGACGCTGCTCCTCCATCGAGCTTTGTATTAAGATGCCCTGATGGCTTTGTATAACTTGCTGATATTTTCTTCTGCATATCATTGCCGCTCATACATTGCACTCTTATGTAACATAAACGCGTAGCGTTGTAAAATTTCTGTATTTCCAGTAGTTGAGCCATTTTAAAAATATTTCTGTAGTCTCATTGGTATTTTGAGATATCTCAGGCATAGTAAGAAGTTGATCAAAGCATTTTAGATGATAGACCTCTTGCGTAAGTATTTAATTAACAATTAGCCAATGTGAAGGGTGAAGAAGGTTGTTCGTGATTATTAGACCTCTTTCCTAACTCTACTCCTGATGGCAACTGCTTCGTCGCTCCGATGCGCAAGTCCTCACGTACTTCATGTACGCTGCGGCTCTGTGCTTCGTATACTCCTCGCATTTGCTCATCATGAGCGAGTTTCGAAAGAGGTCTATTTTAGCATCAAGCGGCAAGTAA
>NZ_JACVVM010000068.1 GCF_016751895.1 Candidatus Sarmatiella mevalonica | reverse complement strand
TAGCTCCTATGGTATTTAATGGTTCATGTAATACCCAGCTATTCGAAAGCTGGGTAGAGCAATTCTTGATCAAAGAGCTAAAAGCTGGGCAAGTTGTGATAATGGATAACGCTGCATTTCATAGATCACAAAAGACAAAAGATCTCATTGAATCTGTTGGTTGTAAGGTAATTTTTCTTCCTCCTTATTCACCTGATTTTAACCCAATAGAGAAATTTTGGGCTAATATGAAGCGATGGGTTAAGCAGAAAATTTCTGACTTTCAGAGTCTTTTTGCTTCGTTATCTTTCTTTTTTAAATACGCTACCTCAAATTAATTTACTATATAGTATATGACTTCTTTATCAGATCTTAGCTATATCATACGATAAAATTAGCAAATACCCAAAGATTTTTTAAGGCTGTTGAGCGTAGCAAAAGAAGGATCTGACATTATGGCTAGTAGGATAAGAGAGGAGAAAAACAAAACAACAGAGTTAAAAATGCAATATTTACAACTACAATAACAGAAAGCGCTTTAACTCGAAACGAGAGAGATTTAGAAGAATGGGAAATATTGACAATAGTATAAGATATCGAGAATAGTATGAGACACCCACAACGTTGAGAGGCATGAAATGCCTATAATAACATAATAAGAGACAGAAAACGTTTATAACGAGAATAAGTAGGAAACGTTTACAACACAGAAAATGTCTATAATACAGACTCTATAACATAGACAGAAGATAGGAAATATCGACAAGAAAAAGCAAGAAGCAACTTCCACAGAAAAACAAACAATACGTTTCTACAAAAAAGCAAGAAATAACTGCATAGAGGTAGTGATAGATAAGACAAGAAGCCCTTAGCTTTCTTAAATTATAGTCTTTTGGAGGTAATCCAGCCGCAGGTTCCCCTGCGGCTACCTTGTTACGACTTCACCCCAATCATCAGTCCCACCGTGGTTAGCTGCTCCCTTTCGGTTAGCGCACCAGCTTCAGGCGAAACCAACTCTCATGGTGTGACGGGCGGTGTGTACAAGGCCCGAGAACGTATTCACCGCAACATTCTGATTTGCGATTACTAGCGATTCCAACTTCATGCTCTCGAGTTGCAGAGAGCAATCCGAACTGAGATGGCTTTTAAGGATTTTGCTCCGCCTCGCGACATTGCTTGCCCTTTGTAACCACCATTGTAGCACGCGTGTAGCCCAACCCATAAGGGCCATGATGACTTGACATCGTCCCCACCTTCCTCCAGTTTATCACTGGCAGTTTCTTTATAGTTCCCGGCATTACCCGCTGGCAAATAAAAATGAGGGTTGCGCTCGTTACAGGACTTAACCTAACATCTCACGACACGAGCTGACGACAGCCATGCAACACCTGTTGCACAGATACGCATTGCTGCGTGGGAACACATCTACATGTTCTTTTCTGTACCTGTCAAGGGTTGGTAAGGTTCCTCGCGTATCATCGAATTAAACCGCATGCTCCACCGCTTGTGCGAGCCCCCGTCAATTCCTTTGAGTTTTAGTCTTGCGACCGTACTCCCCAGGCGGAGTGCTTAACGCGTTAGCTTCGAAACCGAAAAAAATCCGATATCTAGCACTCATCGTTTAGGGCGTGGACTACCAGGGTATCTAATCCTGTTTGCTCCCCACGCTTTCGTGCATCAGTGTCAGTATTAGCCCAGATGATCGCCTTCGCCACCGGTGTTCCTCCTGATATCTGAGAATTTCACCTCTACACCAGGAATTCCATCATCCCCTACTATACTCTAGCCTAGTAGTTTTGAAAGCAGTTCTGAGGTTAAGCCCCAGGATTTCACTCTCAACTTACTAAACCACCTACGCACTCTTTACGCCCAGTAAATCCGAACAACGCTAGCCCTCTCCGTATTACCGCGGCTGCTGGCACGGAGTTAGCCAGGGCTTATTCAACAGGTACTGTCATTATCCTCCCTGTTAAAAGAACTTTACAATCCTAAGACCTTCATCATTCACGCGGCATTGCTAGGTCAGGCTTTCGCCCATTGCCTAAAATTCCCCACTGCTGCTTCCTAACGGAATCTGGGCCGTGTCTCAGTCCCAGTGTGGCTGATCATCCTCTCAGACCAGCTACAGATCGTTGGCTTGGTGAGCCATTACCTCACCAACTACCTAATCTGCCGCAGGCTCATCCATCAGCGAAAAACCTTTCCTCCTTAGAGCGTATCCGGTATTTTATCCCAGTCTGATGGGTAGATTCCTACGTGTTACTCACCCGTTCGCCACTTGTCTAACCTGCCGAAGCAAGCTAGATACGTTCGACTTGCATGTGTAAAGCATGCCGCAAGCGTTCGTTCTGAGCCAGGATCAAACTCTCAAATTAAGTTCAAACCTAGTCCATTGTTACTTTAATATAAAAGAAAATAGACAGGAAAGTTTTTATATACACAAAAATTCTTACCTTATCACTACCTTTATACAGTTACTTGATACTTATAGTAATTAAAAGTACACTAGCTGTATAAAAGGCATTTATTTACATAACTTGCTTTTTCACTTGTTTTTAGAGCCCGGCGGCCGTCTCATCTGACTTGCCTGCCGTTACCTATTGTTATAATATACAAAGAATTGCATGTCAATAGCAATTTGTAAAAAAATATAAAAATTTGTAAAAAAACCATTAAATACCGCTAAAAAACAGTAAAAACTATTAGATATCATTCAAATAGACCTCTGTCCAAACTCACGCATGATGAGCAAATACCAGGAACCAATGAAAGCACAGAACTTCGAGCGTACATGATAGTTAAGTGATTGCGTTGAATCAATCGATGGCGATGGGAGTTATCATCGGGAATAGAGTTTAGTAAGAGGTTTAACGCTATTTAAATAGCTTAACACTTCTGTATTTATTTATATAGTCGCGCACATATATTAATATATAATGTTATAATGTTTTTAAAATTGGGGGGATAGAAGATGACTGCACCAAAAAGAGAATTGACTGATTAGCTTTTTTTGGGTAACCTATTTCAGATACTTCATAAGCTTTTATCAACAACCTACGATTCAAAAAATCCTAAAATTTGAATATATAAGAATATATAAATATTAATATAATTACTTCTGAATATGCTATTCTCCTTCTCTCCGTCATCTACCAAGCCCTTTTTTCAATCCGAGCAAGATTTTCTGTACTTCCTTCGTCATTTCCCCTCCACCTCAAATCTTCGAGAAGATTTAGATATATTAGGTTTTGAAATAGAAGAGATTAACGACTATCGTCATAAAGACAAGAATATCTTTGATGATTTTGTAGTGGCGCAAATCATATCAACTCAACCCCATCCAAATGCGGATAAACTACAAATCTGTCAAGTAGATGACGGCGCGCAAACCTTCCAAATCATCTGCGGCGCACCAAACGCACGCAGCGGTATTAAAGTTGTAATGGCTCGCGTTGGAGCGTTCATTCCAGGATGTGATTTTTATATAGAGCCTCGCAAAATCAGGGGGCAAGTAAGCAGCGGTATGCTATGTTCAGAATCTGAGCTTGGGTTTGGAGAGCAAGGTGAAGGTATTATAGAACTCGAATCCAATGCTCCACTTGGCATGAAAATTTCTGAATATTATGAACTCACTTCGCCCCTTATAACATTAAATATTCCTTTTAATAGAGGTGATTGCCTCAGTACGCTTGGTATATTTAGAGAGCTATCATCCTCCGCGTTCTCAACTGCCAACGTCGAACACATGCTTCCCGAACCCTTATCTAATCAATTAAACGCTCAAAAAATTAGTTGCGAACAACAAAATTATGGAATTAATACATTTGAAACAAACTATGATCTATATGTAGATAGCAATAGCGCATCACCAACATGCAGCACTTTTGCCTTTGTTGAAATTCGTAATCTAGACAACACCGCGCAAACTCCGCAATGGCTTAAAAATAGTTTGCGTCATGCGGGAATAAAATCGATATCCCCAATAGTAGACGTTACCAACTATATACTCATAACATACAATCAACCAATGCATGCCTATGACGCCAGCAGCATCAAAGGTGGTCTACAAGTAAAGCATTGTGGAAATGCAATCACCTTTCACGCATTAAACGGCCAAAAATATCTTCTGCACAACCTGCTAACCGTAAGTGATAGCAAGCAGGTGCACGCCATTGCTGGCCTCATAGGGGGGGATGAAAGCAAGGTTACCGCTCAAACTAATAGTATTATCCTTGAAGCAGCCGCCTTTCACCCCACGGAAGTTGCTCACTCTGCAAACTCCATAAATTTACAAACTTCTTCTTCCACACGCTTTACGCGCTCTGGAGTGGATGAGAGCAGCACCTTGTTACTCCTGCAGAAGGGCGCGCAATTAATAACAGAAATATGCGGGGGTCAGGCTGCAAAACCCAAAATATTTAATCTACAAAACACAGCAGATGCGCAAAAACTAAACGAGCAATCAATCAAGCTCACTCACGCAAAATTCTCTGCTTATGCTTCGGTATACACGGAACCACTTTTAAATAAATTAAAACAAGATGATTTTCAAAAGCTATCTAACGTAGGTACTTGGAGTTGGCAGGGACACGACTTGCTGTGTACGCCACATAGCTGGAGGAAGGATGTGAAACTAGACGTAGATTTGATAGAGGAGATTGCTAGGCATTATCAAATTTTTGAGACCTTTCATGCCGATAGTGCCGCTCCTCATTACCCATCAGAACACAAAAAAACTCTCGCTCATTCTGCATCCGCTCATTCATACAATATTCCAATTAATATTCCAATTAATAAACATCATTCTCAGTTCGGATTAAAAGATATATTTTATCTACAAGAAGTAATGTTATCTGGAGGATATCGCCAGGTTATTACTTGGTCCTTTATGGATCAGAAGAAAGCTCAGGCCTTCTGCTCTACTCACTCCCTGTCCATCACTAACCCCATTTCTAATGATTTAAACGCTCTCAGACCCAGTATTATACCAAACCTATTAGATATTGCTGCGCAAAATGTGAAAGATGGTACAAAAGCATTTAATTTGTTTGAATGCGGCACTACCTTTAGCTTTGATGATGCAAAGAGAGAATATCAACAATCTCTACATTTCACAGCATTATCAAACTGCGTAAAGCATAGTAATTATTTTGAAGATAAAACAAAATCATTGCTCGATTTTAAGGCTGATCTGCTAAGATTCTTATCTTGCTTCCTGCCTGATCTGATGATAGAAATAAAAGATTCAGCGCCAACTTATTACCACCCAACTCGCAGTGGCATAATATATTATAATAACGAAATGATTGGCTATATAGGGCAGCTGCATCCAAGCCTCACAACCAATCTCAAGGGAATGGATTTCTTTGCATTCGAATTGATAGATATAGACCATATCTTTTGCAAATTCTCCATCATGCACACAGATAGTAGACACAAAAACGCACTCAAACATCAAGCAGTATCAAGAGACTACTCTTTTATTACTAATCAAAGTTCAATCATCGGCAAAGCCACGCGCAAGATCGCGCAAACGATGGGTCAGATAGTAAGGAGTATAGAGTTGCTAGACGTATATCAAATAACTGATAAGGAAACATCCTTTACTATTTCGGTAACTCTGCAAACTGACCATACTTTCACTTCTGATGAATTAGAAGGTATTTCAAATCAAATTATTAGACTAATGGAGAATGAATTTAATCTAAAACTCAGGGGCTGAGCTTAAATTTGTCAACTCATTTAAAGGTATGCCATTATGATTCATATTCTTTCTGGAACTGTTCCTACTTTTATTATAGCGGTAATAGGAGTATTTATTAAAAATAAATGGCTAAAGTCGCATGAATTTTGGCGTGGTTTGGAGAAGCTCTCGTATTTTTTATTATTTCCAGCTGTTTTATTTAATTCAATATTAAACGCTAACCTACAAAGCGTACCTATTGCAAAGTTAATAATTGTATTAATTATCGCAATATTAATAGTAGCTAGTATATTAATAACTTACCAAAAAAAACGCTCTCTCCCCCCCACCCTCTTCGCCTCTATGTTCCAAGGTGGCGTTCGTCATAATAACTATATCTTTTTTGCATTAGGTGATTCTCTGCTAGGCAATAATAGCATGCCCATGGTTTCTATTATCGCAGCCTACATGGTAATTTTCACCAATTTTATTAGTACATGGGCTTTTGCTCGATATACCGATAATCCCAACCGTAGCCAAAATAGCAATTTAGTGCTCATAAAAACAATTGCCACTAACCCTCTCATAATTAGCGGTTTCAGTGCTCTAATACTCAATTATCTAGGGTTTCAATTGCACTCTACACTGCAAAACACGGTGAGTCATTTAGCAAACTCAGCTTTCACTATTGGTATGATAAGCATTGGTGCCGGCTTGCATTTTAGGATCAACAATACGCTAATTAATCAAATTATGGTATCTGTAGGAGCAAAACTCCTGTTACTTCCAGTAATTACAATGGCATGCGCTACCGTAGCTGGGTTAAATGGGGCTGATAAAAACGTCTTGCTATTATATTCAAGTTTGCCATGCGCAAGTACTTCTTATATACTTGCAAAGCAATTAGGGGGGGACGTGGATGCAATGATATCCATTATTACTTTTTCGACTATTTTATCGATTTTTTCGATATCAATTATGATGTATATTTTTGGTTCTTAAATTGCGGACAACATGACAAAGCCACAGCAATAACAAATAGGGATTGAAAAGTTATCATCGAGATTGATTTGTTTAGCGTAGTATTCTACAATAACCGATGAACAAGATGCGAAGGTATAACACGAAATATTTGCCACACCGAAGTTAATATAACCAATAACGACGCTTGATAAGAAGAATATTGAAGAGCCCATGAAGGTCTTGTTTTTTCTTTTGCAAATCCCATGCGTTGATTTATTGCGTAAAGTGCTAAATGCAACGCCACCAATTGCGGCTAATGCATCAGATATAATAAGAACTAACCAGCTTGTAATAGCGAGCTTTTGTTCGAAGCAATAACCAGAAACAACAAAACCTAAAAACATATAGCTAGCACCGCTGAGCTTGCCTCGTTTTTCTTGTGGTTTCATGATATGCTGAAAAATTTTCTCTGTTGTTTTCGCCCAGGTTTTGCTATATACTCGTACTATATCCGCAATAATTATTGCGCAACAGCAGTATGTCAAAAATGGGAGAAATGAATTTTTGTT
>NZ_JACVVM010000067.1 GCF_016751895.1 Candidatus Sarmatiella mevalonica | reverse complement strand
ATTTCAGAAGATTGTCCAAGGATTATGAGATTTCCCCTTCATCCGCTAAGGCTTTTGTTCAATTAGCTTTCACAAAAATTATGCTGAATAGGTTAGTTAAATGTTTTGCGTGACTGGTTCTAAAACTTATTACTTTTTTACGTAAATCTATACTATATGCTCGCATTTTTTGCTTCATATTATCATATAATTTACGCTACCTCAAGCTAATTTAGTATAGTGATAAAGAGTGGGAATTAATAGAAAAAATAATATACAGGCGAAAAGGTAAACAAGGTCGGTCATCACCTAAGGATGCAGGAAAGCTATGGGATGGAATATTCTATGTAACAAAAAATGGCTGTTTTTGGCGAGATTTACCAAATGATTTTGGTGAATGGAAGAGAGTATTTAATTATTTTAATAGGCTAAAGCACAGGGGTATAATTGAAGATTTAATAGACCTCTTGCATAACCTATTCCGTGGAGTAATTTTGTTGTCAAAACTCCTTTGCGCTCCTCATATACTAGAGTATGCTGCGGCGTTCAACATCATTTTTCCTAAAAATTCCTCTTCCATTAGACCTCTTTCGAAACTCGCTCATGATAAGCAAATGCGAGGAGTATACGAAGCACAGAGCCGCAGCGTACATGAAGTACGTGAGGACTTGCGCATCGACAGCGTCGCCACAGTTGCCATCAGGAGTAGAGTTAGGAAAGAGGTCTATTTTTAGGTTATGCAAGAGGTCTACTGAATACTTTCTCTCTTCTCTCATAAGAGAACCCTCTTTTATTGCTCAATTATTTTTACTCCTTTTGCTTTTTTCCGCTTCTTCTGATATTTCTAGCATTTTTGTAAATACACAGCGCTTCACTCCGCTTAACCTTCAGGATTCTTCACCTTTGTAATTTTTTATTTTTTGTATTTTAATAACCTCTCCCATAGATGATAGTTAACAACTGTCTCTTGGGTTATGCGAGAGGTCTATTGTCAAATATTTAACTCAAATTACCATACCTTAGATCTCATACCAAATACAAACCATCACAAGTCAGTCCAAAATCTCTCTCTTGCCACTACTACTAGGGCTAGACAGCAACCCTTCCTTCTCCATACGTTCAATCAAATTTGCTGCCTTATTATAACCAATACCCATTCTTCTTTGCACATAGCTAATGGAAGTTTTTCTTTCGTTTAGCACTATCTCCTTGGCCCTTTGATAATTATCATCTCCTCCTCCACCTTTGTCATCATCCGCGCCAACATCACTATTACCCCCTTCTTGCATTTCATCTATAATACCAACATACTCAGGGCTTGCCTGCAACTTCCATGCATCCACCACCTTCTCTACTTCATCGTCAGAAACAAATGGCGCATGTAGCCTAGTTACCTTAGAATCCACTCCTAAATACAGCATATCGCCCTTGCCAAGTAGTTGATCAGCACCCTGTTCACCTATCACGATTCTACTATCTATACCGGAAGTTACTTTAAAACTAATTCTAGTTGGGAAGTTTGCTTTAATCACGCCAGTAATCACGTCAGTAGAGGGGCGTTGAGTGGCCATAATTAAATGTATACCTGAAGCCCTAGCCATTTGAGCTAATTTTTGTATATTATTCTCCACTTCCTTGCCAGCCGTCATCATCAGGTGGGCCATCTCATCCACAATCACCACAATAAAGGGCATCTGGCATGCATCAAGCTTACGCGTAATCACCTCCTGTTCCCCAGTTTCTTTATTAAAACCACTATACGCCTTCTTTTCTAAACTCAAATTATTAGCGATAGCATGACGTACTTTTTCGTTATAATTATGTAGGTTCCTCACGCCAACATCAGACATAATAGAATATCTACGATTCATCTCCTTCACTAACCATTGAAGTGCGAGCACCGCTTTATGTGGGCATGTGATCACTGGTTCTAATAGATGGGGGATATCATTATATACAGACAACTCCAGCATCTTAGGATCTATCATAATTACTCTGCATTGATTAGGAGTAAATCTATAAAGCAGGGATAAAATCATCACATTGATAGACACCGATTTACCCGAACCAGTAGTGCCTGCAACCAATAAATGGGGCATCTTGGCAAGGTCTACAACATAAGGGCGTCCGGCAATATCTAGCCCCAAAATTAATGGTATAGATAGGTCTGAATCTTGATACTCTGCAGATTCCAGCAACATTCTCATACCAAATGTAGCACGTTTTTTATTAGGTAGTTCTATGCCCAACACATCTTTGCCTGGAATAATAGCGATGCGCGCCGAGAGCGCTGAAAGAGTGCGCGCTATATCTGTAGCTAATCCAATGATTCTGCTCGACTTAATGCCAGCCACTGGTTTAAATTCGTATAATGTTACCACTGGCCCAGTGCATACGCCTTCAATGCTACCATTTACACCAAAGTCTTTTAACACCTGCAGCAAAGCTTTTTGATTGTTATATAAATCATCCCTAGATGCATAAAGTGCGCCGAGCGTAGTTGCGTGCAACAACTCAATTGAAGGCAAAATAACATTGTTTGTATCAAATTTTTCCATTTCCTTCAGCGAATAACCAGCTGCGGCCAAGGAACTACGCTTAATAGATCTAGCGCCTGGCGCAGCATTCTTTTTAGCAAATTTAAAAGCTGTTTTTGCAGCTCCTAATATTGTAGCAGCTTGTGGTAATTTGCTATGAGATTTTTGCGCAATAGCTTTGCGCCTTAGCTTGTCCTGGGTTTTGACTGAACTAATATGGTTATTCATTGCCATCTTTGACTTGCGCAGGATAACTAGACGAATAATCCATACAAAAGGAAAAAATAAACGAAAATAAAATGCTAATAAAAATAAGATGCAAATTTCTTCAACAATGCTGATATTCTGGAGAATAGTATAGTCTGTAGACTCTACTCCACATATATACAGCAATAAATTCTTCGTTTTATTAAAAATAAAACCCAAGATATTCTGATCTTGTAATATAGCAAAGCCATGAAAGTTTGGAAAATAATCTTCGAGCCATTCAAGAGTATCACGGCTTAAATTAAGGCTGGAGAGCAACGGCAATAACAAACAAAAGCATAATTTATTAATTCTCTTAGAGCCAGGCGCAGTTTCTATAGCGTATGTTTTTTTTATCAAGATAATGGTTTGTCGAGCAAGAATTGCAACTGATATAAAAAATGCACATATTAGCCCGAAAGCTTGAATTGTGATGTCGGCAAGAGTAGAACCCGCCTTACCTAGCAGGTTAGAGGGGGTGGTGTTTAAGGCAAGATTAAAGCAGGGGTCGTTGTAGCTATAAGAGGCAATAGATAAAAACAATACTATGCCAAATATAAACAACAAGACATTCGCAGCCCTACATAATATTTTATTTTTTAACATAACCATTCTTGCACAAAGCGCGCGCTAGTTCTCAACGAATATAGGAGGAGCCCCTAGGTTATAATTAGAATCATAGCGAAAGATAATTTCCGGAGAATAACGCATCTGAACTTGCTGCGTTACGAAATAACGAATAGCTTTGGATGAGTTATTAAGAGCTTCAAGTAACACTTGGTGCGTTAGATTTGTGTTAAATGGAAAAAAGTAACAGTATACCATTTTTAAGTCAGTGGTCACATCCACCCTTGTGATAATGATATTATTGCTATCTAAAATCCTAGCGTCAAGAGAAGTGCTTGTGCGCAGGGCATCAGTCAAAGCCTGATGTATTAGACTAGAAAACTTTTCTTTTCTGTTATTAGTAGAGCGTTTCATAACCTTATTCCTGTAAATGCCTGACAAGTATTAAACAAAAGATGGATGGCGAAGATATCTTACCTAGAGCCACTAAAGCGTCCTTTTATGGAATGTGACATCAAATACTTCTATCACATCACCTTTCTGGAAATTTTGGTAATCTTTGATCATAATACCGCATTCATATCCACTCTTCACTTCCTTCACATCTTCTTTAAAGCGTTTTAACGCTTCTAACACACCTTCAAACACCACTTCACCATTGCGTATAATTCTTACCTTTGCGCCTCGCTTTACTAACCCTTTCGTAATATAACTACCGGCAATTTTGCCACATCTAGAAAGATCGAATACTTCGCGTATTTCTACAGATCCTAAATGTTCTTCGCGTACTTCTGGCTGTAGCAGATCAGAAAGGCGTTGACGCACTTCGTCTAGTAAATGATATATTACTGTATAGTGCATTACCTCCACTCGTTTCGATTCAACAATTGAGGTAAGAGAAGGATCGTGCTTGATGTTGAATGCCAAAATAACAGCATTAAAAGTATCTGCATCTAATATATCAGACTTACCGAGCGCACCCACGGTGGAACGTACAATTTTCACCTCCAGCTCGTCATGTTCAAAAGACTTCATGCTTTCCAGTATTGCTTCAAGCGAGCCATATGAGTCGGCTTTAATAATAACCCTCAATTCTCTCTTTTTATCTTTTTCAAAACATGCTACGCGCTTAGCCTCGGCCTGTTCTTGAGCGTAGAGCATACTCATTCTATTTTCTGCAATAGCTCTAGCCTGCTTCTCGCTCTCAATAACATGAAACACTTCTCCGATTTTCGGAATCTCCTCAAAACCATAAATTTTTGCGGGGTCGCAAATCTCAGCTCTGCTTATTTCCACACCATCTTCGGCGATCATTTTTTTAATTTTTGCAAAACAGGTACCAACCAATATCACGTCACCTTTGCTTACACTACCGTTTTTAACAAGTAAAGTAGTAAGAATACCTTGTTTAGTTGCATTACTTTCAAGTACAACGCCAAAACCTCTGGCTTTTGGATTAGCTTTGAGCTCATGCATATCAGCGATCAAGAAAATTGCCTCCACTAACTTATCTAGGTTTGTGCCTAATTTAGCGGAGATTGGTATAAGCATCACATCTCCACCAAACTCCTCTATAACCACATCATGCACCAGCAAATCATTTTTAATCCTATCTAAATTATGCTGTTTATCTATCTTGTTCACAGCCACTATTATCGGCATCTTAGAACTCTTTGCGTGCTCAATAGCCTCTATTGTCTGAGGTTTTATGCCATCATCTGCAGCAATAATTAAAATTGCAATATCATTAATCTTACTGCCTCGCTGACGCATCATGCTAAATGCAGCGTGGCCAGGGGTATCTACTATAGTAAAACTCCTGCCATTAGGACAGTTAATTTTATATGCGCTAATCTGCTGAGTAATACCTCCAGACTCTTTGCTTGTAAGATCAGAGTGGCGCAACGCATCAATTAAAGAGGTTTTGCCATGGTCAACATGTCCTATCACAGTCACAACCGGTGGACGAGGTAGTAGATCTTCAATAGGATCTTCTTGATACAAGTCTTGCTCTATCTCTAAACCACTAATTCTTTCTACGCTATGCCCAAGGCTGGTGGCCACTAGCTCGGCCACATCAGGGTCAATCATTTCATGCGCTTTAACTATCATACCCAGTTTCATCAATTCTTTAGTAACATTCACTAAAGGCTCAGTTAAAACTGCCGCGAGGTCTTTTGCTGAGATCTGGCGAGGTAGCATTGTAATGTTTTTAAATATCTTAGATGGGCTTACAGCCTGTGATTTCTTGTTCTTCTTTTTGCGCCAAGCATGTCTATCACCTCCTTCGTCACCCGTATAAAGCACGTGTAATAAATCAGACTTCGTAACCTTAGATACTGGTTGTAATTTTTGCTTCGTCACCGCCTTTGCATCAAAGCTTTTATGTGTTTTGACAACACTTGCCGAAGCAACATCGCCGCTGCGCGCACCTTGAGTTTTAGCCGCGGCTTGCGCCTGCCCCGCTGATGGCGACGCTTTAGGGCGCACCGGCGCGTGCAGGCGAGGTTGCTCGGTAATATCCTTAGCGCCGTCCTGCGCTTGACCAGAAGCGTCTAGCACCTTATCTTCAGGCGCAGATTTATTCAAGGCCATGAGATCTGTTAAAGTAAGCTGTGTTTTAGTTAACTTGGGCTTTTCTTCAACGGCGTTGGCTTGCTCTTTTACAGTCGACTCTATTTTCTGCTGCAACTGCGCGGGGGCGAGTACCTTTTCTGCATTATTGCTCTTTTTGACAGGGACGTCCTGTTTATTGCGTTTGGCTAATAACATGCCATATCTAGTAGCAAAGGTTTTTTTCACTTCAACTATAGTTGAAGTGGATCTATTTTCCTGCGCAACCTGCGTCACCACACCTTGAATATTTGCTTGTGGTGTATCGCTTTTTTTTGTAAGGGTCAACCTTTTTCTAGGAGACTGAGTAGTATTTTCTGGCATAAATAACTGCAAGTTAACTAAGAGTAGTTTTAAAAATAAAATAATCGCTAACGCGTTGCTTATAAGCTGTTTAATGATTTTATGATAGCATATAATAACATCTTAAAAGCGTTTTGTATATAGCTTCATCTCATGGTTATATAATAGACCTACTGCGTAAGTAGAAAAGTTATGACAGATCTTGTAGTATCAATAGAAGAAAGCGTTTGCAATTCAGTGAAAAAAGATATATGTGGTAATTGATTATCCACAAAAACCCCACCCTATATATGTGTTAGTCCCAGTAAGAAATGGTTAGGATTAAGTATAAAGTATTCAGGATGAATTGTCCACTGATTTAAAATAAATTGCCAAGGAGTTTTACCTTTGATAGCTTTAAGTCGTTTAGCGAAGTTATAAGCCATCAGGTAAGCATGCAGATGCTGTTTCAGCTCATCATGAGATACATAATGGAAATTGTTTGCAGTTGCTTCTTTGAGCGTTCTGTTCATTCGCTCTACCTACCCATTAGTCCAAGGACGCTTGATCTTAGTCTTTTTATGCTCTATCTGATGCTCATTGCAAACACGCTCAAATATATGAGTAAAAGTATTTTTATGATAATCGTGATTGGTAAATTAGACCTCTTTCGAAACTCACTCATGATGAGCAAATGCGAGGAGCATACGAAGCACAGAGCCGCAGCGTACATGAAGTACGTGAGGACTAGACCTCTTGCGTAAGTATTTAATTAACAATTAGCCAATGCGAGGGGTGAAGAAGGTTGTTCGTGATTATTTTAGCATCAAGCGGCAAGTAATTTATTAACGAAATCATTTTTGAAATTAACAATTCCAGCAACAATATTAAACTTTAGATTATAACCCCTACGCTTATTGCGATATCTATGAGATAAAATACGAAAATTCTTTAGCTCTGCAATAATATTCTCAACCTTGATCCGCCTCTTAGATACAATATGGTTGTATTTCTTTTGC
>NZ_JACVVM010000066.1 GCF_016751895.1 Candidatus Sarmatiella mevalonica | reverse complement strand
TAACATCAATTAGCTGGGCCGCCTCTTCGTAACTTAATTCTCGATTCTTCTCAATTGCAACTAGACCAGCCATAAGCGGCTCTAGCTTCTTTATAATCCGGCTCACTCTTGATTCGTCAATGTTAAACATAAAGCCTATCTGCATCATTGTGCTATAAGTGCGAAGGTACATTAAAAGCATCAGGGTCATTTCTTCTAGACCTAATTTATAATTCCTCCCGAGACGTTTATATTGGCCTACGACTCTTTTATCCCAGATTTTTTCTAGCTTCTTTATTATTATTTCAAACTTTTCTAGCTCCATGCCAAATAATCTTAAAAAAAACTCTTGGATGTTTAGCAATTTTACTGTATCTTATCATTGTGTGTAGTCTCTTGTTGGTTAAAAATCAAGTTCTATACACGCTTTATAAAAAATATCAACCCCTCCCTGTAAGTAATTTCCAATTCTATATACTTACGCAAGAGGTCTATAGTATCAAAGAGCATTGTGCACTCAACGATGTTTTTCATTTAATTATATCTAAAAATTTATGGATAAATGAGGTAGCATTAGGTATAAAAACATCGAAAGGTATTATTGCCATCACTGGATGTAGCCACACTGGCGCGGTTAAAATCTGCAATATTATGCGTTTAGTTATGTGTGACAAAATACACGCTTTATTTGGAGGTTTTCATTTACTACGCTCGTCAAAATCAAAAATTAATAATATTGCGATGAGATTAAAAAATGATGATATTGGTTTCATAGCGCCATGTCATTGCACGGGAGATTTAGCTTTAGCAATACTCGAAAAAGAATTTAATCACCAATTTTTAAAAAATGGCGTTGGTTCTCAATACTTATTTGAATTATAAATCAATTCAAAAACCGACTTTTCAGACATTCCTAATATTTCAGGTCTTCGCAGCTATAAACTGAGTTGAGTTATAGATTAGACCTTTTTCGAATTTGCCCACGATGAGTAAATATAAGGAGTGTATGGGGTTCAGAACTCTTGAGCGTATATAGTAATTTAGGTTGAATTAGATATAATTTTTCGTTATAATGAAAAGAAAAATGACAAAAAGCTATAGCAATAATTTATAGTAATTTAGATTAGACCTCTTTCGAAACTCGCTCAATTAAGAGCAAATGCGAGGAGTATACGAAGCACAGAGCCGCAGCGTACATGAAGTACGTGAGGACTTGCGCATCGACAGCGTCGCCACAGTTGCCATCAGGAGTAGAGTTAGGAAAGAGGTCTATTGAATTAGGTATTTTAAATAATTTAAATTATATCTAATTCAACCTAAATTACTATAATATGCACTAAAGCAGTCTGGGTGTAAGTTTTATATTCTACGCATGGCATAGCTACCAGGCGCCTTTTCTAGATAATGCATCTTAGAGTAGTCTATCGCATTCACCATCTCCCCGCTATGCTGTTTAAGCCACTTTAACCAATAACCCCACCATGAACCAGCTATCTTTTTGCTAGACTTTTCCCACGCCATACTTCCAGAGTCGTGCACCGAATTTTCGTTGATCTTATAGTAATATTTACCGTCTTTTATTGGATTAATCACCCCAGCAACATGTCCGGAACCAGACAAACAGAACACTACATTAGAACCAAGTAATTTTGCGCTATAATAGGCAGCCTTCCATGGCACAATATGATCTCTTTGAGTTGCAAGACAGAAGGTTGGATATTTTATTTTTGACAGATTAATATCGCGCCCTAAAATTTGCAGAGCATTCGGTTCTTTTAAAATATTACCTAGATATAATTTCTTTAAACAAAAAATATACATCTTGCCAGAAAGATTAGTAGAGTCTGCATTCCAATACAATATATCTATTTTTGGCAAATCAGCCCCTAAAAAATATTTATTAATTATTACGGACCAAATCATGTCTTTTGCTCGCAAAACATTAAAAGTACGTGCTAAATATTTTCCGTGAAAATAGCCGGTTTGCTCCACCTCCTCTTTAATTAAAGCGAGTGTGCTTTGTGTAATTAAACCGCTTAACCTACCAGGCTTTGTAAAATCTAGCATTGTGGTAACAAAGGTTACGGCACTAATGAGCGTAGCATATTGAGTGTGTTGTAGATATGCGAGGGCGGTGGCGAGCATCGTGCCGCCTATGCAATAACCTAAAACGTTAATTTTGTTAAAATTTAATGCTTGAATGTGTTTTAAATTATCAATTACTCCTTCTTGGATATAATCTTCAAATCTTTTATGAAAAAGAGTTTGATCAGGATTTACCCAAGATATCACAAATACTTGGAAGTTATTTTTAACTAAAAAAGAAATGAATGAATTAGTCTTAGACAAATCAAAGATATAATATTTATTTATGCAAGGTGGCACTAAAAATATTGGTATTGCATGAGTTTTTGTTTTTGGTTTATAACAAATTAATTGAGTCAGATCATTTTGCGCAATTACTTTGCCAGGGGTAGCAGCAATATCCTTGCTAAAACGAAAGTGTTCTTGATAGTGGCCTATATTTAGCACATCCCTACACTTAGCTAAATCTTGTATAAGCTTATCTAATCCACTTAAAATATTCTGGAAATTTTGATCATAAGAATAATTAATAAAATCCTTCGCGCAAAATAGCTGATCAACAGAAACGAGTGCTGCAGACAATTGCTCTACTAATAAAATCCAGTATTCTTTATTGCTATTAGATATATACTGGTTCTTATGCAAAATTCTTGCATATTCCACCCAAAATCTCTCGAAGAGATGAATAGCTCTATCAACAGCACTTCCATCCTCTTTGCCACACATCATGTTATACATGTCTGCTATTGCGCTGTTCACTAAATCATAAAATTTTAGATAATAATCGAACTTCTGATGATAATTGTTAGAAAATAGCTGAAAGACTGTGTCGCAAGATAAATCGAGCATCGGGCTAAAATCGATAAATGGCACTTGCTTACCTTCTACATGCGTAACATGGTGTGCTAGGTGCTGCCATAATTCCTGCAACTTATAGATGATGAGTGAGGCGTTTTTGACTTGTGCATCAGTGTACATAACTCGCAAATAAATAAACCAAAAATAAAACATAAAAATATAAGAGCTATTATTAATAGTAACACTAAATCAGACGTTTAATAACTAAGTTAAGCAACTAATAGTATATATTTTATTCGTTAGATTTCTTTTTCGCACTATAGTAATTTAGGTTGAATTAGGTATTTTAAAGAAATAGCCTCATATAATTGATCAAATTATTTTCAATAAAAGACGTCAATGATTCCATCATAACTTTTTCCCGTAGGGAGCTGACAGTTGCTGCAGATTCTTTATTTTTATACAAAGCCAATTGATCTTCATGAAAATGAAGCGCATGGTCACTAAAAGGCTGATGATGACGCCACGTTCTGAGTCATCCATTCCTCTTTGCATAGCCAGCTGATACCATCCTTCGTGAGACTTCTAGTCTTGTATAAAAATCTCCACGAGCCAACGGAACGCATAGGCTTTTATTACATCAATATCAAACCATGTTGTATCATTAGCAATGAGATAACGATACTTTGATTCATTTTCATATTTTAGCGCGATAACATGTAGCTTTTTGTTGCGTGATTTCACTTTAAATTTAGCGCCACGGTAAGTGATTTTTTTATGGGTATGACGCAATTCAGTTTCTATTGTTTTTCCACTATAATTTTCGAAAAATTTAATATTAAAAAAATTCTTGGATGTTTCCTGATTTTTGTGTATGATATTGCCATATATGGAGTAGTTTTGTGTTGAAATAAACTCCATATATACCTTCTGCCTTGAAGAATCAAGACCTCTTTCTATCATTAGGCGATATATTCTCACTTACGCAACAGGTCTAGTGTCTAAAATTTATTCCCACGGTAGAAAAAGTAAAAATATAGTTGAAAGATTTTATAATCTGGTATAATAATGAAAAGCCTCGCCGGTCGATAGGATATCAACGTCTGGCGGGAGAAAGTTTAAGGATTTAAAAGTACGCCATTCTTAACCATATTTGCTCTAATATCGGGGGCATTACAGGTATACGGCTGAAAGTTTCCCTCTTGCTGCGCAAGAGTTTGTTCTTTTTATTTGCTAATGGTTCTTGTTCGAGTTTCAAAAAGAGGTCTAGCGATTAAAATTCTAAGTGACGCAACTCATCTAAACCTTGCTTATTAAAAAGTATACGATGTCCCACTCATCACTACTCGCCTTACAAGTTCTATTATTACCAGCAAATGGGTTGTTAGCACTGTTTTGCGCAAGATTTGCTAAATATCTCGTCCTTCTGTCTAGTATCGTGATTTTTGCTTGTTCTCTATGTCTGTTCATTCAATTACAAGAGCCTATTAGCTATGTATTTGGTGGGTGGGGCAAACAAATAGGCATAGAATATGTTATTACTAAACATAAACAGAGTTTAATTGTTCTAAGCAACATAATCTTCATGTCTTTCATTCTCCTCTCTCAGTTTAAACCAGAGCTTGAAAGCAAACTGAATATCAAATACGCATTAGCCTGCTTCTTGCACTTTGGCGTCGTTGGCATTTTACATACTAATGACTTATTTAATTTGTATGTTTTTCTTGAAGTGTCAAGTTTGAGCTTGTATGCTCTCATCGCTCTTTCTAACGCTAAGTCATTGCAGGTGTGTTTGAATTATCTAGTGTTTGGCACCATTAGTGCAACTTTTATTTTGTTTGGCATAGGGTTAGTGTTTGCGTTGACGGGTAATTTAAATATAGATCATGCCACATATCTTTTTCATGCTACGCATAGCTCCAAACTGCATCACGCCGCCTATGTAATGCTTTTAGTTGGGGCGGTTATTAAAATTGCCCCTCCTTTATTTAATCGCTGGGCATATAATGTGTATTTAAACATTAATCCGATCTTGCTTTTCTACCTTTCTCCAATCACGCTAATTTTAGGCTATCAGTTGTTGAATATTTCCTCTTATTTCATACCTCGTGCTGCGCAACTCGCCATGACCACTATACTGCAGTGCTACTTTGTTTTCTGCGCTCTTAGCGCCTGTTATCTTGCGCGCAACTACACAATGCGCAAATTGATTATAGATTATTCTTTTATTAGCCTCGCACTCTTTTTGCTATGCGGCGCATGTGGCGTGCATAGTGAAGCTTTAGAGCTGCTATTATGGACGGAAAGTCTGAATAAGATGGGTCTGATGTTGTTCTTGATATGGCCATTGCATTATAAAACGTATAATTCATGGGCTCGCATTAAACGCACGCTCTTCTATTGCGCACTGTTTTTTAGTTCAGGTATGCCTCCAACCCCGCTGTTTTATCAGAAGTGGGATATTATGATGTTTTTGATGAAAAATGGTCTATATATACCGCTCGCCACTTTTCTTTTGTCTTTGTTATTTTCTTATATCTGTCATTATCGTATGGCTGTGTTGGCGGTGCTACCAAGAACATCACTTGGAACATTGAAATAGCGGAGAGAATAATTTATGATTTTAGGGATATTTTAATTTGCGTTTTATGTTAATGTTTTGCACTTTATGTTAATGTTTGAGTTTTTGTTTAAGATTTACATATAGAGTTCAATTTGCGTTTAAAGTTTGTTTGTGGTCTAGAGGTTTATTAAGGAATGTATAATTTTGATTTTGCTATTATAGGAGGTGGGCCCATTGGTTTATTTGCAGCGTTTCAAGCTGGTATGCTTGGCATGAAAACTTGTATTGTGGAAGCATTAGATATGCTTGGTGGCCAATGCTCTGCCTTATATGCACAAAAACCAATATATGATATTCCAGCACATCCAAAGATTCTGGCGCAAGATTTTGTGCAGAATTTGATAGACCAGGCGATGCACTATCAGCCACAATTATTTTTAGAGCAAAAAGCTATTACTTGTAAAGATTATGAGCGCGATGGCCAAGAGGCGTTTATGATAGAAACAAGCAAGGGACAGATGATAAAGGCAAAAGCCGTGCTCATTGCGTCTGGTGGGGGGGCATTTGTGCCGAATAAACCTATGATTCAGAATATTGAGCAGTTTGAAAATAAATCTGTTTTTTACTCGGTGCAAAATGTTGAGCAATTTAGAAATAAAAAAATCATGATAGCGGGTGGCGGAGATTCCGCGTTAGATTGGGCTATAAACCTCAGCGCAATTGCTACAGTGTATCTTGTGCATAGGCGAGATAAGTTTAGCGCAATGCCTGCTAGCGTAGAGCATGCTATGCAGATAGCTAGTAATAGCAGCGCTTTAGAAATAATTACGAGCCACCAAATAAGAAGCGTTGAGGGCGTGCACGGATTAATTCGTAATGTGTGCATTGTTGATAATAATGAACAGGAAAGGACGCTGGAAGTAGACTATCTCTTGCCATTTTTCGGCTTAGTTAAGGATTTGGAGGATATTAAACACTGGGGGCTGGAGCTGCAAAGAGGGCATGTGGTTGTTTCTTATCCATTCTTTCAAACTAAAAGGGAGGGTATGTATGCTGCTGGTGATGTTGCCTATTACGAAGGTAAATTAAAATTAATTCTAGTGGGTTTTGCTGAAGCTGCTGCTGCCATTCATCATGCCTATCCTAGAGTGTTTGGTAAGGTGCATAATTTTAAATATTCTACGTCGTGCGTGCAGAGATGAGGTTATGAACTACGAAGTATCAACTCACATCTTATAACCTAATAAAAATCTCTTTCTGGAACTTTACTCCTGATGCGCACTCAGAATCGTTAAGTTACCGAATCTATGCTAGTCAGATATAGCTAAAACGTCATAAAAAGATTACAGCAGATAATATATATCTAATCTTTCAGGAGCGCACTAAGATGGGATAGAGTATAGCAATGAAGAGGCATCCCAAATTAAGCGGGAGTCAAATTAAAGAGCTGCAGGGATTTATCAGCGATACAAGTGATGCGAAGGAGTGCATTGAAACAATTACCCTTTTGACATGTTTAAAACGGCGTCAGATTTTCAGGTATCGCTATTTTACCTGGAAAGAGTGGAGATAGAGGTCGTACTGGGTACGATAATAGACCTCTTGCGTAAGTATTTAATTAACAATTAGCCAATGTGAAGGGTGAAGAAGGTTGTTCGTGATTATTAGACCTCTTTCCTAACTCTACTCCTGATGGCAACTGTGACGACGCTGTCGATGCGCAAGTCCTCACGTACTTCATGTACGCTGCGGCTCTGTGCTTCGTATACTCCTCGCATTTGCTCATCATGAGCGAGTTTCGAAAGAGGTCTATTTTAGCATCAAGCGGCAAGTAATTTATTAACGAAATCATTTTTGAAATTAACAATTCCAGCAACAATATTAAACTTTAGATTATAGCCCCTACGCTTATTGCGATATCTATGAGATAAAATACGAAAATTCTTTAGCTCTGCAATAATATTCTCAACCTTGATCCGCCTCTTAGATACAATATGGTTGTATTTCTTTTGCCAGTAAGTTAA
>NZ_JACVVM010000065.1 GCF_016751895.1 Candidatus Sarmatiella mevalonica | reverse complement strand
CACCCGTAATAATACTCAAGATTGCCGCAACAAAAGATTTTACTCTTGATTTATTTCCGGCTATATGAGATGATAGCGCTTGAAGGCTTGAAGTAGTATATTATGCATTTTTGTCACAAAAAATAAACGATATGTACTACTTCAAACCCTCATAGTAAAGCCTTTCCTTAAAAAATGTAGGGTACTATGGGATTAAAGATAGAATTACCGATTTATTCATTTGTATGATGCCTTACAGCACTTCTTTATCTCGCCTAATGCAAGGTGATTTACTATATATTCTAAAGATTGCTATATCATGGAGTGGCCTATCGGTGGAATATGGTAATTGGTATACAAGATATAAGAGATGAAGTGAGAACAGTTTCTTCTAGATAGCGATAGATATAATCTTTGTTGATGGCTCAATTATGCCATTGCACAGGCATGGAGGAAACGCTTTAAAAGAAAGGGGAGCGAGTGATCGGTAGAGGAAGAAAAGGTTTAGGCGCAACTATGTACGTTGCAATCAGTGAGGGCTCGGTTGTTACTTGTAGACTGCTCCCAGCACAAAAACAAGATGCAAGAGTTTTGAAGAGCTTAATCAGGAACTGCCTTGGAATAAAAAACAAAGTACCTTGTTACCAACAAGGGCTACCACGTTGCAAACATCGGAAATATATTAAATTACACGGAGCGACTCTTGTAATACCATTTAAAGGAGTTTATTTACCAAAAAATTCTCAAATTAACTCCTGAAGATTTTTATGATGTTAAATTTTACAAAAAATGCAACATTATTGAGCGCTTCTTTGGTAGATTAAAGGCAAAATAAAAGGATTGCTATGAGATTTGATAAAATTATCACTCTTTCCTTAGCTTTATCTCGCTTGCTATCGCTAAATTATTTTGTTAACAGTGCCATATCACTTCTTTTTTTCTATTATGAAATTCTATCGCTTTTAACATGTCCTTCGCTAAACAAAATACTAAACCACATTATATAGGTCATAGACAAAGAACTAAGGACAAATTCCTCAAATCACAGGATTATAGTTATTTAGAAGATTATGAATTGATAGAAATATTATTATTTTATGCAATAAATCGCAAAGACGTCAAGCCACTAGCTAAACATCTAATGCACGGCATGGGAGACATCGCTTCTTTACTGCATATCGATCCAAAGCAACTGGAGTCTAATTATCATTTAAATAAAAATTTTCAAATTTTGATATGTATCATCAGAGAATTAATGAATAGGTGTTTAAAACAACAGATTACCAAACGTCATATTATTTCTTCTTGGGATGCATTGATGGAATATTTAAAATTTAGCATGGGATATTTAAGGTTAGAGCAATTTCGCATAATATATCTCAACAAAAAAAACATCGTGTTAGCGGACGAAATTTTTGCGCGTGGCACTATAGACCAAGCGCCCATCTATATTCGAGAGTTAATCAAGACTATTCTCTTTCACGAAGCAGCTGCTATAGTATTGGTGCACAATCATCCTAGCGGAATACCGGCGCCATCTAAATCCGATATAGATATTACTCAAAGAATCAAGGAGGCATGCAATAGCATAGGAGTAAACGTGCACGATCACGTGATTATCACGCGAGAACATATGTTTAGTTTTAAAGCTCATCTATTACTATAAAAAAATAATAGACTTCTTCAAAAACTCTACTAGACCTCTTGCGTAAGTATTTAATTAACAATTAGCCAATGCGAGGGGTGAAGAAGGTTGTTTGTGATTATTAGACCTCTTTCCTAACTCTACTCCTGATGACAACTGTGGCGACGCTGTCGATGCGCAAGCCCTCACGTACTTCATGTACGCTGCGGCTCTGTGCTTCGTATACTCCTCGCATTTGCTCATCATGAGTGAGTTTCGAAAGAGGTCTAATATTTATCTGTCATCGCTCTTGACTAAAACTTTTTATTTGATATCATTACCTTACGCGTCGCGTTTTGCGCTTCGCGAGTCTTTAAAATTAGCTCGTTGTTTACGTCTAAGCTTAAACTAGGGGATGTAGCTCAGTGGTAGAGCATCTGCTTTGCACGCAGAGGGTCAAGGGTTCGATTCCCTTTATCTCCACCATCCCTAGCCTTCCTTCGCTTATTCTTTGTTTTTGTAATCATAATCTGATTCCATCTCTTTTCTTTAGTATGTCTTCCGTTATGTCTTTTCAGCCTGCACGTTATTGTTGCACAAAGGTTTTTAATAAATCTATTGAGTTCATCGCCGGCACAGACAAACCAAAACTTATACCAAACTATCATTATTCTGAAGTAGCTTTTATCGGAAAGTCTAATGTAGGAAAATCTAGTCTGATTAATGCCCTATGCAAGAGAAAAAACTTAGCCAGAGTAGCTCATACTCCGGGTCGTACACAGCAATTAAACTTTTTCCGAGTTGATGAAAAATTCGTAATAGTAGATATGCCTGGTTATGGCTTTGCTAATGTACCGCGGAGTTTAAAGGCTAATTGGGAAGAACTGATAGTGTATTATCTGAGCAATAGAGAAAATTTGCGTATGACATATTTGTTGATTGATGCTAGGCGTGGTATCGCTCGTAATGATTTGATGGTATTAGAAATGCTCAATCAGTTGCAAAAAAAACATACGATAATATTTACTAAATGCGATAAAATTAAGAATCAAAAGTTGTTATTACAACAAGCTCAAAACGCTTTGAGCAAAGACTGTGATTGCCAAGTGCGTATGTTGTGTTGCAGCAGCAAAGACGGAGAGAATCTTAGCTTATTACGTCAAGATATTATAAGCATATGTTACTAATACCCATCATCTCAACGTACTTGGCTAGTAAATATTACTACTTTTTAAAAGTATTCAACTTGCGTAAAAAACAAAACATTGATAGCATCATATTCACGCTTAGTGAGAGCAAGTAATTGCTTTATAGAGTTTGTGTAACACAAATCCATACGCTCTTACGCAAAAAAACAAAATTTTTATTTTATGCTATATCTTATAGGGCTCTAACAAAGTCCTGGATGTTTTTTTATTCATGTATGATATTATACATAGTCTCTTATCTAGAATAATTTCACTCATAGATAGCGACAATTATTTAGGGTATAATTTATAGATATTATATTGTTAAATGCAATACAATAGACTTCTTCTAAACTCACTCATGAAAAGCAAATGCATGAAGCATAGGCAGCGCAGAACTTCAGCGCACATGGAGTTAACGAAGGTCCGAACATTGAAAGACGACGCAGTTGTTATGAACATGAGAGTTTTGCGGGAGGCTTAATGCCCGCGCGACACTCAAATACTTTTAAGTTAATTCATAACAAAATAAACCTCACTTAGGTTTAATCCAGGAACCGTAGATTTTTTCTTTACACTCTTCCTGATATTATGCTTTGTTTTATAATTCAAAAACATCAGGTGCTGTGCGCATTATATATGCTTCACACCTTGCATACCTCTGTATCTATTTTTCATGCATGAGTTTCATCAGGTTAGGAAGTTTAGTATATTTTTTATAAACCTATTATCAATTGCAAATTCGAATCTCATGAAACTCTTCAATCTATAACCCATTAGTTTTAATAAAAATTATGCAAAATTACTTTGAATTATTCCAAATATCTCAAACTTTTGCTATAGATAATAAAAAGCTAAAGGAGAGGTATTTGGAACTACAATTAAAATATCATCCAGATAAGGCAACAGATCAAGACCAAAGAATGCAATTTACGAAGTATTGCGAGATATTAAATGATGGATACGCTACTCTTTCGGCTCCATTCAAGAGAGCTCGACATATCTTGGAGTTAAATAATTATTTTATGGAGGAGATAGCAAGCAACGACATGATAGAGTTAACGGAGATCTGGCAAGAGATGGAAGATTTAGAAGATGCTACTCCACATGATTTACGCACGCTATTAAACAAAAAAAACTCAGAAAAAGAATCATTGATGCATTGTTTGAATGATAATTTTAAACAGCAATATTTTACAGATGCAGTATTTCATGCAACAAAATTACGATATGTAGAAAAAATTATTGAATTAATCACGCAAAAAATTTCATGAAATTAATTGAGATATTAGATAACGTAAGTTGCCCTGAAGAAGCTGTTGCTGGTATAGATTTTGGTACGACAAATTCTGTGATAGCAGTTGCATATCAAAAACACATTCATATCGTACCTCTTAAAGTTAATAACATCTCTTCGCCTTTGCTAGCCAGTAGTTGGTGCGGAGTGCAATCATTAAAGAGATTTATGGGTAAAAAGAAAGATGAAATACTGCGTCAAGAGTTAGACGATCTTTGTTTATCAATAGATGAGAATAACGATGATTTGCTCTTCGAGGTCAATGGCGAGAGTTATTCACTGATTGAATTAATATCTAAAATACTTTCTTTCTTAATTGATAGCGCGGAAGAGTTTATTGGCGCAAAAATAACACGTGCAGTACTCACAACTCCTGCACATTTTAACAACTACGCGAAGAGTCAGCTAATTAAAGCCGCAAAAATGTCGAACATAGATGTGTTACGTTTAATAGCAGAACCTACTGCGGCAGCTTATGCATTATGCGATTTAAATGCAAATGCTAACTACTTAGTATACGACTTAGGAGGCGGTACGTTCGACGTTTCTATTGTCGAAACAGGTGGGTCGGTATGTAGAGTACTTGCTACTGGCGGCCACAATATGCTCGGAGGCGATGATATAGATGTAAAATTGCTAAATTACCTACAGAACAAGTATTTGAATTTATTAACATTAAGTAATAATAGAGATATAAAATACAATTTTGAATGCAAAAATTGATAGAATATATAAAATTTTCTCTTTCTTCTTTGCAACTAGTCACAAAAGAATATAAAAATTTTTTAATAGAAATGACTAGGAGCGAGTTAGAGAACGTGATAGAGCCAATCTTGCAGGATACTTTTAGTATTACACGCAAGACTTATTTGGAATCTACAATTGATAAAATACATGGCATAATACTAGTAGGTGGGTCGAGTATTATTCCTTGTATCGCAAATCAATTAGAAGAAATGTTTGACGCACCCATTGTGGGACATGTTTTTAGCTCTCAGCGCTCAGCGTTATGCAAATTAGATTGTGTAACGCAAGAAAACGTCTGCACCGACGCAAAAGGAGATTTTAGTTTAAATACTACGTTGGTGGCGTTAGGAGCGGCTAGGCAAGCTGAAAATTTAGTTTTACGCAAGGATTCTGTTGTGATAGATGTGACGCCTCTTTCCTTGGGATTAGAAACTTATGGAGATATTATGGAAGTGTTAATTCCAAAAAACACTCCAGTTCCTTGCGCGGTGACTCAAACTTTTACTAATCACCGCGTCGAACAAACTGCTATAATGTTTCACATATTGCAAGGAGAAAGATTGAGAGCGTCGGAATGCATATCTATTGCAAAGTTTGAATTACTTCACGCGCCAGTAAAGCATCCTGGTGCATTAAAAGTAGTTATAACTTTTGCCTTAGATAATAATGGAGTGCTATCAATTACGGCTTTCGACGAAGAGAATAATCAGTTTTATCAAACGGATGTGAGTCCATTTTCTGGTATAACAGACCAAGTGGTAAAAAGTGTTGTTGCTAATACTCGTGATAATCTTTCAAAAGATTTTGAATGGATTAAAAGAAGGTGTTTGGAGATAAAAAGTGAAAGATTAATAAATAATGTAAATTTTATTTATTCTCGTCGCAATGATTTGTCAGAAGATATGATGCACTTTGTTAACGAAGCAGTTATAATGCGTGACTCATTAATTGATGTTATAGAATTGAGTGATTATCAATTAACGCGTGAGCATTATAACCATTTGTTGCATTTAGTAAACAAATTATTAGAGCAAATATTTATGCAAAAGTCATAACACTATATACAAAATAGTCGCAATAATATATCATAAAATTCAATCTATTTGATTCTTTTATCTATTTAGATGTCTTGCATGTGTATTAAGATTATTTGACAGCACATTTGTTACAACACCTCGTTAAGATTTTATTTCTCTTTGCTCACAGTGAACGGTAACGTGCTGCTCTGATCTGCAGAAGGGACATTAGTGTTTAATGAGAGTATTGATAGTTGAAGATGATAACAGCATCAGCTCTTTAATGCAATGCATTTTGTTTGATGCTGGTATAACAACTACCGTTCTTGTATCTGGTATAGAAGCTTTAAATATTATATATAGTCATCATGACTATGATATTATGATATTAGATCTGATGTTGCCAGATATAGATGGTTATGAAGTACTAGCAAAGATGAGAAGTGGCGATATTCAGCTGCCAGTGCTAATTGTATCGGCCTTGAGTTCTATTGAGCATAAAATTAAAGGGTTATTGATTGGTGCAGACGATTATTTAACCAAACCATTTCATAGGGATGAACTAGTGGCTAGAATAAGGGCGATTACCAGAAGAGGTAGTAGAAAGAATGCTATTATTACTTTTGGTGATATTATGATTGATTTAGAGGCTGGAGTTGTTAGTGTTTGTCAGCAATATGTAAGACTTGGTCACAAAGAATATGTAATTCTTGCATCATTAGCCTCTAATAAACATGTCATTTTAACAAAAAACTTTTTGTTTGATACCCTATATAAGGGTAAACCGAGCACCACATCCAATACAAAAATTATCGATGTTTATGTATGCAAGTTGCGCAAGAAGTTAGCGTCTGTTAATGGCAAGGACTATATAGATACTGTTTGGGGGTTTGGTTATACATTAAAAGAAAATCCAACTTTGCCATTTCAATATAGAACATTGGAAGATGGGCGTAAGGAACCTATATCACATCTTACACCTGCAAATAACGAAATACGGATGTCGCCAACTAGTACAAAACAAGAAGATATTATTTTTCAATGTAATGATGAAAGTGAGGAAAATACAAAAGTTGCGGAAAATGAGTGCGATGCTTTAGACGACGACTGGAGTATATAGTCAATGCTATTGAGTGTGTTGTAGATCGTGCGTTAAAACGATCATTTGAGCATGATAATTTGAAATATTCAACAAAAAGTTAGTGCCAGTCGCATAAAACCTCGGTAGAAATTTTTTATCATAATTTTGATAAAAGCTGATTGTATAAAAGTTTTAGAAGGTGGAGTGGGAATTTCATAATCTTTAGAAACTAGAGCTGTTGCGTAAGTAAGAAAGTAAGTTATGAACTTAAAAAACACAGAGTATGTTAGGTGTAGAGCTGATGTGTTTTATATCACTAATGCTTTATTATAAAATCCATTTTTGAAATTAATAATTCCAGCTATAATAGACCTCTTTCGAAACTCGCTCATGATGAGCAAATGTGAGGAGTATACGAAGCACAGAGCCGCAGCGTACATGAAGTACGTGAGGACTTGCGCATCGACAGCGTCGCCACAGTTGCCATCAGGAGTAGAGTTAGGAAAGAGGTCTAATATTAAACTTTAAGTTATACGCTTTGCATTTATTACGGTAAAGATTCGATAAAATGCGAAAGTTTTTAAGTTGAGCGATAATATTTTCAACTTTTATACGTCTTTTAACAATTATCTTATTATATATTTTTTGCCAGTAACTCAAGGGCTTTTTCTTTCGTGTTTTTATCGGTGTTTTGGCGTTCTTGCAA
>NZ_JACVVM010000064.1 GCF_016751895.1 Candidatus Sarmatiella mevalonica | reverse complement strand
TTATCTCATAGATATCGCAATAAGCGTAAGGGCTATAATCTAAAGTTTAATATTGTTGCTGGAATTGTTAATTTCAAAAATGATTTCGTTAATAAATTACTTGCCGCTTGATGCTAAAATAATCACGAACAATCTTCTTCACCCCTCGCATTGGCTAATTGTTAATTAAATACTTACGCAAGAGGTCTAATTTTCTTCTAATTCAAATTATTTTGTTAACAGCGCCATAGCTCATAAAATCTTACTCACACAGCAGATCTAATACTTGTTTGGAAGTAAAATCTCAACAGAACTTACTCTTTTTCTTGTTTTATATTTTGCATCTGTTCGAGTAGATTGAGATTATCTGTTCTCACAGCATTTTCATTCTTAGGTTGTATTTGATTTGCCGATGTATTCGGCAATGGATCCTGTTGGTTTTGCGATAAATCATTTTTTATATTGTTTTGTTGAATATTTTGTTGTTGATTCGCGAAATTTGTGAGCGCGCCCTTAATCTGCGCGTCATCTTGTTTCAATCCTTCTTGGTTTTGAATATTCTGTTGGTTGATTTTATTACCATCTGTACGCCTTGATACTTCTTGATTTTTGTTACGATTTGCATCCTCCATATCCTTGCTATTTGCGTTTTGTAGATTTAAGTTATTAGATTGTTCGGAGCGACCTTCAACATTATGCGTATGATCTGCATCAGCATTACTATGAGACTCTCTATTCGCCTCGACATTTTGGCTATACAGGTCTTGCTGTTCCTCATCACCTTGTATATTTAAACCTTGCCGCTTCTCGTAACATAGGTCTTGCTGCTCCTCATCACCTTGTATATTTAAACCTTGCCGCTTCTCGTAACCTTTTTCATACAGATCTTGCTGTTCTTTATCGCCCATTGCATACAGATCTTGCTGTTCTTTATCGCCCATTGCATACAGATCTTGCTGTTCTTTATCGCCCATTGCATACAGATCTTGCTGTTCTTTATCGCCCATTGCATACAGATCTTGCTGTCCTTTATCGCCTGTATTTCGTTTGTTTTTTGGGGTTTTAGCGAGTTCTGGAATACGTACAGTAGGACCTAAGGTGAGCTGCGCCGCGAATCCAAAAATATGATAAAATAGTCGGTGACATACTAATCCAGCGATGATGATATATAGCGGATCATAAGACAAAAGGTCTTCCCAGCCATTGCCAGTAACATACACCTTGAGCGCTGTATAGCCAAGGCTACTAGTACATTGATCTGCGTTAATCTCTGGTACGCGCAGCTCGAATAAACTAATGTTTCTGCCAATGTTATTCCTATAGTCCACTCTTTGAAAAAGGCATGTGCCAAAAAGTATTTGATCGTAAATACTAAATAGTATTACAACTAAACCTATCACAACCATAGGTTGTAGCGTACATGAGATTAAAACGCGCAACCATCCATCAAAATAACGTTTCGTTTCAGAAAACAATATTGTAGGTATAAAAATAGGCGCTAGATACGCGAGCGCAAAAATAGTAACGCTACATACCATATAATGCGTTAGGGCTCGAGTAACTATATGCATCAATACTATGATGAATACTACGATTAATGGCGAGAAAAATGCGAATAATATTATATGTTCAGCGTAAGAAAAGAGCCCAGATGCACCGCGAAAGTCACTCTCTCGCTCGTTTACACCAAAGAATTGACCAATCAAATACGGCAGTGTGTTTACGAGCTTAAACAGACTAGCATCCGCATGCGGGAGTTTGAATGGCTTGAATCCCGTATCTTTACCAACTTCAGTGTGTGTCATAGTTGGGATGAGTTTAGAGTCTACGTTTATGTTATAACTTTCAACAGAACCAAGATACATAGCTATTCTACAATCTATTCTATCCCATATTGCATAATGTTTTTTATTTTCCGCATATTTATCTTTATTAAAAACACACATACCATTGGTATCTAGTGCACCTTCGATGATCTGTATAAAACCCATCATGGAACTTTGTAGCAAGGGCAGGAATAAATCTGCGATGGGGTTAGCTCTTTTGTTTTCATTAAACGAATATAAGGCGCCGCTAAAATATAAAACAAATACAGTTTTAAGTATTAATTCCCAAAACGTGCGAGAATGCATTTGACCACTGTTCATTATTCTAATGCCGTATAGAATGATATATAATGCCACTATCACTAATACCGTACCACGCATACTTTCTTGAAAAGTGTGAAATCCTGCTAGTCGTTGGAGCACTATGTTAGCGTCACCTTGAAACAAGCTACCTATAGTTTGTTGAACGCAACTAACTGCATTACCAGAAAATGAAAAGAGGGACTGGCTATCATTAGATGTATAGCATACATGCGCTATCTTATTATTTTGCGGAATTTCGGGCGTTTCCTGAATAGGTCTTGGTGTAGCTTTGCAAACGAGAGGTCTATCGCCTATAACAGTTGGCATAGTGAGGCACATGTTATTTCTAATCTGTTTGACAGACAACTTGATTTTACCCAGCACCGGATCTCCTCCTAATTTAGGATGAGCGCTAATTTTTGATAATTCCTTAGTAGTATTAAGCGTCATAGTAGTGGATTCTAGCATTCCTTGATCCATAGCAAATCCAAAAGAGAAGTTTTGATCGTTTGGATCACAAGGCGTGAAAGGTTTGCCGTTTTTATCGTCAACTGCTAGACTAGACATTCTGATATGTTCTAATAGGTAGTGATATGCATCATATTTTATCTCTAGCGCGTTAATTGGAAGAGGTACGCATGTATCTGATCTTATCTTTTCATTTATGGCCAATACAGAATGAATCTGCAAAAATGTCGTGATGCATAGGAGTATTATGCGCAACGATATTTTGATTTTTTGCAAAGATAATTTTGTTATCATATTAGTCATCTACTCTCAGTGTTATCGAGGAAAAATATCACGGATGGTTTGTTCTAATTTTCCCGCAGCTGAACGTATTTGAGAGACGGAGTCTGTGCCACTTCCCTTGACTATACTTTGAGCTTCTCCAAGTAAATCATCAATAAATCCATCGCATCCCATAATCACTAATCGCAAGATCGAAAGTATTATAAGGACCGATGCTAAGCCTTGAAAAAAAGTCATTGCATCGAAGAACAGATACAACCAACCCAACGTGGAAGATAGAAAAAAATCCATACTTGCTTTACAGCTCTTTTTTTCCTGCTCAGAGTAGTGATCCCAGTTTGTATCTAATACATATGTTTGTATTGTCCGGAATTTATATGAGTCAGTTTGAGATTTTGGTGAACTGAGTTTAACTTGCTTCGTCTGCAATTGATATTTGCAGCTAGCACTCCATACAGTATCTAGCATTGAAAATGCAAATACCGCTAAAATAACGGCAATAGTTGGTTTAACGATAACCAGTATGAGAGATTTGACCCATACATGAAAAGCATTTGTAGTCGCTTTAAATAATATACATGGTACGAAGATAGGAGAGAGAAAACATAGTACTGAACCAAGGATGACGGCACTGACCGTAACGTAAGTAATATACACTACAATATCCACTACCAGGAGCGGAACCATAAGCGCGCAAAAAAGTATTGGCATAAATATTTCAGATCTGAGTTTTACAAGACCATTAGATAATATTTTTATGACTTCAGGTGGCAAATACTCTCTTAATATGGTTATTATAACAGTACCAACTATTGTAAATATTAGAGCTAACCACGCTATATTCCAAAAAGCTAATCCTACTTTTCCAGGTACAAGGCCTATATGATGCGCAAGACGGCAGTCTATTGTATTTAAAAATGCTAATTGTTTGAATGGCGCTTGATAGTTGGAGGAGTCAAACGAGCATATATGAGATGGTATGTATTGGAGTATTGATGCCTTTAATTCATCCATTCCATTAAATATCAACGGTATTATTATCTCTTGTAATCCATTTGCGCCTTTAAAGCCCACTCCAACGTAGAGTACCGCCATAATTTTTATTATTAGAGTAATGCCATCATGGAACTTTGCTTTTTGCAAGATAATGCTTATACCAAAGAAAGCTATACAAAGCGTTATGATAGCATACACTATATTTCGCATGTTTTCTTGAAAAGACTCGATGTAACTACCTTTCATTTGCATGCTGTCTGTAGAACATACTTGTGGTTTGAAAAAAAGCTTTCGAGACATTTGAAGAACGCAGTGCGCTATGGGAGTTACGATATTAAATGCACTTCTTGAATGATCTACCGCATCTAAGTAGCAACTAGTTCCCCCAGAGCATGAGACGAGGTTGAGTTTATCTTTGTAGAATATATCTTCGCTTCCATCAACACTTCTGGTAAAAAAAGAAGCGTATTTGCCAGTGGGAAATGGTTCCGTAAGATATTTGCATCCCAAGTGCGTTAGTCCAAAGAGAGCCATCGTATCTACGCAAATTGCGTCTAAATCTAGTACAACGTTCCAATACACAGGATGAATGTCGAGCATTACACCAAAATCGCCTACTTTTTTATTAGTAAAAATATCATGATATTTTGGAGCAGAATTTTGCCATGCATCCGCAACATCAGACCAATCACCGTTCCCAAAGACTGCTTTGGCGATGGCCACAGTAGATCTTGCTACATTTACAGCGTTTTGCGCTAGCAATTTAGTATCGTTGCAAATAGCGAACGATACTCGTGGGTCTGAGTAATTTGCACGTTTTTCTATGCTGCAATTGCCTGGTAGCATTTCTTCATTGCGCATTTTAAAACAAAGCAATGTTGTAGCCGCTATATTTGCTCTGCTTAAAGAACTGGCTAAGTCAAAATATGAAGATTTGAAGCATGTATGACTAAATTCTCCCCTGATGATATTGCCAAAATCACTGGTAGCGCATGTAAGGTTAGATAAACCTTCTATTATGCTTGTTACCGTATTTCCCTCATTTTCTGCGCGAGCAGTCAGAGGTGATAGCAATAGCGTAAAAAATAATAAGTGAAATCTAAACCAAGTGCACATGAATGTATTTTTATATCTATGCTAGACTTTATTACTTTTAGTGTATCATTATTTTTTAAGCCTAGCATAAAAAAACCAAAGAAATGCTTTGTGCTATTTGAAAATGCAGAGAATTGTAATTAAATATATTCCTATGACATTTATCTCACATTTTATTTTGTATAAAATAGACACATGACAAAAAACTATTATGACATTCTGGGCGTGTCTAAAGATGCCGATGCATCTGAGATTAAAAAAGCTTATCATAAGCTTGCCAAAAAGTATCATCCAGATCATAACCCTGGTAACGAATCAGCCGAAAAGTTCAAGGAGGTTAGTCAAGCATATGAAGTTTTAAGTGATGTGAAGAAGCGAGCGGACTATGATCGCTTTGGCTCAGATTATGAAAGGCAGCAGAATTATCAAAATAATGCAGGATATTCTTCTGGTGGCTTTGGTAGTGGAGGAGACTTTGGAGATATTTTTAGTGATATTTTTGATGAGTTTTTGGGCGGAAGAGGGCGCTCTAAGTCTCAGGGAATAAATATTAGAGGTTCAGACTTACAATATAATATAAGTATTAGTTTGGAGGATGCTTTTTTTGGCAGTGATAAAAAAATAAACTTTACTACATACGCTAGCTGTGATGCATGCCATGGCGTTGGCAGTAAAGACCCAAAGAGCGTTGTGCAGTGTAAAACTTGTCGCGGTGCGGGCGTTGTGCGTATGACGCAGGGTTTTTTCTCTGTGCAGCAGGGTTGTCCAGAATGTATGGGGGTGGGACATGTTATTCAAAACCCATGTAATAAATGCTCTGGTCAGGGGCGCGTGCAACAAGCTAAAGAATTGAATATCAAAATTCCGGCGGGTATTGGGCATGGTAATAAGATACGCGTCTCTGGAGAGGGCGAGGCTGGGGCGCGCGGTGGTGGTAATGGTGATTTGTATTTGTTAATTTCTATTTCGAAGCATAATTTCTTTACTGTTCATAATAATGATTTGCACTGCAAGGTGTCGATAGATTTTATCACTGCCATCCTAGGGGGGGAAGCGAGTGTGCAATTAATTGAAGGTGGTACGGCGGTATTAAAAATTCCTAGCGGTACTCAAAGCGGCGATAAACTGCGGCTTCGTGGCAAGGGTATGTCGCAGATGCAATCTTCTAGTAGAGGGGATATGATTGCGCAAGTAACCGTGGATATGCCTAAGATGCAAGATTTAAGCAAGGAGCAAATTAATACCCTGCAGAATTTTTGGGATCAGCGGGATGAGGAATCTGGTGGCATTTTTAAAAAAGTGAAGAATTTATGGAGTGATGAAGATTAAATCGTTGATTAAAGTAATACACCTCCTGAGTTGCTCTAATCTGTACTAGTTTGTATTTAATCTGACATGGTGTATAAGAAAAGAGATTAGCGACGTGAGCGCGCCCTAAATAGCGCTGTAGCGAGCGAGCTAAATCTCCATTAACTTTTAGGAGTACTAGAGCTTGCTAAGTACTTGGATAACGTCTCAGCAGCCTGTAAAGCAATGGGATATAGCCCAGATAGTTACTATCGCTTCAAAGAACTCTATGAGAATGGAGGTGAAGAAGCCTTACAGGAAATTAGCAGCAAGAAGCCTATTCTGGCTAATCGTGTTGAGCCACATATAGGAAAGACCGTTGTTGATATTGCGATAGATCAACCAGCATGGAGTCCACCTTAACCTGAATATTGTATCAAAAGAGGAAGACAAAACCCTTGTAAAGCAGTATAAATTTTAAATCGTTTAATCATTCCAATAACATTTTCATTGGTTACTCTTTGACTTGCGATTTCATGATTTTTCTTTTTAGCTTCTTTCGTTAGTGGGTTATGCCTTGTTTTCTTTTTTGGTAATTCGGATTTGCTATGGAGCTTTTGTATGATTTGGTATCCCGTATCAGTAATGACTTTTATATCAGGATTGATCTTAGTGTTAGAGTCTTTGAATACCCTAAAATCGTGACGTTTACCATTGACAAAAGCAGTACATATCACTTGTTTCGTTTTTTTATTTATCACCATTTGACTCTTTAGGGTCATAGTACCCTACATTTTTTTGAGCTCGCTACTTAAGAGTGCAACAAAGAGGTTGTCGGGCGGTCTTAAGTTGTGAGATAATGTCTCGATAAAGCACTTCACGGTTGCGCGAAAGCAGGATTTTAACCTATCAAAGCCTAAGGTAAAAAGGGACCAATGGGAACTTTTACCTCTTCTTTTTTCTTCATTTGTATCTTTTGATAGCAGACTTCTATTAGAACCAGTCACGCAAAACATTTAACTAACCTATTCAGCATAATTTTTGTGAAAGCTAATTGAACAAAAGCCTTAGCGGATGAAGGGGAAATCTCATAATCCTTGGACAATCTTCTGAAATTACCCAGCCACGCAAACGAGCGTTCCACAAGCCACCGCCATTGCTGAACCTTAAACCCCCTCGTTCCGTCCACCGGCTTGACAATGCTCAGCAAACACCCCTGCGTATGCGCATAAAACCATTTTTGTAAATCACCTTGATACCCCCGATCTGCTAAAACTTTTACCAGTCTCGGAAAGTTTTGCTTTAAGCCAAATAGGACTTCCCTAGCACAGTTGCTGTCATGGGGCGTCGCACTATGAACGTCAATGCTCAGCGGATAGCCCAAGGTATCCACAACAATATGGCGCTTTCTGCCTGCCACTTTCTTGCCCCGTCATACCCTTTCTCTACATTTTTTAAAAGAGCGTGTCTTGACGCTCTGACTATCAATGATGCCTATGCTGGGACTTTGGTCTTTTCCAAGCTTCACCCGCAGAGTATTTCTTGTTTCGTGCATTAATTCTTCAAATATTCCCCTATGTTTTAACCGATTAAAGTA
>NZ_JACVVM010000063.1 GCF_016751895.1 Candidatus Sarmatiella mevalonica | reverse complement strand
GGAGTTTTTGATAAAAAGAACTGCAGCCTGGTCAAGTAGTGATCATGGATAATGCTGCATTTTGTAAATTTCAAAAGACTAAGGGTTTAATTGAATCTGTAGGCTGCGCCACCTTATTCGCCAGACCTAAACCCAATTGCAAAATTTTGGGCTAATATAAAACGATGGATTAAAGATAGAATTACCGAATTCACTCATTTATATAACGCCTTACAGCACTTCTTTATCTTACCTAATACAAGGTGATTTGCTATAGTTGTTACTTGAGAGATGTTGCTTGCAATTAAGAATATGAAAAAAGTTTAAGGATGAAGCATAATTTTAATTTTAATAGACCTCTTAGAAAACTCACCCATGGAGCAACTAGGCAGTGCCATGAGGGAGTAGAATTTAGCAAGAGATCTAGTAAACAAAAAAAGAGGTGGAGATTTTTTGATGCAAGCAAGTATTTACTTTTTAAAACTCACAGAGGAAGTTATGGCTTTGGAGGAGCGGTCATAGACCAGATTGTGCGCGTGAATCATGCTGGAGAATACGCTGCTGTTTATATGTATCTTGGACAACTTGATGAAATAAAGCGCAAGATTAATGCTAAACCTCTCACTTCATTCGTTGGCGAAGAAGTTGTGAGGCACATCGCGCACATGCTATCAGTAGAAAAAAAGCATTTAGCATTTTTTCAATCTGAATTAAGAAGGCGTTGTATGAATCCAACTATCTTTTTGCCATTATGGAGGTTGTTGTCTTATTACATATTAGGTCGGTTATCTTTAGGCATTAGTATCAGGCAAGGCATGCTCACTACCAGGGCCGTGGAGGAGGTGATAGAAAAGCACTACCAGGGGCAGGTGAATGTTTTGCGCAACTTAGATTTGAAAAATAAACCTCTTGCAAAATTTGGTCATGATGAGCAAATACAAGAAGTAAATAAAGGTGCAGAACCTCGAGCGTACATGAAGTTAAGTGAGGATTCAAGGATTGGAACGACGATGCAATTGGCATCAAGAGTAGAGTTTGAAGGGGGGTTGAATGAAGTGGAGGATTTGCTCAATCATATAGTTGAGTTTTATAATGAGGAGGTAGATCATAAGAAGCTAGCAGATAGTTATGTTATAAGTGACAATACTAAAGTTAAACCCAAAGTGCAGCAAATTAGATGCAAAAACGAATCAGAATTTTCTTTTTCTACAAAAGAGAAAGAGGGGCAAAAATCACCCATTCAATCAGAAAAGCTATTTTTATATAAAGAAGCTATAAGATACCTCAAAAAATTCACTCATCGGCAGCCAGCACCAGGTGTGGCACAGTATAAGATGATAGATTTCACTTATGCAATGATGGTGAAAGCGGCGTGTAGATTGGCTATTGTTATTAGTAAGTTAATATAGAATTCAATATAAATAACCGCATTGACCCGCGCTTGACTCGATTTTTTTTGTATCTTATGATTTTTTAATGTGATTAAATAAAGCGATGTATTAAACATGAAACAGTATAGCGATTTAAGCCGAGCGATTCATCGAGAGGGCTACATTTTTATATTACTTTCTGCCGTTACTACCTTCCTACTGGGCGTGTCTAGTGGCGTGTTTGCATGGGTGGGTTGCATAGTAACCTGTTGGTGTATTTATTTCTTTCGTAATCCTGATAGAATAACGCCCTTGTCTGATGATGTAGTGGTGGGTATAGGTGATGGTATAGTTACCGCCGTAGCCAAAGTTTCCGCACCAACTGAATTACAACTCGATGACCAAGAAATGATGAGAGTGAGTGTGTTTTTGAGTATATTTGATGTGCACGTTAATCGCGTGCCAGCAAATGGCGTGATTACTGCCCTGCATTATGTTCCTGGTAAGTTTTTGAACGCATCTTTAGACAAAAGTAGCATACATAACGAGCGTCAGTTAGTTGCTATGAAAATGAATAACGGGCGCGTTTTAGCATTCGCTCAAATTGCTGGCTTGATAGCTCGCAGAATCGTGTGCGATCTAGAAGAGAACGCACAGGTGCAAATAGGCGCCAGATATGGCATCATTAGGTTTGGTAGTAGAGTAGATTTATATCTTCCAGCAGATGCGATGATTATGGTTTCTCCCGGTCAAAGGTGTATTGGTGGCGAAACTGTGATAGCTAGGTTTGAGGAGAAATACCAAGAACAACAGTTCGCGAAAAGATAAAGAAGAAGGTGTTAAGGACGTGAGTTGCGTAAAATGATTTAGAGTTGGATGATATGAGTGTAAAAGATACAAACGTTGGTAAAGAAGAGTTTTTGCAAGAAGTGCTAAGATATCATCAATTTCCTAGACCTGGTAAATTAGGAATTTTGACTACTAAACCGTTGGATAATCCTCGCGATTTGGCTTTGGCCTATTCTCCGGGCGTGGCTCTGCCTTGCACTAAAATAGCAGAAAACATACAAGACGTTTATAAATACACTGCAAGACGCAATAGAGTTGCAGTCATCTCTAATGGTACGGCGGTGCTTGGGTTAGGGAATTTGGGCGCTGCAGCCTCTAAACCAGTTATGGAGGGTAAAGCAGCGTTGTTTAAAGTGTTTGCTGATATAGATGCTATCGATTTAGAAGTAAATACCCAGGATCCAGAGGAGTTTATTAAAGTCGTGAGCAATCTGCAATATAGTTTTGGCGGGATCAATCTAGAAGACATCAAGGCTCCAGAGTGCTTTATGATTGAAGAAAGGTTGCAGGAATTGTTGGATATTCCGGTTTTTCATGATGATCAACATGGAACGGCAATAGTATTGCTTGCTGGCATAATGAATGCGGCTCTTGTGACTAATAGAAAACTCACTAATATGAGAGTGGTGGTGAATGGCGCTGGCGCTGCTGCAATTGCATGCTTAGAGTTATTGTTAGCTGCCGGCTTAAATAAAGAGCAGGTAGTATTGTGCGACTCTCAGGGAGTGGTGTTTAAAGGCAGGGAGAGAGGGATGAATAAATGGAAAGAGAAATTTGCAACTTCTCATAATTATGCCTCAATGCGGGAAGCCATCGTAGGAACGGATGTGTTGATCGGGCTTTCTGTTGCCAATTCTTTTGACCAGGAGATGATAAAAAGTATGAATAAAGAGCCTATCGTTTTTGCTATGTCTAATCCAAACCCCGAGATAATGCCTGAAGATGTATTGGCGGTAGCGCCCGATGCAATTGTTGCTACTGGTAGGTCGGACTATCCAAATCAAATCAACAATTTGCTTTGTTTTCCATATATTTTCCGTGGCGCTTTAGACGCAGAAGCTACTAGCATTAATTTGCAGATGAAGCTATCTGCTGCCGAAGCCATTGCGCAGTTAGCACAGCTTCCTGTGCATAACGATGTGGAGCTGATCTATCAACGCCGGTTGAGTTTTGGTAAAAACTATCTGGTGCCTACCCCATTTGATCGTAGATTGTTAGATACAGTTCCTCAGGCGGTGGCTGCGTGCGTGCAAGGAGCTCCATACGCCTCCTTTTAAACTGGCTTAATCAGGAATCAATAAAAGGAGCAAATAAAAGCGCAGAATTTCGAGCGTATATAAAGTTGAGTAAGGATTCGGTATTGACAGCAACGACGCAGTGAGCATCAAGAGTAGAGTTTTCCGAGGAAATCTGTTAGCTTTCTAACGGCCTCTATGGCAATTACTGCGCCGCCTGGCTCAAAACTCTCGCGTATCTAGTTATGCTTCCAAGTGTTAGGCTGGAGTATATTTCGCCTATTCGCTCTCCATGAATGAGTCTAGAAAGAAGTCTATTGGAGACGATGAAGTGATTATCGTCTGGCACAGAGCTTTATGAACAAGTGTTATTTCAAATCTCTTCATGTATATTACTCAGTGGCGCTTTCTGGATAAGAAATAAAACATATTAAATGTAAGTAGTAGCCAAAAAAGAAAATCGGAGGCTTATTATATGATCTATCTCGCGCTTGGCTCAAATGTTGGGAACAGAATTGCCAACTTATTTGAGGCGCTAGAACTGTTATCTCAAAACTTTAAAATTATCAAAAAAAGCATAATAATAAAAACTAAAGCAATACACTGCCCTAATAGAGATGATCTTGCCTATGCTAATCTTAGCGATAGCATGGATTATTTCAACATGGTTTTGGAAGGTAGCAGCGATCTAGAGCCGCGCGAATTTTTAGCTTTTATTAAGCATATTGAATGCAAGATGGGGCGCGATTTAGGCGCTCCTCGCTGGAGTGCGCGCATAATCGATATAGACATTTTATTGTGGCATGATTTGCGGATAGAAGAAGCAAGCCTCATTATTCCTCATGCTCAGATAATCAAACGTGATTTTATATTGCATTTATTATCTATTCTCAATCCTAGTTTAACCTTAGCTCTACAAGTAGAGGATCTAGTATACGAAGATGTGGATGATAGTATTGTGCACGAAGAATTTGCGCAAAAATATACCGATGTTAATCATGACTTAGAGCTTGATATACTCGATGATATTTCGCTCATTGCTAAGCCTAATCAAGATGTTTGTATTTTTGGGTTAGAGAATGAACGAAAAATAGGCAAAAGGGGGCGAGATAGGATATCAATAGCAAATTTAGCGCATCATAGATCGGCCGAGCAGTCGGTGTTAGAAGGTAGTATGAGCGCAAACGTAAAATTAGTTGGAATCTTAAATCTTACCAATCTATCCTTTTCGCGCGATGTTGTTGAAAGCGTTGACGCATGCCTTGCGCAGATGCTAAAAATGCAAGAAGATGGAGCTTATATTATAGATGTTGGTGGCCAGGCAACTAACCCTAAGGTGCGCGAGTTAGATGTGCAGCGAGAAGAGAAGACGGTGCGTACTTTTTTTAAGGCATTATCTGATTATAACCGTAGAAATAATCAGCATTATAAGGTGAGTTTAGATAGTTTTACTCCGAAAGTGATAGATTACGCTCTCGGTACGAACTTAGTAACTTGGATTAATGATGTGACGGGCGCTTTGCCACAAGACTTAGTAGATAAAATCTATGATACCAATAAGGTTAAGCTATTAGCTATGCATTCGCTTACTGTGCCACCAAGTAAACATAATATTGTTTCTGATACCCTGGATATCTCTAAAGTGATTCAGGAATGGATTTATGGTGCCGTGAAGAAATTTAATAAACTGGCATGTGATAATAGATTAATTTTAGATCCGGGCATAGGTTTTGGCAAAAGTATATATCAGAACATTGAGTTGTTGCGTGTGATGCAAAAGTTGGATTGGTGTGGATGCCAGGTGCTAGTGGGGCATTCTAGGAAGTCATTTCTTTTGGCGGCGAACCCAATAGAAAATCCAATAGAGCGAGATTTTGAGACTATTGCCATTTCGTCTGTTTTAAGTGAGTTGAAGGTTGATTATTTGAGGGTGCATGATATAGCTGGCCATCAGAGGTATTTAGCGGCACAAAATCTCATGACAATCTCATGAAATTCTTATCAAATCATTATCAATGAATTTTTGTCTCATGATGGCAATTGACTTGGTAGGGTGTGTTGTTGTATAATTTTTGACTATGGGAAACTTAATGCTTTCTTTCATTAAATAAATAAAATCAGCATCAAAATATAAAAATAAAGTTATTTATAAGTAGTGGTTATGACTGAAAGTTCAAAAGAGAGAAGATCTTCTCGCAATTGTTGTGAATTAACTGGTGTTGGTGTGATGTATGGCAATAACGTGTCTCACTCGCAGCGCAAAACAAGAAGGAGTTTCAAACCTAACTTGCGTTTCGTATCCTTTTTTAGTTCTATAATGGGCTTGACTTATCGCCTGAGGGTAACAGCAAATTGCATAAGATCTGTGAGTAAGAATGGGGGGTTTGATAGTTTTATTTTGAAGGCTTCTAACGCTAATCTTTCTCAAAACGCTTATAGGATTAAAAAACTGATTGAAAGTAAGATTCGTCAGGAAGGCGGTATGTCTTTAAATATGAAGTAAAAGTGCAGTGATAATATAGTTAAGAGGTATAAATATATGCGTAAAAATATACATCCACAGTATAATGATGTTGAAGTAGTTATAGGTAATTCTGGTTTAACGGTGCAAATTAATTCATCCTATACTGGTAAAAAATTTTTGATGGATATAGATTATAGATCGCATCCAGCTTGGAACCCTAAAGGAGAGAAGGTTGTACTAGAAAATCAACAGATTAAGAACTTTAATCGTAAGTTTTCTGGTTTTAGCGTCGCTGCTGCCACGAAATATAAGTAATGTTCTGCGGTAATTGGATGGCTTATGCGTGATCATCATTCCTTAAATACGCATTATCGAAAAAAATCACTCTCCATTACGCACAACAATAGTGACGCGTATCATTTTTCATAGTACCCTACAATTTATATAATAATTGAGGAATTTAGCCTGTTTTAGGCAGTTTCTTATATGATCTAACTCATATGTAAATGATACTAATTGTTTTGGATTAGTTTTTTAGTCCTAATTTTGATGGGATTTAGCCGGTTTTGAATTAGACTGTTTTTTATAATTATTGCTGATGCAATAGCGCAAACGGCAACCAACTTCATAAACCGATCTGACTGATAAAGTGGCTTTTTTCAATATCAAATCCGGCTGAGTTTAAAACAGACGCTCAATTGATCAACGAAATTTGTATAAAGCAAAAATAATTAATCTGTCTTTCTATAAGAAAATCCAGCCATTCTTTGCTCATAAACTCACGATCGGCTAGTAAGTATTTAATAAGCTGTTGCGTAAGAAAGTAAGTTATGAACTTAAAAAAACACAGAGTATGTTAGGCGTAGAGCTGATGTGTTTTATGTCGCTAATGCTTTATTATAAAATCCATTTTTGAAATTAATAATTCCAGCTATAATATTAAACTTTAAGAACTGGTCACGTAAAACCGCATGATAAGTTTTTCATCATAATTTTTGTAAAAGCCAATTGTACAAAAGCCTTAGCTGAAGAGGTGGTTATTTCGTAATCTTTTGACAATCTTCTAAAGTTACCAAGCCAAGCGAATGAGCGCTCTACAAGCCATCTCCACTGTTACACCTAAAGCCCTTAGTGCCAGCTTTAGGCTTAACAATGGTAAGCAAACTACCATGAGCGTGGGTATAACTACTTCTGTAAATCTCCTTGGTAACCTTGGTCCGCTAAAATCCTTACTAATCTTGGAAATTTTTCCTTTAGACCAAATAATACTCTTTTTACACAGTTGCTATCGTGAGGGGTTGCGCTGTGGGCATCGATATTCATAGGATAACCTAGGGTATCTATAACTATAGTAATTTAGGTTGAGTTAGATAGAATTTTTCGTTATAATGAAAGGAAAAATGACAAAAAGCTATAGCAATGATTTAAGAGAAAAAGTAGTACAATATTTAGAAGCTGGGAATAGTTATGACAAAGCATCTAAATTATTTAAAATACCTAATTCAACCTAAATTACTATAAATCTCGCCAAAAACAGCCATTTTTTGTTACATAGGATATTCCATCCCATAGCTTTCTTGCATCCTTAGATGGTGGCCGACCTTGTTTACCTTTTCGCCTGTATATTATTTTTTCTATTAACTCCCACTCTTTATCACTATAGTAAATTAATTTGAGGTAGCGTATTTAAAAAAGAAAGATAACGAAGCAAAAAGACTCTGAAAGTCAGAAATTTTCTGCTTAACCCATCGCTTCATATTAGCCCAAAATTTCTCTATTGGGTTAAAATCAGGTGAATAAGGAGGAAGAAAAATTACCTTACAACCAACAGATTCAATGAGATCTTTTGTCTTTTGTGATCTATGAAATGCAGCGTTATCCATTATCACAACTTGCCCAGCTTTTAGCTCTTTGATCAAGAATTGCTCTACCCAGCTTTCGAATAGCTGGGTATTACATGAACCATTAAATACCATAGGAGCTA
>NZ_JACVVM010000062.1 GCF_016751895.1 Candidatus Sarmatiella mevalonica | reverse complement strand
CTACGGCCCATTCTTCATCTGTTAAATCACTCGTATAGCTCGTTGACATCTCATATCCTCCCTTTGATGCCAATCATAACGATGTCCCTCCAATACTTCAACCTTTTGCGTGACTGGTTCTTAAACTTACCATTGTAATTTGATGCGCTGAAGACATTTGAAAACCTCGTTCTTTTGAGATTTATTATAACAAAAATTACCTCATCTCGCAACGGTCCCAGTATGTGCTGCCATTCATCGTGATGATGATTGAAACTTCTGGGTCTTTGATGAAGTCCATAATATCAGCTGCTCTTTGCTCATCAGAGCCAGCTGCAAATAATTCTTGTTTATCGAGATGCTTTCCTGTTTTTACTTTAAATCCCAATTTATGGAAATATTCAACTGATTGATTAATGAGCCCATCAGGTACTGGGCTAGATGGCGCTACTATTCCTATAACATGTTTGATACTCATAACACTTTTCTCATATTATCCGCTTGATATGCTCTTTCAATCGTACCCTTTGGCACAAAATTAGATTTGAGATACTCAAAGCATTGCATCCGATTGTCACCACCTTCATCAGATAGAAAGATGTACTCACAATAGTCGCCAATGTCCTGAATAATACGTTCAAAACGATAGTAGGCCATCGCATCCTGATTTATCTTTGTTTGGCCATAGCCCTGATAAAATAGTGATTCTTCTTCGGCGGCTGTCAGGGAACTCACCCAAATACCAGCGCCGATAAACATCAAATCACGCTCGACGGGGGCAAAGATGAGTGTATCCCAGTCAACAATATAAAGAGCATTTTCTTTGTCAACAAACAGGTTCCAGCCATGCATATCAGCGTGGCATAAAACATAGTCGATGGGCTGTTTTTGGATTGCGAACGCAAGCTCTTCAGCGCGCTCAACTAGTTTAAGTATTTCGCACCTTTTTGATTTCAGGAGCAGTGCCATTTTTACAGCGACAGGCTCTTCAAAAACCTCACTTTCGATACGCACCAAAAATGCTTTGACGGTCTCGCGCCATTTGGAAGAGAACGTCTCTCGTGATACATCTTTTGTTATTGATGCAGAAATATCGGTGCTGTGAAGCTTTTTAATGGCCGCCCCAAATTGGAACCAATGATCTTCTGATAGTTTGGTTTCTACGCCATTACGACCTTCGACATAAGGGTATAGAATTGCCTTGAAGGATGCCAAACCTGCCCACAGTTGCCCAGTTTTGGTTGCAAGAGGTGGGATCACTTGTTTGATATCAAGATCAGCCAAATATTTTGGAACTGAGACCGAAGCCTCTAAAAATCCACCACTCCCTAATTTAAGAAAGTGGTCTGCTCCGTCAGTGGTTGTCACGCGATAAACCGCTGTGTTGAAATCAGCGCCAAGAGGCAAAAATACTACTTTTTCTATAGTCAGCCCATATGCATCCCGCAAACACGCAATGATTTCTTCGTTTTTAAGATTAGGTTTTATTAGCATGGTCTGTGTATCCCAATATCAGAACTCATCTTTCTCTCGAATAAATATTGTTTTTAAACAGAGGCTCAAACCCAAGTTTTTGATAGACCCCAAGACCTGAGTCGGATGACTCTAAAAAGCAATGGCGAACACCTAATCTTTTGGCTTCTGATAGTACGTAACGCATGAGCGCGCTAGCATATCCTTTGCCTTGAAACTCAGGTAGAGTCCCCACATCGTCTATCCTTGCAATGGTGTTGTCGTGCATTGACAGGGTGATCGATGAGATTGGTTCATTCTGTTTATATAAGCTGAAATGGCGAAGATTAATATTCCGTTTTAAGGCATTTTCATGGGTGGTTGCATAGATCTAACAGATTTCAAAAGTAGATTCAAATGCGCCTATCAATGGCATCATCCAGTCATTTAATTGATCATCATTCGGTTTGATCGTAGTTTCAGAATCAAAACCCGCAGTTTGGTCAGTTGCAAATCTATCTAAGTCCACAACCATTGAAACTGATTTGCTTTTCTCGGGGTAACCCATGGTATTTAAAATATCTGCCATTTGAGGCGTGCATAATTCTTGTGGAATGATTACATCAAAAGAGAGGTTATCCTGGCCGAAAAACTGTTTTCCTTGGATTAAAATTTTATCCAGAGCGTTTGTATTTCTTGTAATGTAAATAAAATTGAGTTCAGCACCGCCGGTCATATAAGCATTAGCCCCATCGCCTAATTCTAAGCATTTTGAGGCAATGCCTCTGAAAAAGTAGTCTTCGGCTTGGCGGTAAAGATCAATTAGTTGGGACATATTTTTCCTTTTTAACACTCATCAAATTCAGTTTTTTCTTGCGCATAACATATGTAAACATACCATATTTCATTTTGGAAGGATAGCAGAAACTGCTTTCCATCCCTTGATTTACCTTGTTTTCTCCATTTCGAATCCCAATCGCTACTCCGGTTTTCGTTCTCTAAAAAGTGAGGGGTCAAAAAACCTCAATCCTCTGAAACCCAGGCGAATCAAGGGTTTGAGGACATGCGTACCTTCGGGCCGAGTGTTCGATGCAAGCGGAGATGAAGAGGCTGAAAATGGAGATTTTGGGGGTAAAATGGCGAAATTGGAGAAAGGGAGGTACGTATGTGGTGCAACGCTAAAACGCCGGAAGGCCCGCGAATACTGGGGTTTCTGGGTTGCTTCGCTATGCTCACAATGACGGTGAGAAAAGTTATTCCTAAAAAATCTGGCGGAGAGAGGGGGATTCGAACCCCCGATACGGAATAAACCCGTATAACGGTTTAGCAAACCGTCGCCTTAAGCCACTCGGCCATCCCTCCAGCAAAAATGACGTGATGCACTCGCGCACAACTGCTATTAACAAAACGGGTAACGCAGCCAGCTCATATTCTATAAGAAAAAGGTGCGCCTGTCAAACTACTTCATCGCAAAATCTTTATTCAATCTAATAAATCGCAATTTTTATTTTGATGCTTTTTGATACTGGTCGATTCCACGCGCAAAGCCCCGCGAAAACTACTTTTTCACCATTCCATCAAGCTGCAACTTAGAGCAGCGCTACTTTACTAACACTCGTATATCACGATTAGCCAGTATATCTTTACATTTTATTTGTACATATATTGTATCTTTTGGCAACAATCTCTTTTTGAGACCATATAATGCAATAAAAATACGCTGTGAGCTAAAGCGAAAAGTAGTGTTGTAAGGTATACTAATTTCACTCAAAATTTGCAACTTCCCGTGCTCATCTTGCATCACAAGCTCTGTGTTATTAGCCGTATTTCCGCTAGACGCACCAATAATCACCACCTCTCCAGTAGAATTATTATATACTTCTAAGTCCACTAATGCATCCGGCATTTTTGGATCTGATTTATCGGTTAATTGCGCTGTTGCATCAATTATTTTTAACACATCCATGCTATCCGTAACGTTTGCAAGGCACGCTGTAGAGCAAAACACAAGACATAAACTAAAAAAACAGCACAAGACGCGTACTGGACGCAGAACAAAAGAATGCAACATATAAGTGAAAATTGAATTACGTAAATAATTATAGTATAATTTCGATGCAGCTTTGCTGTCTAGTTTTATTTGGATTTATATCGTAATTTATGCTATAAATTGTAACATACTGTTAACAGCGCGCCTAACACCCCCCAATTTACTTTTTACTTTAATTTAATATAAAAACCTTAATAAAAGCCCCTTATGTATAAAACTAAAATGCTCAATAAAGAAGGTAGTTCTAAAGTATTATATAATCTACGAGAGGATGATGCGATTTTAAAATTTACAGATCGTATCAAACTACAAGATGGTAAGATCATTTCTATTTTAGGCAAGGGTTCTATTAACAACTTCATTTCCTCGCTGCTAATGCAAAAACTACAAATAATTAGTGTGGATAACCATTTTGTAAAAAAAATTAATATGCACGAACAGTTGGTCAAAATGGCTGATATGTTGCCAATGAAAGTATATGTTACTGGCGCAGCGTGCGGCAAGTATGTGGAGGAGTTTGGAATGGAGGAAGGTTATGTATTTGACAAGGCCATGATAGACTTTGCATTAAAAAGTTATAGAGAAAAAACCGAAGAGAATAAATTATCTAGCATTAACGAATATCAATTAGTAAATTTAAATTGTATAGATATAGAAGATTTAAAGGCGGTACAAAGCTTAGCATTTAGGGTGTATCACTATCTTAGCGGCTTCTTTGCGGCAATTGGCATTAGGTTGTTAGAATGTCAACTAGAGTTTGGTAAGATTTTTCATGAAGAAGAAGGTGATGTATTAGTATTAGCAGACGAAATTAGCTTAGATAATTGTAGAATGTTAGATATTGATACACACGAAAGACTAGGCTTTGACTTATTATCTGATCAAGATCATAGCGGCAAAAATTATCGCGAGGTTTCTAGAAGATTGAATTATGCATTGAATCTTACTCAAACACTTGCAGATAAGTAGTATGTTGATAGATGTATGATTGAGAGGTATAATAATCGAGTATTATGAGCGCGATAAGACTGATTTTGTATATAAAACCTCTTTGCAAAATTCACTCATGAGGAGCAAATGCAGGGAGCATGCGCAGCACGGAACTTCTGACGTATATGGAGTTAAGTTATGGTTTCGCATCGACGACAAAGACGCGGTACCCGCGAAGGAGCAAAGTTTTGCAAGAGGATATCCTCAAAGTTAGGTTTATCTAGAGACTCAGGTTAAGTATTTACCCCTCATCTTTAGTCTTGACTGTGTATAGTGTGCTTAATATACTTCTCTTATATTTAGAAGTAAGCCCAAGCACCTGTATGAATAGTGCTGACTATTAAAAGAGAGTGATGAATTATTTGCTATTTCAATTAAGTTTATTAAAGGTATGATTGGTATGTTCAATGCTCCAAACACAGAAATTTTACAGATTATTGAGGCTATCTCAAAAGAGAAGGGTTTGCCTCGCGACAGTTTGATTAACGCTCTAGAAGATGCTTTATGTACTGCGGCACGAAGAGGATATAGCCAAGATTGCAATATTAAGGTAGAAATTAATAGAAAAACTGGCCAAGTGGGCCTTTGGCAGTTGTGCCATGTAGTGCCAGACGCCGAAACGAATGGTGATTTGAATAGTATTCAGCTTTCTCAGGCATTATCTATTGATCCTGATATAGAAATAGGTAGCGAGTGTAAAAAACCCTTACCACCAATAGATCTAGGGCGCGTGTCTGCGCAGAGGGCGCGTGTGATTATGCGAGATAGTATTGTGAAAGCAGAGAGGGAGCGTGAATATAAGTTGTTTAAAGATAGAGTAGGCGGAATCATTACTGGAGTTGTGAAATTTGTCCATTCTAGAGGCGTGGTGATAGAATTTAGTAGAACCGAAGGCTTGATTAAACAAGAAGAAATGATGCGCGGTGACTCGTTTAGAATCGGCGATAAAGTAAGGGCTTATATTTATGACGTGCAATCCACTCTAAAGGGCCAGCAGATTTTGCTTTCTAGAGCAAATGATAATTTTTTATTAAGATTGCTTGAAATGGAGGTGCCGGAGATACAGGAGAATATCATTAAAATACATTCAATAGCAAGAGATCCGGGCTCCAGATCTAAGATTGCCGTCTTTTCTTCTGATAGTCACGTGGATCCTATTGGCGCATGCGTGGGAGCTAGAGGCTCTAGGATCAAACACCTGCGTAGCGAATTGAATGGCGAGAAGATTGACCTCGTTTCTTGGGATAGAAATGATGTGCAGTTTATTGTGAACGCACTGAAACCAACTCAAATATTGAAAATATTAATAGATGAAGAGCAGAGAAGCGCGGAAGTTGTTGTGGCTGATGATCAGTTAAGCGTGGCAATAGGTAGTAGAGGACAGAATGCTAGGTTAGTTTCTAGGCTAACTGGGTGGAAGATTAAAATTCTTAGCCATACTCAGGCCAATGCTAAAGAAGAAAATAATATACAAGCTATGATTGAGCAGTATATACAACATCTTGATATAGATGAACAAATTTCTGGTATCCTTATTAAAAATGGCATCCATTCTGTGCATGAACTAGCAATGATAGAACTGGAGGATTTAGAGGCTATCGAGGAGTTTGACACTGCTATTGCTCGGGAATTGAGAGAGCGTGCATGCGAATATTTAGAGAATCAACAAAATGTTATCATGCAGGAACTCGAAGCATTAGGAGTGGAGCAAGGGTTATTGGAGTTATTAGAAATTGATTTAGATAAAATATTGTTACTGGCCCGAGAAGGAATAAAAAGTTTGATAGATCTAACTACTTTGGATGTAAAAGAGTTTCGTGGAATTGTTGGAGATGTAGGAGTGTCTGACGAGCAAATTGCCATTTGGCTTAATACAGCTCAAAATTGCGAACAAAATAACTAAAACAAAATAACTGAGTGTATAAGATTGAACATATAAATATAAATTCATACTCCTGTTCATGCGTACCAGACGAGTCGCGAGATACTAAAAAATCTTATCATAGCACTATGCAAATTTATTTTCAACTTATGAACGTCCTGTTGCGACTGCTGCGCGCAGAGCATTGCATGTTGTTTACTGTGCTATTTATTTGTCAGGGTTGTGCTGGCAGATTTTCTGAGCATCAGTTAAGAGTATATAACGCCGATTTAGCTGCCGGCCCTCTTAAGAGGTCAATTGTGCAAACAAAAGATTTTGCTATTACTGTTTATAGTAAAGCGCTTGATCCTACTAGCGATTATGTGTTCTATATCGAAGGCGATGGTTTAGCATTTATTAATAAAAGCACTATATCCGAAGATCCTACGCCACGTACTCAAGTATTATTGCCATTAGCCGCAATTGATCCGCGGCCTAATGTGGTGTATATCTCAAGACCCTGTCAATACACTGATGTAGCATTAAATGCAAGGTGTTTAGATTTTACCTATTGGACTGATGGTCGCATGTCTCCTGTAGTTGTGGATTCTATTAATGAAGTAATTAATACTATCGCCAAAAACTCAGCATTTAGTTTAGTTGGTTATTCTGGTGGAGGTGGTATTGCAATATTAATTGCATCAATCAATCCTAGAACTAAAGACATTGTAACCATTGCTGGTAATTTGGATATTGCGGCGTTTAATCATTATCATTCAGTAAAACCCATGTTGAGTTCTATGAACCCGATTGATTACGCTATCGCCATCAAACACATTCCTCAGCTGCACTTGTGCGGCGGTGAAGATAAAATAGTACCGCCATTTCTAGCTCAGGAATATGCGCGCAAAAGTGCTAGCAATGTAGTGCGATATTCCATTATTCCCAAAAATACCCATCAAAATGGCTGGAAAAAAGTGTGGGTGGGGTATATTAGAGATTTGAGACAAGATTACAGCTATTCTAAAACGCAAGTTCAAACACAAGCGAAGAAAAGAAAAATGCATAAATCGAAGTATAGATAAATGAAGCTGAGGCGTGAGTATTAAAGAAAATCCGCAAAGCATTATAACTTTTCATAGCACCCTACAATTTATGTAATAATTGAAGAAAATAGAAATTGAAATCAATAGTAGACTCATAATCTAAAATCCTTTTTAATATCTGTTGAGCCTTATATTTAGCCTGTTTTCGGTAGTTTCTTATATGACTCGACTATCAAGTTTTTTTAAAAAGTTCATGAATTCATTGGCACAAATTTTTTCATGTCAATACCACGCATATGTTTGATTGAGCGTTTTAGCTGAGTAAGAACCAGTCACGCAAAAGGTTGAAGTATTGGAGGGACATCGTTATGATTGGCATCAAAGGGAGGATATGAGATGTCAACGAGCTATACGAGTGATTTAACAGATGAAGAATGGGCCGTAGTCGAAAAGATAATTTACAAAAGAAGGGGGAAACAAGGCAGGCCGCCCCCTAGGGATGCCAGACGTTTATGGGATGGTATATTTT
>NZ_JACVVM010000061.1 GCF_016751895.1 Candidatus Sarmatiella mevalonica | reverse complement strand
GAGCTACATATGCTGACAAAGGTTATTGCGTTGCTCCCGCCAGGATAGCAGCGGCTCGTAAGGGAGTTCATCTATGTGCTATTAAGAAAAACAATATGAAGGAAAAGAATTTTGATCTCGACCGCTATTATACTTACATTAGATCTCCTTTCGAAAGGGTGTTTGCTCAGGATAATAAACGACTGCGATATGTAGGAATAGCAAAAAATCAATTTGCTGAATTTATGAATGCAATCTGTTTTAATTTAAAGCGTTTAACCGTCCTTGCTGCATAAAACAGGTAAAAATACATCTATTTAGGCTTATAACAAAACTAAAACAGCTAAAAATGAGATTAATTTCTGATTTGACTAAAAAACTATGCAGTTTTTAATAGCAAAATCCTTATAAAATCACTCAAACAAAAATTTTAACTACAAAATACAAAATTTTCTAAAATCTCATCTTACAACGGTCCCTTTTTCTATTAATTCCCACTCTTTATCACTAGTGTCGCTACTATATTTTTTTGACATCTTTTCTCTTTTTTTGACGCCTATTATAGCAATTCTTCTTTATATTTCAATATTTTACGTGACTGGTTCTTAATTAATTTATTGTAGAGCGTAAAACATCTAGTATCCTTTCAAATTTAAAAGATCTAGAGGCTTTCAGTAATACCACTGCATCTTGCGTTATAATACTCAGTAACAGCTCGCTCACTCTCGTCTCCCACCCATCGCTATAGCATGCTTCGCCAAGTTTATGCGTGCTTGTGTCTGACGTCGAGAAAAAGTACAGATGCTGAAGTAGTGTATAATTTTTTAATTGTTCATACAGATCATACCAATCATCCCCAATCAATATTAGAGCAGAAAGATTAGCGTTTACAATCTCTTCTCTCAAGGCCACGTGCATCTCTTTACTTCGCTCGCCAAGTTCTAGCATTTGGCCAAGCACGGCAATTTTATTTTTATTCGAGAAGTCTGCTAGATATTGTAACGCACATTTGGTCGCGGTGGGGCTTGCATTATAGCAATCGGCGATAATAGAGTACTTTATATCGCAAAACGTAGCGCTGCATAGCTCAAAACGCAAATTACTTGAGTGGAAGAGGGTGAGAGACTCGCAGAATCTATTGATGTCAAGGTTCAATACTTTTGCTAAAATAAGAAGAGCTACCCAGTTTTGAGCAAAATGTTTTGGTAGTTTATCTCTTACGAAACTAACTGTTTGACCCAATATATTAAAGGTAAGCTTCACTCGCGCCCCATCATTAGTTGCACCAGTCTCCCGCAGTGCTTCATATCCAATTAATTCACCGTGTTCTTGGCTAGATCCAAAGGAGTAGATCCGCTCTACGGCGCATGCCTTTGCTTTATGCAAAAGGGTGGAGTATTCGTTTTCTGCATTTATAATTGCTATGTTTGGATGTGCGCAAAAAATTTCCGCTTTCGCGCTAGCAATGCCACGTAAGTCTTGGAAAAATGCCAAGTGAACATGAGCGATATTGGTAATTATTACTATATTTGGCTGTAGTAACTTTGATAGTTGCGCTATTTCTCCGCTACAGTTCATACCAAGCTCAAACACCATGTATTTCGCGTTTTCGTTCAGCGATGCTAGGTTTATCAAGAGCCCTAAATAATTATTAAAATTTTTGTAAGATACAAAAGTTGAGTCATCTATCGCGCTCAAGCACTGTCCTAGAGCCTCCTTAGTACTGGTTTTGCCAAGGCTACCGGTGATTGCAATGATGCATGTGGTGCTTGGTACTTTGGATCTCTTATATATAGCTAGGCTTTGCAGCGCCTCTTGAGCATCATTAACCAACACTATGCATTTGTTAGTATGCGATAGAACTAGACTATCAAAAACCTGCTCGTTGCTGATAATTAGGCAGCTAGCGCCTCTTGAAATAGCGTCATCTACATATAAATGCCCATCTCCATTACCACCACTTATAGCTATAAAAATGTCATTATTTTGAATGAGTTTGGAGTTGAAGCGTATAACGTTGTGCTTCTCGCTGTTGGTAGCATGAGCTTTAATAGACTCTACTCCTAATGGCAACTGTGGCTGTGTTGCTGGCTCGAAATTCTCATGTACCTCATGTACGCTGCGGCTCTGCGCTTCGTATGCTTCTGGCATTTGCTCATCATGAGCGGGCTTCGGAAAGAATCTAACAAGCAGCTCATCTAGTGCGGTAAGTATCTCTTCTGTTGTCCAGCTCATAATTTATATTCCCTCTATATCCATTGCTACTCCATCATACTTTTACGTATTTTCACTAACTCTTGAGCAATATCATCGCTAATGCCTGGCACCATACGAATTTGTTCTGCACTAGCCTGCATTACAGCCTCCACAGATCCCAGGTATGTTAGTAATTTTTTCTTTCTTGCTGGGCCAATACCATGCATATTGTCTAGTATTGAATGAGAAAGAGCCTTACTCCTCCTTCTTTTATGCACATTCAGCGCAAATCTATGAGCCTCGTCCCGCGCGATTTGTAGGTATTTCATAAGAGAAGAGTCATTATCTAGTGTAAAAGGGCCGTTGTGAGTATAAAAGGATTCTCCGCCTTTATTACGATATTCACCTTTGGCGATGGTTATAACGGCTATTCTGTCGTCTAAATTATATTGTTTGAGTAGATTATGCGCTATATTAAAATGCCCCACCCCCCCATCTATTAACATGACGTCTGGTATATCTTGTATAAATTTTTCATGGCCTTGTCTTGATTGATTCTCGTAACCTTCACACAATTTTGATAATCTTTTTGTTAGTGCATGAGACAGCATGTAATAGTCGTCTGGTATTTGTTTTGGGTGAGTTACGTTGAACTTGCGATATTCCCTTTTATCAAACCCATCAGAGGTGAGTACCACCATTACGCCTACAGCAAATGCTCCACTGATGTGGCTATTATCGTATACTTCTATCCTACGTATAGGTTTTAAGAGACCTAAAATTTTTTGCAACTCTAACAGATTACAAGAGTCTTGCACAGCTTTATCTAGAAACTTCTCTAATGCCGCATGAGCATTGTCTTCCACATTATTCATGATGGAGCGCAAGGAGTTGTTGTATGGATTTGTTATTTTCACTTTTTTGTTCTTTGTAGACAAAAATAAATTTTCAATTGCCGCCGCTTCCTGCACGTTAATATTAACTATAATCTCTTCCGGTATAGTATTATGTTGATAAAACGCTATGAAAAACTGCGTTATGCTTTCGGAATTGTCATTATCTATTAGTTCACATGCATAATCAGTAGAAGTATGATAAAAACGGTTACGATATGAAAAAACTTTTATAGCGCAGTATTTTTGCTTGAAAACGAAGGCGATGATGTCAACATCTGATTTTGAATGAGGAATAGTATTACCAGAAGCTTGAGAATAACTTAAGGCTCTAATTTTATTCCTGGCCTTCGCCGCTTCTTCAAAACGCATCTGCCTACTAAACTCTTCCATTTGGTTTAGTAGTTTTTCTTGTAGATAATTTTTGCCAGAAAGAAAATCTATAATTTGCTTGATATTATCTGCATATTGCTCTTGATCTACTTCTTTAACGCATGGGGCGCTACACAAACCTATTTGATATTGTAAACAAGGACGCTTTCTAGTAGAAAAGAAATAATCGCTACAAGTTCTGACTCGAAAATAATCGCATAGTTCTTTTATAGTATGCTCTACTTGTTTAATAGACACGAATGGACCGAAACATTTTGTATTTTTATTTAATGTTTGAAAATCTATTCTACCTTTATGCTTCTCTATTTTTGGATATTGATGGCTTAAGTCTATTGTAATATAACAAATACCCTTGCTATCCTTTAGCAGGATATTAAACTTAGGTTGAAGTTTTTTAATAAGCTGCGCCTCTAGTATCAATGCGCTGTCTGGACTATTGCATATTAAATATTCACATCGTCTGACGTTTTGTACCAAAAGCGCAGTTTTGCCGGTGAGGTCATGTTTAGTGTAGTAACCAATGCGTGTTCGTAAGTTATTTGCTTTTCCAACATAAATCACCTTTCCTTGGCCATCAAGCATCTGATAAACTCCAGGTGCTGTTGGAGCATGCAGTAGCTCTTGTTCTATATAACTACACATGAAATAATTGTTTAACAAAATTTGAGATATTACCGGCGCCCATCATAACAACTACATCTTGCTCTTCAACGTCGCTGGTTAATGCGAGCAATATATCTTCTTGAGTTAACGGTAGGTAGCGTGCAAGCCGAGTCTTATTAGCAGAGCAAGATCTTTGTATTTGATTAATTTCGTCTACTAGATGTTGCGCAGAGAAGCCATCTATCCGCTCCTCGCCTGCGCTGTATACATCTGTGATATACACAACGTCAGCATCTTGAAAAGATAGAGCGAAATGCTCAAACAAATCACGCAGTCTAGTATATCTATGAGGTTGAAAGACAGATAGCACTTTGCTCGATCTATTACGCGCAATCAGTTTTGCTGCTGCTAATGTTGCTTTAATCTCTTCTGGATGATGAGCATAGTCGTCAATCACATCAGCGCCTTGAAAGGAGGCTATTTTGGTAAAACGTCGCTGCACCCCATTAAAACTGCGTGCGCTTTCTACGAGAGATTTAACGCCAAAGTCCAGCTCTAATCCTATACTTATGGCAGCTAGATTGTTGAGTATGTTATGTTTACCTGGCACAGAGAGGGTTAGCGACTCTATTAAGATTCTATTACTATTTAAGTTCGCTACTACATCAAACACAGAGTGATAATCATAATATTTAATGTTCACAGCCCTTACCTGCGCTTGTTCGTTATCTATACCATAGGTAATAATTTTTCTCTCGTGCGTTTGTTGCACTAATGCGCTCACTCTTTCGTGATCTAAGCAGCAAACAGCAAAGCCATAGAATGGTAGGTTGGTGATGAAGGTTTTAAAGCTTGAGAGAAGATTATCAAAGCTATGATAAAAATCGAGATGTTCGGGGTCAATATTAGTGATAACTGCTATGCTAGCAGGGATTTTGATGAAAGTAGCATCGGATTCATCCGCCTCTACTATAAAATATTGGCTAGAGCCCAGATATGCATTTGCATCAGTATCATTCATTATACCACCAATGCACACAGTAGGGTTTAAATTATTATGCTTAAATAGATTAGCCACCATCGATGTAGTGGTAGTTTTTCCGTGTGAACCAGAAATGGCTATTGACGTTTTAAGTCGCATTAGTTCCGCGAGCATTTGTGAGCGACTAATGACCGGAATCTTGTTTGCTATAGCGTGAGCTACCTCTGGATTTTCTTTATTGACAGCACTAGATATTACGACGCAGGATGCGGTGGCTGCATTTTCGGGTTTATGAGAGATGAAAATTTTTATCCCCATATCTGCTAGACGCTTGGTATTAGAGTTTGCTGCAATATCAGAACCTTGCACTTTATAACCCAGGCCATGCATTAGTTTCGCAATGCCACTAATACCAATACCGCCTATACCAACGAAATGAATTATGCTATTTTGCGGTTGCCACATATTGTAGTTTTTATTTTCTTAAGGATTTTTCTTGGATAGTTTTTTTAGGAAGATAATTCTTTAGTAGTTTTATTAGATAATATTACGAGTTTATTACCATGAATAAAAATTAGACCTTTATTTTCATCCCATAAATATTGATGCGCTGGCTGATGCTTCACAACAGACACTAGCGCATTTGAATCGCTCTGAGAAGTATAAGGCTGAGTTAAATCCACTCTGTAAGTTTTATGACCGCCAAGCACAACCATGGATAGGCGTGAATCTGAAAGGTCTACAAGAGGTTGCAGCAAGAATTCTGGTGGAGTTTTAGACATTTTGTGTTGATGCACCAGGTTATAGACGCGCTTGATGTTGCCGTTGCTAGCATTTAAAACTGCTAATTGTTTTGCGTTATTTAAAGCAAATAAATTATTGCTGTTAATTTTGATTGCTTGTATACCGTCTACTTCTTTGCTCCAGACAATGCTAAAATCAGATAGTTTTAACTTTACTAGTTTTTTGTTATTAAGTGCCAGATATACAAAATCCCCATCTATTATCGGTTCGCAGGCAAAACTTGCGTCTAAGGACTGTATTACGCTATCTCCGTCGGCTTTAGATAAATTAATTACTTTTTCTGGTTGCCCGTTTTCTTTGTTAAATAATGCTATCTCACCGGAATTATAAAATACTAAAATGTTGGAGTTATATAGCACTGGTGCAGCGTGTATGTTTGAAGATAATGGTTGCGTTAACCCCTCTTGCATCCATAATATTTTTGATTGGCTCGCATCCAGCAAAGCGATTTTATTATTTACTGTACGTACAAACACCTTATTGGGCGCAACAACCAAGGGCGCGGATCTGATAACATCATCGAAATCTTTAGTAAACAACACCTTTCCGTTATCCGCATCTACTGTAAATAACGAGCGGGAGCCGTTTGTAACGTATAGTTTGTTTCCGTCTAGAGCAACGCCACCTCCAATATGTTTGTCATTGGCGTGAGAGATGAGATGTGAGGACCAGAGAATTTTTTTAGATAGTAAATTAAATGCAACGACGTTGAGTTTAGAGTCTACAGCATACAGTATGTTATTATGCACTAAAGGCTTAGCCTGTATTGGGGCTGGAGTGAGTTTAAAAGAGGAGCGTTGCTGATCTTTGCTAAAAAGATTGTATGAGTCTATCTCTTGTACTACTACATCTTCTTGATGCTGTACTTCTAGTGAGGTGGTGAGCTCCGCTATTGTTCTGGTTCGTTTGTTATTATCGCAGGCAGTGAGTGCACAGGGTAGTAGTAGGAGGTAGAGCAATGTGTTAGGTATGTTTTTTATTAATGCAGTGGTTATTTTATTCATTTTTTCGAAAGCAATGTTTGTTGAGGAACAAGTCTAATGTATTTTTATTATTTAAATTATTTAAAAATTATTTAAATTTTAATTATTGGATATTTTATTGGATATTTATATTGAATTGATGAATAGTAATAAAATTTTTAAGTTAACAGCCAAGACCAAACGCCCTCATCAATGAGGTTCAATGAGGGGCGTTTGATTTGGAAGTTGCTATCAACCGAAGAATTTACCACTTTTTACGATGATTGTAAAGGAATGGATGTGCGAGAAAGTTCTAAAAAGTTCTAAAAATCAGTTATATTCATCATCACTATGCATTTTGTTGAAGTGTTTGGGTGAATGGATCTTTCTGTTCTCGATCAGGCTTCTGCCAGGCGCTTGCGTAATTCAAAGCATTATACAAGGTCATTTTATCCGTTTGGGAGGATCGTGTCACCGTTTTAAATGCGCTTTTGAGATCATCATGTGCGCTGATTTTTTTAATATATCAATTAGATCCTTTTTAGTAGGCCACTCTAGGTCCTCTTTATCAGGATCAATAATGGCTAAATCGAAATATTTTCCACTATCAATTTGCTTTTGCATCCTTTCCATACCAAGTACTAGTAGTGCGGTGATCCCAGCCTTACTTTCCTTGTCTAAAAACCCAGTTTCTATCATCAATGGTGGTACGCCTAAGTAATAAAATGCTAGAGATTTTAGCACTGTTGTGAAGGTTCTTCCATTATGATCGTTAAGAATATGACCTTCGCTTATAAGATTCGTAAAATTTTCGATTGTAGAGAGTGTTGAGTATGTTAATGTTTTTTCTAAATAATATTCAGGCTCCGCTTCTCCTTTCGGCTCTGGCCAACCGCTTCCTTCGTATAGACATTGATCTGCCGCATGGAAGGCGCGGGCTATCGGTAGTATTACTTCTAAACTTCTAGCTTTTTCCATTAGACCTCTTTCCTAACTCTACTCCTGATGGCAACTGTGGCGACGCTGTCGATGCGCAAGTCCTCACGCACTTCATGTACGCTGCGGCTATGTGCTTCGTATACTCCTCGCATTTGCTCATCATGAGTGAGTTTCGAAAGAGGGACCGTTGTAAGATGAGATTTTAGAAAATTTTGTAGTTAAAATTTTTGTTTGAGTGATTTTATAAGGAGTTTGAGTGATTTTATAAGGATTTTGCTATTAAAAACTGCATAGTTTTTTAGTCAAATCAGAAATTAATCTCATTTTTAGCTGTTTTAGTTTTGTTATAAGCCTAAATAGATGTATTTTTACCTGTTTTATGCAGCAAGGACGGTTAAACGCTTTAA
>NZ_JACVVM010000060.1 GCF_016751895.1 Candidatus Sarmatiella mevalonica | reverse complement strand
CTTAAGGAAGTCTATATAAGACGCCGCAAATGACCATTCTTTATAACGTAACTCCGAACGCAAGAGAAGTGGTGATTGAAATTTCGATGCTAACTTATAGTTGATCAATCATCGTTGACAATTATTTTTAATATGATATAATTTCCGCCATCTTGATGAGCGCTATTCTTCATCTTGCTATACATTTCTTTAATAATAATTTAGTAATTAAAAAAGGCCCGCACGCCCATAGTTCATGTCTGAAGCAGAAAAATCTCATATTAGCATACAGCACCAATATCTTAAGGATTTATCGTTTGAAAATCCGTCCTCTCCTGCGTCTGTAGAAGATATGTCTGAACCGCCACAACTTGGTATGTCATTAGACTTGGCGGTTCGCGGATTAGAAGAAGAACATGTCTTTGAAGTACAGATTAACATTAGTGTTAAGGCTCATAACACAAAGCTCACACTATTCATTGTGGAAGTGAAGTATGCCGGGGTTTTTAGAATGATTAACATACCTCAAGATCAATATGAGTTTTTGTTATCAGTCTATTGTCCTAGTATACTTTTCCCGTTTGTACGTAGGATTATTTCTGACATAACACGTGATGGCGGGTTCCAACCTTTAATGATAGAACCTATAGATTTTGCGGAACTTTATCATAAGAAAAAAACAGAAATGTTAACAAAATCACCGGATATCGTCTAAAACGTCTACTCTCATTTAAAGAAAATTATTATTAAAAATATTTCCATTTTTATTTAATACGCGCAAAAGCTTATGCAAAATTTATCCTGGAAGCAAATTCTTACTTTAATCACGATTGTAGGTTATAGTGGTTACGCTCTGTGTGCGAGCGCATCTTTTGCGCCTATTAATGTGGATGGCGGTGCACAGGTTTCTCTGCCCAGCGTATCCGTTAAACCCATGACTAAAAAGTCTGTTGATGGAGGGGTGGTTGTGAAGTTACAGACAGCCTTTGATTTTAAAGTGATGGGATATAACAATAACGACAATGAGAAAAAAAATAAATTATTTTCTGGTTTTCAACCATATTATGGTTTTTCGAGTTCTGTGCACGCTAATTTAGATATTCGCAATACTTCGGGGGAAGCTTTTGAATATGGATGCAAATTAGATCTAGAAACCACGTCGCTGAATGACCGTACTTTTTCTTCGGGTCTTTATTTAATTGGTAACAGTGGCAAACTAGAACTCGGATCTGAAAAAAGCGCGACCAGCAAAATGCGCATCACGGCTTATTCTATTGCATCTGGTACTGTAGGTTCGTGGGAGCCACTTTTCCGTAATAAATATGCTACTACGGTAGCTTTCATGACTGGTTTTGGAAATTTTATTGATGGTAAAATGAGAGTCGGTACACAGTCTGAATATTCTCGAAAAATTACCTATTTCACTCCTAAAGTATACGGCTGTCAGTTGGGCATTAGCTATGTGCCAGATACTTCTAATTTAGGCTCTAATGCTTCTATTAGAGAATCTAGCTATGCATCGTTCAAAGACACATCTAATTATGAATTCTCTGTTAAAAATGCTATAGGATATGGCATTACTAACGAATTCGAGACCAGTTCTGGAATGCGCGTTAAAACTGCAATAGTAGGAGAAAATGGCCAAATAATACCATTTAAGGCAGCTATAAGAAAGCATGGTAAAATTATCACTCCAGCTGAAAGAATAGATTTAAAACTGCATAATCTAGCAACTTATACTATTGGTTCGGAGTTACGTTATAAAGAATGGTCATTTGCGGCGTCTTATATAGACTTCCTTAAGAGTTTCGTGCTAAGGGAGTTAGATCAAAAGAATGTGAATACCAAAAGGCGCGCTTGGGCAGTAGGTATGAGATATGAGTATGATAAATTTTCTGCTAGCCTAAACTATCTGAATGGCTTTAATGCTGGTAGTCGCACTCATATTACCACTTTAGCAGCTGACTATAAGCCTTTTCGAGGTATTATGCCTTATGGAGAATGTACTTTTTATGATGCAACCGCTTTAGTGAAGGATGGTAAGAGTGATCATAAAAAACTGAGGGGTTATATTTTTCTTATAGGTGTTAGGGTCGGAATTTAAGAGTATTTGTTTTTTTAAGAGCATTTATTTTTAAAAGTTTTTAAGTTGGTTTTTTGCCTTAAATTTTATTAGATTAGTTTTTAGGTGAGTTTTTTATTATGCTTAAAAAGAATATAACGCTGATATCTACAACTAACGCTCTGTCTTTTCTGAACAGCTGTCTTTTTTCCTATCCATTGCTATCTCGCATATGGCATGAAAGTAACTCTATCATCTTGCTGATTGTTGGTTTTGCATTTAATTTTATCTCTTCTCATCTCATCTACTCTCTCCTCTTTTTTCCTAAAACCATTAAGCCATTATCTTATGTCTTTTTTGCTATCAATGGCTGTGTGATGTATTTTATTAATACTTATGGAATATATCTGAACACAGACATGATGCTTAATGTTTTGTCGACAGACTATAAAGAATGTATGGAATTGCTTAGCGGCCATCTTGTGTATTATATATTGAGTAGCGTTACTGTCGCGTTTTTATTTTGGAACCACGTTAGCGTGACACCAACTCAATGTTATATCAAGTTAATCGGTTTTAAGCTATTAACTTGCACAATATGCATGTTCTTGTTCCTCTTGTTGCTTGTTTGTAATTATAAAAGTGTTTCATCGTTTGTACGTATAAATAAAAACTTGCAATATATAAGTCTACCAAGTGGTTACTTATCTTCTGCTATACGTTTAACAGCAAAGCTTCTGCCGCGGGCAGTTGTTATGCAAAAACCATTAATATCGTTAGATTTTCAGAAAGATAACATCACAACACCTTCCAAGAGGAAAAAATTAGTTATATTAATTATAGGTGAAGCTGCCCGCGCGAAAAACTTTAGTCTTAACGGATATAACAGAAATACTAATGCGCCATTAACTGATTGGCAAATGGCGCAGCAGATTGTCAACCTTCCGCTCTTTTACTCTTGCGCCACGACCACGGCATTATCTGTGCCATGTATTTTTTCTCATCTGCCTCACGCAGAATTTAATTTAGCCACTGCGCAAAAATACGAAAATCTACTAGATTTATTGCAAAAAGGTGGGGTGAATGTGCGATGGCTAGATAATAACTCCGGATGCCAGAGCGTATGTAATCGCGTTCCAAACATCAGTTACTATAATATCGATAATAATGATGGAGATGAGGAGGTGCGCGATGAAGACATGCTAAAGGATATGGATCAATTAATTGACGCTAATGCAGATAATTTAATTATTCTACATCAAAAAGGTAGCCATGGCCCAGCGTACTACAAAAGAGTGCCGGAACAGTTTAAAAAATTTATGCCAGGTTGTAATAGCGTGTATTTTAACCGATGTAGTAATGATGAAATCGTCAATAGCTACGACAATACGATATATTATACCAGTGATTTTATCAGAAAAAGTATCGAGTTTTTATTGCGATATGACAATAACTTAGATGTGGCTCTAATCTATGTTTCAGACCATGGAGAATCTCTGGGAGAGAAGGGGTTATATCTACACGGCGCACCTTATTTTTTGGTGCAAGAGGAACAAATGCACATTCCGGCTATTTTCTGGTTTTCACCTCATTCTCCTGAGATGTTGAGCTATAAAAATCGCATTATGCAAAAGGTGGAGAATATACTCTCGCATGACTATATATATCATAGCATACTTTCGCTCTTTCAGTTCACCGCAACGCCAAGTTATAATTCCAAACTGGACTTATTTGCGCAAGATTACTAAAAATCTTTTGTAGATATTCTAATGGACCTCTTTTTCAAACTCTACTCCTTCATGACAACCGCGGCGATGCTGTCGATGCGTGAGTCCTCACTTAACTTCATGTAGGCTCAGAAGCTCTGTGCTTCGTATACTCCCCGCATTTGCCCATCATGAGTGAGTTTGGAAAGAGGTCTAATCTGTCTGAAAACTTATAGCTTATTACCATGACTTAGGTATTCAAAAGATAATGTACTTATCTATAGTTGTTATATAAAATTTATACTACTTATAATTGACTTCATTGATATTATTTGCTATACTGAGCCAGTATTTTTGAAAGTAGATACTTTTTTAAATACATATACAAATATCTCTGGTTATAATACAATAAATTAGTTATGCAAACTATACATAATATTCTAGGCACTCCTTTTGTAAAACGTAGCAAAAGTTACGTTGAACTTAATAATCTAAATCTCGCGCAAAAACAACGTCATGATGATAAGCCTAAACTTACCGAACATGATTTACATACTATCATTGATATTCTACATAGCGCAAAATGTTATCGAGAGTTATTGCAGTACATCGATCTTGCTTTAGATAAACAACCAACGAATAATAAATTATATCTATTGAAGATAGATACCCTTCTCGCATTAAACAGATTAATAGATGCAAAAAAATGTCTACAACAAGGAACAAACATCGGAGTAATAAATAGCTCTGATTGCCAACACATCGGAGAAGGTCTGTACAATGCTAAGGTTTATGATAAAGCGAGTATATGTTTTGAACAAGCCGTTCAGACGCTTCAAGGGAATGATGATTACCCAAATGATACTCTATATCACAAATATCTCGAGACCCTCATCAATCTCCGACAATTTCAAAAAGCTACTCTCTACTTACAACGTGTGGTAGCAAAAGGGGCGTTATCTAGTTTTATACCTAAAAAAATAGGTATTATATTGTTAAAGCATGAGCGTTATGATGAAGCGGCTATATGTTTCGGAAGCGCCATTGCATTAGATAATAAAAATAGTGATTTATATCGATGTCAAATAGATGCGCTAGTCACTAACAAGAAATTTTATGAAGCTATGCAATGTTTTGAATTAGGAGCGAAACGTGGCGTGTTTAGTGAAAATATGTGTTGCGAAATAGGAGATTTCTTCCGCAAACAAAAACGCGAGGAGGATGCTATGCGCTGCTTTAATCATGCTATTGATATTTATCATAACCCATACGTGTTACATAAAGACAATTGCGCTTATCTACGTAAGATTTACGCACTGATTGAATTTGAAAAATATTCAGAAATGCCGTCTTGTGTAATGCATGCTATAGATAATAACAACTTATGTGGAGATGATTATATGGAGATTATTAATGCATTAGAAAAATGCAAACATACAGAAGCAATGCGGATTATCGCGGTAATAAAGCAAAATCACGATGCTAAGAAGTGATATGAATCATGCGAATTAGTTTATATTCAACAACATGTTGCTTAGCACAATTTGTTCATAGAGTACAATCACTCGCTTGTGAACTGGTTATGCAATAGGTCTCTTGCAATGATCTACTCCTGTTTACAGGAGTGTTTGCAAGAGATATAATCTGAAAAAATCTTGGATATTTGATTGCTTGTGTGCATGATATTGACATACGGAAGTAATCTCTTGTTTATACATTTAGCTTGCGTTGTTACTGACTTTCTGATCTAGAACTTTTGTTACACATGCATCCGACCATACATTCAAAGATGTTTCTATCATATCTATCACGCTATAAAATGGCAGAATAAGACCTAAAATTTCTATCGGAATATTCATGCTGGTAAGCAAAGAAGCGGATAGAAAAAAGCATCCCATAGGCACTCCAGCATTACCAATTGCAGCTATGGTTGAGATAAATATCCAAGTAATCATTGTTATAAAACTTATCTCTAACCCATGATTTTGCATCAAGTATATTACGGTTGCAAAAATAAATGCTGCACATCCATTCATATTAATCGCGGTACACAATGGCAGTACTAATCGACTAATTCGAGGAGAAACAGACAAGTTTTCTTCTATAACATTCATGGTAATTGGCAAAGTTCCTGCGGAGGACTTAGAAAAAAATGCTACAGATAACGCTGGCAGCATACCTTGCATAGCCTTAAATGGTTTAATATTATTCATGTATAAAAATATTGGTAGAACTATAAAGCCCTGCACAACGTTCGCCAAAACAACAACAAGCAGATATTTTGTTAGTTCCGTAATGTCCATGCCACTTTTTAGCTGTACTAACGTAGTTGTAATGAATCCAAAGAGCGCTATTGGAATCATCTTTACTATCCAAGAAGTGATTACAATAAAGATACCATGCGCACCTTTAAAAAAATTACTAATTACATTGCGAGGATCTTCTTCTGGAATAAAAGCAATCGATAACCCTACAATGATACTAATTAGTAATACTCCCATTACATGATGTTCTATAAAAGGGGACAAGACATTAGATGGTATAATGGTACTCACATAGCCAAAATAGTTTGCTTCTTGCGCACCAATTGCGTGAGTAGTGTTCACCATTGAAGCGAGAGATAAATTATTTGGTGATATTACATAATATAATACGCATGTCACACTTGCGGCCATAATAGTAGTACCAGCCGTGTACAGCATTGTTTGTTGCCAAACTTTTTTGATGCTGTCATCTCCCCTAAACCTCGATAGAGTAACTATTATTGATAGAGAAATAATAGGCAAACTGACGCATTTGAAAATTTTAATAAAATTATCGGTAATAACTTGAGCTAATTCTATTAATGAAACTATGTTGAGATAACTACTTAGTATGCTAAAAACTATAGCAATTAAATATAAATGAGAAGTTTTGATGCCCTTAAAAAATAAAGAGCTATTATGATTTATGCACATATAAAGTAGTAGTTATATATTGTTTAATCATAGGACCCTACAATTTATGTAGTGAGAGGTGGTAGAAGCGGCTTGAATAGACCTATTTCGAAACTCGCATGAAGTACGTGAGGACTCGAGCATCGACAGCGTCGCCACAGTTGCCATCAGGAGTAGAGTTAGGAAAGAGGTCTAATATAGGGGAAGTAGTATAAGGATGTATTTTCTGATGATGCATAAATATACTGCTTCAAGCACTTACATTAAATCTTTCTTGGAAAAAAATCAAGGATAGAATGTTTTGTCGGAATGATAATTAGCCTAATTGAAAATTGTTCAGTCATAGTAATTTAGGTTGAATTAGGTATTTTAAAGAAATAAGAAATAGCCTCATATAATTGATCAAATTCAGTAATTTGATTTTTAATCCATCGTTTCATATTAGCTCAAAATTTCTCTATTGGATTCAGATCTGGTGAATATGGAGGCAAAAAAATGATTCTGCAATTTACTGATTTAATCAATTCTTTTGTCTTCTTAGATTTATGAAAAGAAGCATTGTCCATAATTACAACTTGGTCGGACTTTAATTCCTTAATTTGAAATATTCTCCACCCAGCTTTCAAATAATAGTAGACCTCTTGCATAACCTATTCCGTGGGGTAATTTTGTTGTCAAAACTCCTTTGCGCTCCTCATATACTAGAGTATGCTGCGGCGCTCAACATCATTTTTCCTAAAAATTCCTTTTTCATTTTTAGGTTATGCAAGAGGTCTAGTGTATTGCATGGACCCATTAATACCATAGGTGCTATTGATTTATCATGCTATAATATTCGTTCTTTCGTAATGTTTGCCACTCTTTTTACTAACTAATTTCTCGCCTTTCTTTCCCCACCCTCGATCCTTGCATATCGTCATCTCGATACCGCTCTCGTCAATATAAACTTTCAGTAGATATATCTTTTATTTTTTCTTGGCAATCTTAGCATCTTTCTTCGCTAGCTTCCAAGTAGGAAAAGTCTTTTTTTTATAGCTAAAGCCTTAGTACCGAGCAGTTAGGTAAAAAAGTAGTAGCGTAAAGGTAAGCAAAGCAGTTAAACATATACATTTTTAACGCTAATTAAGGATGTTTATGTTCTACAATACCACTCTACGCCAAATGTTATCAAAACACTTTCGATGGAATAAATCAAGAGTCGAATTATTGGGTACGATAATTTTATCACTTTTTAAGACCCAGAACGTGCAAATTCCTAAAATAGCAGAGGGCATAATAAGTGAGACAGAGCAAGATTCAGTAATTAAAAGAATTTACAGATTTTTTAAAGATCAGCTAATAGATGCAGTCGAAGTTGCAGCGTTGGTAGTGGATATCTTAAGTTTAGACAAATATTTGTTAGTAATAGATCGGACAAATTGGGAGTTTGGCAAACAAAGTATTATATCTAGCGATTTCATATGAAAACATAGCAATTCCGATCTTTTTTA
>NZ_JACVVM010000059.1 GCF_016751895.1 Candidatus Sarmatiella mevalonica | reverse complement strand
GAGCTACATATGCTGACAAAGGTTATTGCGTTGCCCCCGCCAGGATAGCAGCGGCTCGTAAGGGAGTTCATCTATGTGCTATTAAGAAAAACAATATGAAGGAAAAGAATTTTGATCTCGACCGCTATTATACTTACATTAGATCTCCTTTCGAAAGGGTGTTTGCTCAGGATAATAAACGACTGCGATATGTAGGAATAGCAAAAAATCAATTTGCTGAATTTATGAATGCAATCTGTTTTAATTTAAAGCGTTTAACCGTCCTTGCTGCATAAAACAGGTAAAAATACATCTATTTAGGCTTATAACAAAACTAAAACAGCTAAAAATGAGATTAATTTCTGATTTGACTAAAAAACTATGCAGTTTTTAATAGCAAAATCCTTATAAAATCACTCAAACAAAAATTTTAACTACAAAATACAAAATTTTCTAAAATCTCATCTTACAACGGTCCCCTTATGCATCTCATGATGAGCTGAAACAGCATCTGTATGCTTATTTGATGGCTTATAACTTCGCTAAACGACTGAAAGCTATCAAAGGTACAACTCCTTGGCAATTTATTTTAAATCAGTGGACAATTCATCCTGAATACTTTATACTTAATCCTAACCAGTTCTTAGTGGGACTAAACATAAAATCAATGTCGATACTGCCTAGTTATAGAATCGATTCTTTTCTAAATGTTACTCTTTTTTTGCTGCGCTCTCTTCTCATTCAAAGAGTTCACGTATGCCATAATTTGCGCAACTGGTTGGTAGTATTTTTGAGAGATAAATTTATTGATACCAACATCATGATACAAACCTCGCGCTAAAGGTGGGTCTTCTATAATTGGTACATCATGCTCTCTAGCTAACGCCTGGATTTTAAGCGCCATGCTATCCAATCCCTTTTCTACGACTTTTGGTACGCTGGTTGGGCTAAAATCATATTGTAAAACAACCGAATAGTGTTGCGGATTTGTTATCACTGCGGTGGAATTAGGTACTGTTTGCTGCATTCTACGCTGAGAAATTTCCTGTCTTTTTTGATACAGTTTCGACTTAATTTCCGGGTTCCCTTCGCTTTCTTTCCATTCTTCCTTCATCTCATGCTTAGTCATGCGTAGAGATTTCATGTAGTTGTGTTTTTGATAGAGATAGTCAAGCGCCGCCACTCCCGCCATAACCATTAATGAGATGCGTAGCACTCGCCCAGCAAGCGCGTGAGTTACGCCAAGAATGCTTGTGATAGAAAGTTCATGATAAATAGGTATATATTTAATCTCTTTCATAACCACTAGGTATATACAAAAACCCACTATACCAATTTTGCACAGTTGTTTTACAAACTCTACCAAACCCTTTTTGGAAAAGATTCTACCAAACCCCTTTATAATAGAGAGTTTGCTAATATCCGGCTTTAAACTCTCGGCGCTAAACACTAGCTGTCCATGCTGCGAATAAAATGCGATAATAATTGCGATAATAACTATGCCAAAAATAGGAGCTAAAGCTATAAGACCAAAGCCTATTATGCTTTGCGTCATGCTAGCGATTACTCCAAAATCAATCCTGATATCTCCGGCTTTTTCTATAAAATACCTCATGGGTTTTATTAAAGACATCACCAGATTTGGCAGAATCCAGGAAACTATTATTGTTAAACTCAATAATACGGCGAAGCTAGTAACTTCTTTAGAATTAACTACATTCCCCTTTTTAATAGCATCTTGTATTTTCTTGTCAGAGGGGTCTTCGGTTTTGGAGTCTTCGTCTTCATCGGACATACATTAAATTCCACCGTCGTCAATTTTGTTGAGATTAAAGCTTTCTTCGTTTATTCTCTCCATACTCCATTTAAAATTATAAAGAGCTTCTACTAATTCATCCTCTCCTCCGCTGATGGTAATGGTAATGCAGTAGTTTATGCCGCCGCGTAAATCTGGTTTTTTTGTATTATCTAAGTCCACCTCTATCTTTTTAATAAAATGAATAGACACAAGAGTTTGCTGAATTTGCTTTAACTCTTCTGCGGTTCTCAGATTAACAAATAACTTGATATCATGAGGAATTTGAGATTTAAGCTTGCTGTAGTCATCATTAGCTATGGCAGTTTTTAGGTCATTGTTAAAAATAATATCAAGCGTGGAATAGGCATCTTCTTTGCTATTATCATCACTAGACGAAAGGCCGTAATTTTGTATTAAATAATGCATAATGCTGTTAGCTATAGTTACGTCGTCTACGGCGGAAGAGAGTGAGAAAGTTTGTTCAAAATTATTCAGTGGTTTATCAAATTCTTGTACTTTATAAATACTCTTCAAACTAGCAGCTCCGTTCGAGAAATCAGTAAAATATTCTATCACAACAAAAATCACGCCCTTGATTAGCTTTGGATAAAACGCCATCAACGCATCATTATAAGTAGCGTTTAATACATTTTGCGCGCTAAAACCAGGAGGAAAGTGAGAGGAAAACATAATAAGCAACCCTTGTTCTTCGAAGATGTTTTTAACCATCATCCAGTATTTATCCCATTTGATTTGCGAATCTATCGAATTATCTGCAATATGCATCATAGCACCGCGCTTTATTATGGGGATAACTGCATATGAATGGAATAAATCCTGCACCTTTTGGTTGCTATTATTGTATATTATTTTATATAAGCTATCTAGTCGATATCGATAATCTACGAGCGCAGAATAAGAAAGATTAGTACTATCTCCTAACTCTACGTTTATTGGTGTAAAGACTGTTTTGAGAGCTTCATAGCTCAAATCTTCAGGATTTAAAGCGCTTTGCCCAATACCCAATTTATCTATTAACAAAAGTATTGCTCTGCGCATACCAAGCTCATGCGCGTTAATCTCTGCTTCAGTAGAGTTACCCCCTGCGCCCTGAATATATAAACCTAACACAGTGAGGTCGTAAGGAGGTGCAAAAGCGCTATCATCATGTTGCAAAGATTGTTGATGATTCAGCGATGATTGCATCTGCTTATCTTTATCCATGCTAGATAAAACGCCAGAATCTACAACTTGATTGTTGGCAAATACGTTCGCGTTACAGATTAAAAATAAGCAGAATAAAATGATCATCAAAAAAATAATTCCAAAAATTATATTAAAGCAGGTGCTAATTTGAAGATCCCTGTACTATTACCATGGCTGAACGCACCAACCTATTTTTTATACTATATCCAACTTGTACGGTTTGAATAATGGAGCCATCTTCTTGCCCTGCATCTTCAGATTTAATGGCATGATGAGCGCGGTAGTCAAACTTATCTCCGGCTTTTGGATCAATAATTACCACACCATGTTTTAAAAATATAGATTGCAGAGCGTCTTTAGTCATTTGAATGCCCAGCGCCATATTCTTCACTTCCAAATCCTCTGTATTTTTGGAGTGTTCTAGCGCTCTATCTAGATTATCCATCACCACAACCAACTCTTTAATTAAGTTGGTGACCGCGTAGTCTTTCGTGTCTTCCAAAATCCTCTCATGCCTTTTGCTCATATTATCGCATTCAGCCACAACAGACAAAAGTTTGTGATTTAGCTCAGCTATTTGTTCTTTCAAAAACTTAGTTTCGTCTATGTACTGCTCAGCATCTTCATAATCTTGATCTATATTTTCAGCTTCCTCTTGGTTAGAATTAATGTTTAATTCAATATCTTCTTTATCAATCATAAGTTTGCAATATATATGTTGTATGTTTTTTAAGTTTAAAAAATCAATCTTTAATTCAATTGATGTTTTGCGTTCGTGAAAATTTTAATATATAAATTACTGTTTGTATACACACATTAAGTTGAGCGAGGTGATTAGATTTTTCACATTTACCTCTCATGAGCGAGTTATACAAGACATCTATTGTTACAAAAAAGGTATAAGTAACAATGCTAATCTCCTTTTGTTAGTGTAACGTGAGTTGACACTAGCCACTGGGCCAGATATAATTTTTTCATGCTGTTGTTGCGATAATCAACGCTCTATCTGAATGTGATATGGTTTGATGATCAATCGCTTTTCTTCCTATCTCACTTGCGCTTTTCTCAATTCAATTTGTTACTTATCCTTCTATTAATGTATAAGTTCTTTTTACGCTTTTTTCAATTCCCCTGCGTTATTTATCCTTTTTTATTATTATTAACCAGCGCTATTGCGGCTGATGTGTCTACGCAAAAAACGCAAGTCAAACAAGAGAGTTTGTTTGCTGAAGATGCAAAAATAATTAACGAGCAAGAGAAGTCTCAGAAAGAGAAGGAAGCAACAGAGGTGTCTAGCGCTTCGACTGATATGGAGTTTGCACAGACACAGTATCAGGGAGGCATGCATACTATAGTTTTTGATTTTAAAACTCAAGAAAAAGTGTGCCTTGCCAGTTTTTACTTAGATGGTTCTTTGTGGCTAGTGTTCGATAGGTATAAGCGATTTGGATTTAAAACAGATGAATTTTTTACTGAATTTGTGCAAATACCCCATCCTAAATTCACTATTTTGCGCATTACTCATATCAATAGCGGTGCGGTGTTAAATTGTAAAAAAAATGGTGGAGTTTGGTATGTGAGATTAGGAGGGGTTGAGATTAATAATTCCGCGCTTGCATTAACTGAAACGAAAAACACAATCGTAGGGCTAAATAACTTTAGTTACAATAAGTATTTAGATTTAAAAATTTTAGGTCATCCCCCTATGAGGGTTATACCATTATTATCAAATTTTGGCAGAGTAAATCCAAATTTTCATAGTAATTTTTTAAATTTTTTACCAGCTCGTAATGGTATAGTATTTGAGTTGCCAAGATATGAACTCACAACTACTCTAACTCGTAAAAAAATAGAGTTAGTGCAAAATGATAGGCGTGCTGGTAATTTCACTCCACTGCATATTTCAGAAGAGATGATAGAGGAGGCGAAAAACGCTAATAGCGCATATGTTAGCAACTCGGATGTTCAGCAGCAGCCAGAGGAGACTCAATACAAACAAGAGTTAATAAGTATTCTTCCAGATCAGGCTGAGGCGGTGGTAGAAACTGATGCTAGTGACGCTACAACAAAGAATAGTTATTTCGCTCAAGTGCGTAAGTTTCAAGAAAAAATTGATCTTGCTGACTCATCTGAAGATGCTTTCAATTTGATTGTGCGGCTTATTAATTTTCACTTTTTGAATGGTGACTACTATAGCGTTGAGAAAAGAATTGATGGTCTATCAAGGAGTTATACAGATTTATATCGCAAGAATTTTAGAGTCCAGTTTATTAGGGCGGTGAACTCCTCAATGCTTTGTAGATTTTCCGAGGCAGATAAATTGTTTTTAGATCTACTCTCGCTTTCTCAAAATTTGCCGATTTATCGAGAAGTGCTGTTATGGTATAATTATAACAAATATAAGATGAATCCTCATGCTTTTAGTGGTTTGCTTGGTATAAAAGATGAAGTGATAAAATTATTAGATAGTTATAATGATAATTTATATTGGCCTTTATTTTTAACGGAACTTGAATTATGCATAGATAAAAAAGATTACGTTCAGCGAGGGCAGTTGCTTCAAAATGCGCGCGTCGCCCAGCGACAGAGAGATAAGAATGCTTTAACTTATCTGAAAGCTTATTATCTTAACGAAAATGATGATAAAGTTCATGCAAGATCTCTGCTAAAGTCGGTCTTGCTCTCTCAGCATGACCCGCGCAACATGCAGCGGGCTTGGTTGCTTGATACTCGCATCAGGCTTGATTTAGAGCTAATTAAGCCAGAGAAGGCTATTGATATTTTAAATGCAATACAATTTTTATGGCGTGGTGATGTGCTTGCTACTAACGTTTTATTATACTTAGCTGATCTGCAGGAAAAGGTTGGTCAATATCCTCAGGCTTTACGTAATTACGCTAAGATTATTGATTATGTACCTTATACCAACTTACTGGCTGTTAGAGAGAAAATATACTCTCTTTTGTCGCGCATTTTTCTTGCGGATGAATCTGAGTCCACTGCTATCCGCGATTTTGAATTAGTAACGTTGTTTGATGAATTTCAGAGGTTTTTGCCGCAGAATGAATCTGGAGATCAAATGGTTTTGTCTATAGCTCAGAGACTGGAGAATCTAGGATTGCTACCTCAAACTGAAAAGTTATTATTACATCAAATAAAATATAGAGCGAAGGAAGAGCAACGAGTGGTGATTGCGAATCAATTGTCGCGTTTGTACATTAAAATGCAGGAATATCAAAAAGCTATTGAGATTTTGAATAAAACAGATTTAAATAATCTTTCTTTTGCGCTTTATCAAGATAGACAAGCGTTGCGTATTGAATTGCTCGTTAAACTTGGTAAATATTCTGAGGCATTAAAATATGTTAAAGGTTCTAATCAAGAGCAGTTCTTGGATTTGAAGAAAGAATTGTTTTTTGCGTTAGAATTATGGCAAGAATATATAGACCTCATGCGTTTCATGCATACCAAGGGTATAGCGCTAAGCCAGGGTGATGTACTGCATCTAGCTATCGCTTATTATAATTTAGGAGATAGTGATGGGTTAGATGAGGTTGTGAAAGATTTTCAGATTACCGATGAAGAGATTAAGCGAGATATAGAGCTTTTGAGAACAACAGTTTCTTCTAAAACATCTCAGTCTATAAAGACTCTCATGCAATAGATCTCTTTTTGAAATCTTATTTATTATGATATCAGAGTTAAATAAGCTATCAGAGTTAAATAAACAGTATTTCTTATTTCTGTATGACCTGAGCAGAAATAACGCCGTCTTGCTTGAGTTTTATAAGATATTGTCAATCTGTTTTGATATAAAAGTTTTTAGTTTGTTTATGCTGCTCTATTGCTTTTTGCGCATTAGGCGAGAAAAAAAAAGGGGGGGTTGTTTAAGGGCGCAACAGGATTTAGTTTCGTATTGTTTGTTGGTGGTAGTATTGTTTACTTTAAAATATACAGTGAATGCCCAACGCCCCTTCTGCGCATTGGGTGTGCCAAGTATCTTAGATTTAAATAGTGAGCGATGCAATTCTAGCTTTCCTAGTGCCCATGCAGCTTTTGCATTTTTTGCACTCATGCTTTTTTGGGAGAAGAGTAATAATAAACCTCTTTCGAAACTCGCTCATGATGAGCGAATGCAAGGGCCAAATGAAAGTGCAGAACTTCGCGCGTACGTGAAGTTAAGTGAGGATTCGAGCATTGGAGTGCAGCCACAGTTAGCATCAGGAATAGAGTTTGGAGGAGGGTCTAATGTATATTGTAAGCTTGGCCTTTCGTTAACTTTGTTACTTGTCTGTCTTTCGCGCGTAGGGTTAGCTATGCACTTTCCAATTGATTTGTTGGGGGGGGTGTGTATTGCTTTCATGGTGCGCCGTGTATGCTTTTTTTACTTTAATAAACTCCTTTGAAATTGTAAGAGTCAATCCCATATAACTAAAGCGTCATAAAAAGACTATGCCAAATAATTTGTAAATAATGCATCAATAGTACAATTGGTAGCTCTTCGTATATGTTTCGCTTGAGCCTATTTTTTCTCTATGAGATTGAGATCTGGGAATATGGTGGTAAGTATAGCAAAGTATGTCCAGCATCTCGATGATTCGCTGCACATCTTCGCCCTTATGGAAGAAGCATTATCCATGATAATTACACTTTTTTTTGGAATATTTAGCAGTAATATATTCACAACCTAGAAAGTGAATAGTCCGTGTCTACAGACTCAGTTAGTAGACCTATTGCAATCAAAGCAGAACCTATCAAAGCACCTATTGTGTTTGTACGACCTTTCGCTCCTCAGTCGTGTTTGCCATAGCATCGTGCACTTTTGAGTGAATATCCATGGGTTCTAGCATAGTACCTTACAATTTATGTATAGTAAATTAATTTGAGGTAGCGTATTTAAAAAAGAAAGATAACGAAGCAAAAAGACTCTGAAAGTCAGAAATTTTCTGCTTAACCCATCGCTTCATATTAGCCCAAAATTTCTCTATTGGGTTAAAATCAGGTGAATAAGGAGGAAGAAAAATTACCTTACAACCAACAGATTCAATGAGATCTTTTGTCTTTTGTGATCTATGAAATGCAGCGTTATCCATTATCACAACTTGCCCAGCTTTTAGCTCTTTGATCAAGAATTGCTCTACCCAGCTTTCGAATAGCTGGGTATTACATGAACCATTAAATACCATAGGAGCTA
>NZ_JACVVM010000058.1 GCF_016751895.1 Candidatus Sarmatiella mevalonica | reverse complement strand
TTTTGGCTATTACCGCTTTTTATAAAACTTATTACTTTTTTACGTAAATCTATACTATATGCTCGCATTTTTTGCTTCATATTATCATATAATTTACGCTACCTCAAGCTAATTTAGTATAGTAATTTAGGTTGAATTAGATATTTTAAAGAAATAAGAAATAGCCTCATATAATTGATCAAATTCAGTAATTTGATTTTTAATCCAAAATTTCTCTATTGGATTCAGATCTGGTGAATATGGAGGCAAAAAAATGATCCTGCAATTTACTGATTCAATCAATTCTTTTGTCTTCTTAGATTTATAAAAAGAAGCATTGTTTATAATTGCAACTTGGCCGGACTTTAATTCCTTAATTAAAACATTCTCCGCCCAGCTTTCAAATAAGTTTATATTTAGTTAGGAATGCCTCATTAGACTTCTTGCATAACCTATTCCGCGGGGTAATTTTATTGTCAAAACTCCTTTCGTTCTTCATATACTAGAGTATGCTGCGGCTCTCAACATCATTTTTCCTAAAAATTCCTCCTTCATTTTTAGGTTATGCAAGAGGTCTATTATAACCTAAGAATAAGAGTCAGTAAGAAGTTTAGAATAACTTCGACAATAAAGCAACTTACTTTACTCCAATCATATATGGAAGACTTTTTATTAAGTTAAAAATTTTTACAGCTCTATATACTACAACTTATAATTAAATCAATTGCTTATCTGTCAACTTATCGCTTAAAACCTTACTGACGCAAGAGGGTCCACTTTCGTCTCACTCTCTCTAATAAACTTCTAAACTCTCTCAATCAAGAGGAATACCAGGAACATACGAAGTATAGAGCATCGAGTGTACATGGAGTTAAGCGATGGTTTTGCATCGACAGCGCTGCCACAGTTAGCATGAAAAGAAGTAGAGTTTCGAAAGGGGTTAATATTATTTACTCCTATCGCCCCTCCTATTCTGAAAATTTTTCCTCTATATCACCAACTATAGATTTTTTTGCAAAAATTATGTTAAAATTAATCTGTGGGTGAAATTTCATAAGTTATATCATAATATAACAAATTAATACATAAAAAATAAAAATAAATTAAAAATAAATAAAAGGGGGACCAATGAATATATACGAATATCAAGCAAAACAATTATTTGCTCAATACCAAATCCCAGTTTTGTCTGGCAATCTACTAGAAACAAAAGAGCAAGCCGCTAGCCTTGCCAAAAATTTTAGCAGCGGATGCGTAGTGAAAGCTCAGATATATGCTGGAGGCAGAGGAAAAGCGGGAGGAGTAAAAATTTGCAATAATCCCGCAGAAATCATCTCTGCTGTAGAGCAGATGCTAGGTCTGCGCCTAGGTACGCATCAAAACCAAGAAGGGCAAGTAATAACCAAGCTGTATCTAGAAGATAAATGTCAGGAGATTGAGCGCGAATATTATCTCAGTCTCGTTTTGGATAGAAAAAACTCATGCCTCACCTTTATTGCTTCAGCGATGGGAGGGGTGAATATAGAAGAAGTTGCTCAAACACAACCTGAAAAAATCATAAAAGTACCAATATATCATGGCATACTCAGCGCATTTCATTTAAGAAATATTTGTTTTTTTCTTGGCTTAGATCAAGTCTTTCATAAAGAGATGCACCATGTGTTGCAATCTATGTATAAACTTGCAGTAGAAAAAGATGCAACACAAATAGAAATTAATCCCTTGGTAACAACAAAATCTGGCAAATTATTAGCGCTAGATGCCAAGATGAACTTCGACGACAATGCGCTGTTCCGTCATCAAGACATTAAAGATCTGGCAGATTTATCGCAAGAAACAGATTTAGATAGGCGTGCCAAGGAGTTTGATTTAAATTATATAAAATTAGATGGAGAAATAGGGTGTATGGTTAATGGCGCAGGCCTAGCTATGGCTACTATGGATATTATCAGCCTTCACGGGAAAAAGGTTGCGAATTTTTTAGATGTAGGGGGTGGTTCTGGGAAGGAAAAAATTCTTGAGGCCTTCAGAATCATTCTATCTGATAGCAATGTAAAAAAGATATTAGTTAATATTTTTGGTGGGATAGTGCGATGCGATATGATAGCAGAGAGTATAATACATGCTGCAAGCGAATTAGAAATTAAAATTCCTATAGTAGTGCGCTTAGATGGTACGAATGCCGAGGAAGGTATGGCATTGCTCGCGCAAAATAGTGACAAAATTAAAGTTACTGGCGCCCGCAATTTGGCCGAAGCTGTTGAGAAAGTTATTCAGGCGTAACTGACTTAGTTATAAGTGCAGAAGCGCCCCAAAAGAGCGGAAACTTTGAGCATAGAAAACATAGCAAAATTAATTTTTAATTCCAATTCGAGAATTTTATGTTATATATAAACGAATAGAGTAAAAAAAGCGAGTGTGAGTGAGAGTTATTCGCGTTAACTTCGCACTCTCTTTACTTTTTTTGATTGTTCGTTATATGTATTACATATGTCTATATCTTCCATTTCTATCTCACGCCCAGTATTTGCGACTGTGCTAAACCTAGTGTTAGTAACATTAGGCTTAATCTTCTTCAGTAAACTTAGCATACGTGGCCTGCCCGACATAAACCCTCCAATCATCACTATCTCCTGTAACATGGAGGGCGCAGACCCAATGATTATGGAGTCTCAAGTGACTAGCGTGATAGAACATGCCCTGAAAAACGTAAAGGGCGTAGATTTTATGAGCTCTACTAGCGGCAATGGTTTCGCTCATATCACGCTCTTTTTTCATTTAACAGAAGATTTAGAAATCGCGCTAAATGATGTTCGTTCAAAAATATCCGAAACTATAACATTCTTACCAAAAGAGTTAGATGCGCCAAGTATATCTAAAATGGATACGAACAATTTTCCTAGTATCTGGATTAGCGTATCTAGCGATTCATATAATAGGCTTAGCCTCACATCTATGGTGCAAAACAACGTTTTGTCTGTATTTAATCGCCTCAATAGCGTTGGCAAGGCGATATTGTATGGCGGGGAGTATTATTCTATGCTCATCTCGCCTGACCCTGTGGCTATGTATCAATATCGATTAAATCCAGAGGATTTAGAGTCTGCAGTTGTAACAGCTCGTCAGACCTATCCAATAGGTAATATCAAAACGCCCGATAAAACATTTAATGTTAAGGCTCCTAATGTTATTGATACAGAAGAAGATTTCGCTGCAATCGTACTCAAAAAAAATAATCGTTCTATTTTAAGGCTCGGTGATGTTGCTAAGGTTCAGATAACGGCTTTAGAGCAAGATGTAAGGCTTAGGTATAATGGCAAGCCAGCTACGGCGGTAGGTTTGATTTTAAAATCCAAGAGTAACGTGATCGATCTTTCAAATGAAGTGCAAAAAGCTATGCCAGAGCTTTTTAGCTACTTGCCGCCAGATGTGCATTTAGATATAGCTTACGACGCCGCCAAGCCTGTGCGCGCCTCCATTAAAGGGGTATTTTGGGCTATGTTTGAGGCTTTAATTCTGGTTTCTTTAGTAACATATGTTTTCTTTAGGTCAATCAAAACAACCATCATACCAATTGTTACCATACCCATTTCTTTAATATGCACTTTTATTGTAATGTATTGGTGCAATTTTTCTATAAACACCTTCACTATGCTTGCTATGATATTAGCCATAGGGTTGGTGGTGGATGATGCTATAGTGATGTTAGAGAATATCATTAGACACCGCCAAACCTATGGTTGCTCATTCGTGGAGGCGGCAATGAGTGGATCTAAAGAAATCAATTTTGTTATTATCGCCACTACACTCACCTTGGCTAGTGTGTTCTTACCAATAGGATTTGTTGAAGGTTTTGTAGGCAAATTATTTATTGAGTTTGCTTGGACGCTAGCTTTTTGTGTATTATTTTCTGGCTTTACTGCGCTCACGCTCACCCCAATGATGTGCGTGAAACTAAGAGTGGAAGCCAGAGAGGATAGCTCGCCATTAAGCAGATTATTAGACCGAGTGCAGTTTAAGTATAGAGTTTATCTTACTTTTGTTTTAAAAACTAAGGGTATCTTGCGTCGTATTTTGGTGCCTTTGGTGATTCTAAGCGTAGTTTGCGCTGTGTATTGCAAAAAATCCTTCGTGCCACAAGAAGATGATGGTTTTTTGCAAATTTCCTTTACGGGGCCAGAGGGTTCTAGCCTAGAGCATTCAGAAAAGAGCGTGGTGGCCGCTGAACAAATTTTGATGAAATTTTTAAAGGGAGGTGAGGATAGACCTCTTTCCAAACTTGCATTAGGTCAAGAGCAACCCAAGGAGCGTACGAAGCACGGAACTTACAGCATACATGAGGTGCGTGAAGATTCGCGCATCGAAGCGACACAAGCATCGCCATCAGGAGTAGAGTTGGGAGAGGGGTCTAATAAATCTGATATGCGGCCCGTGGTGGTAAAGTCTCAGAGTGATGCGAATCAAGAAACGACTAGTCAAGAAAGAACTATACTAGGTTTCTTTACAATGATTGGTGCTGATGGCCCTAATACTGGCATGGCATTTGTGCCATTAACAGATTGGGAAGAGCGTAGTGTTAGCCAGAGTAGTTTAAAAAATAAACTCAATCAGAGCTTTAGTAAGATACCTGGTATGTCTATTTTTGCTACCGATCCTATGTCTATTGCTAGCGTCGGCGCTTCTGCGGCAGTTGAATTTAATTTAGAAACTAACAAGAGCTTCGACTCTCTTAATAAAATAGCTCAGCTGTTTGTGAGCAAGATGAAAGAAAGTGGTATTTTTCAGAATATAGATACTAACTACAAGGCATCATTTCCTACTATAAAAGTGCTGATTGATCAAGACAAGGCCTTTATGTATGGCGTAGATAAGGCGAGCGTTGCGCGCAATCTGCGTTATATGATAGGCGGAAAATCTGTTGGTTATTTTAGTTTAGACAATGGGCTATATGAAGTAGTGTTAAGATATGACAAAAGCAATAGAAATAGCGTTAATGCAGTAGGTGATGCGTTTTTTCAATCCTATAGGAATAATACAATGCTTTCTATAGGTTCTATCGCTGATCTACGCGAAACAATAGCTATAGAGTCTTATTATCATTATAATAACGCAAACGCTATCCGTATTTCCGCTGATTTAACGCAAAACGGCAACGTGAGTAGTGCCATAGAAAAGATTCGCGCGTTACATAAAGAATATGGTGATGATGGCTATAGTTTGCGCTTTGTGGGTGAGATTAAGCGCATGCAGGAGTCTAACGCGAACATTGCCGTTACTTTTTTATTAGCATTAGTTTTTATTTATTTAATTCTGTCTGCCCAGTTTGAAAGCTTCAAAACTCCCTTATTAATTCTAGCAACTGTGCCATTTGCCCTAATAGGAGCATTCATCTTCTTGTTTTTGTTTCAGGATAGTTTGAATATGTATAGCAATATAGGTATGGTAACATTAATAGGGTTGGTTACCAAAAATGCCATCATGATAGTGGAATTTGCAGATCATCAAAAAAGCCTTGGCTTATCTGCGCGCCGTGCAGTGGTGGAGGCTGCGCAGCTTAGACTACGCCCTATATTAATGACGAGTATTGCCACGGCTCTCGGTGCATTACCATTGCAGATGGCTAGCGGCGCGGGGGCGGGGGCGCGCCATTCTATCGGTACTGTGATTGTAGGTGGTATGACTATCGGTACTTTGCTTACTTTATTTGTAGTACCAGTTTTATATGAGAGATTTAGAAGATGAGAGATTTAGAAGATAGTTTATTAGAAGATTTAGGAGTTGGCGGAGATATCACCACTAATTACTTAGTAGATGAGGCGACGGAGGTTGAATTTGCTATTGTTGCGAAAGAAATGGGGGTGTTTGTTGGAGTGGAGGTAATTGACTATTTTTTGCATTGTCATGCTGTCGCATCATACGAATTATTAGCTAAAGATGGTGAATTGATAGATGCTCAGCGAGTGATTGCAAAGGGAATAGGGCAGGCCAAATCTATATTAAAAGTAGAGAGGGTGATGTTGAATTATATACAGCATCTATCAGGAGTGGCGAGTTTAACTGCTAAATATGTGGACGCAGTAAGGCGAGTGAATGGTGGGAGAGTGAAGATATGCGATACACGCAAAACCCTGCCAGGTTTGCGAAAGTGGCAGAAATATGCGGTGCTCTGCGCTGGCGGAAGTAATCATAGATTCAGTTTGGATAGTAGCATTCTGGTGAAAGATAATCATATAGCTTTATTTGGTTCTTTAAAGGGTGCGCTTGAACTACTAAAACGTCGCGCGCCACACTTTGCTAAAATTGAAGTAGAATGCGAGACTTTAGAACAGACTAGGGAAGCTGTAGATGTTGGGATAGATATTATCATGCTGGATAATATGCCATTAGACATGATGAAGCAGGCGGTGGAGCTAATTAATAAACGCGCGATAATAGAGGTGTCTGGAGGTGTGAGTTTAGATAATGTTGCGCAAATAGCGAGTTTAGATGTAGATTATATTTCTATTGGTAAGATTACGAACTGCGCGATGGCAATGGATATTAGCATGGAGTTTTATAAAGTTGAGCAAGTTGCGCGGAAGTTCTAATTACTAAAATTTTGTAGACGTTCTTGAAGGTTATGAATGACGGGGCTTGCAATTGCTTATAATCCATGATAGAGTGTGAGGATTATGATATGAGTAAGTTTAATTTTAACTGGTGCTTTGTATATGCCTAAAATGAAAACTAAATCTGCAGTGAAAAAGAGATTTAAGTTAACTGCTACCGGTAAACTAAAGTGTGCGCAAGCTGGTAAGAGACACATGATGCGCCGTCGCACTAATAAGCAGATCAGAAATTTGCGTGGTACTACGGTGATGCGTGATTGCGATTCAAGAAATATTATTAAATACTACTTGCCTTACGGCTCGTAGATGCATTGCTGCGTTGTCGCGCAGTTGCAATATTGTATTGTTGTATTATTATATTATTGCGTTATTGCGTCGTTGTTTTGCGCGATGCAGGTATGTTTAGAGATAACAATTTAGGGTGAAATAGTATGAGTAGAGCCAAGTCTGGCGTTGTTAACAAAAAACGTCATAAAAAAATATTAAAACTCGCCAAGGGTTATAGAGGTAGATCTAGTACTTGCTTTAGAGTTGCAGTGCAGAAGGTAGAAAAAGCTTTGGCTTATGCCTACCGCGATAGGCGGTGTCGTAGGAGAGATCTGAGAGGGTTATGGATACAGCGTATTAATGCTGCTGTGCGTGAGCATGGTTTGGTGTATTCTACTTTTATGCATGGTTTGCAGAAGGCTGGTATTGTGCTTAACAGAAAGATGTTATCGGAGCTGGCTATTGCTAATGGCGCAGAGTTTAAAGAGATCGTTACTGCCGCGCAGTCTGCTCTGCGCGCTGCATCTTAATTTTTATATACGCCACTTCCTTGCCTGCTCTGCGCGGCTGCGTTTTAGCAGGCTTCACGTTTCTTATCTATTTTCTTTGAATTTCCTTGGTATCTCTAGATAAATATAGATAGTAGAGTGCGTTTGTCAAACAATAGATATCTAGTAAACCTTCGAAAAATTTAATAGCAGGAATAAATTTACCATTTACATTAATCAATTGGGATTTTTGATTTGGCTAATTACTTGTGGGTTGTTTTGTAATTTCTGCTGCACTTATAAAAAACTCAGGACTGCCATAAAATAGACCTCTTGCATCACCTATTCCGTGGGGTAATTTTGTTGTCAAAACTCCTTTGCGCTCCTCATATACTAGAGTATGCTGCGGCACTCAACATCATTTTTCCTAAAAATTCCTCTTTCATTTTTAGGTTATGCAAGAGGTCTATTTTATCTTCTTAGGACCCATCGGAAGGTCTTTCGTATCTTCTCTTTTTCTCCACTTGATGATTGTTTTTGGGTTAACATTAAATCTTTTAGCCGCTTTCTCTATGCTCTCTTTACTATCACGGATCTCTCTACGGATTGCCTCCGTTGTTCTGGCATTCGCGTGTAATATTTGTCTCATAAGATTTTTCTCCATAAATTAGACCTCTTGCGTAAGTATTTAATTAACAATTAGCCAATGCGAGGGGTGAAGAAGGTTGTTCGTGATTATTTTAGCATCAAGCGGCAAGTAATTTATTAACGAAATCATTTTTGAAATTAACAATTCCAGCAACAATATTAAACTTTAGATTATAACCCCTACGCTTATTGCGATATCTATGAGATAA
>NZ_JACVVM010000057.1 GCF_016751895.1 Candidatus Sarmatiella mevalonica | reverse complement strand
GAGCTACATATGCTGACAAAGGTTATTGCGTTGCTCCCGCCAGGATAGCAGCGGCTCGTAAGGGAGTTCATCTATGTGCTATTAAGAAAAACAATATGAAGGAAAAGAATTTTGATCTCGACCGCTATTATACTTACATTAGATCTCCTTTCGAAAGGGTGTTTGCTCAGAATAATAAACGACTGCGATATGTAGGAATAGCAAAAAATCAATTTGCTGAATTTATGAATGCAATCTGTTTTAATTTAAAGCGTTTAACCGTCCTTGCTGCATAAAACAGGTAAAAATACATCTATTTAGGCTTATAACAAAACTAAAACAGCTAAAAATGAGATTAATTTCTGATTTGACTAAAAAACTATGCAGTTTTTAATAGCAAAATCCTTATAAAATCACTCAAACAAAAATTTTAACTACAAAATTTTCTAAAATCTCATCTCGCAACGGTCCCAGAGCCGCAGCGTATGAAGTACGTGAGGACTCGAGTATCGACAGCGTCGCCACAGTTGCCATCAGGAGTAGAGTTAGGAAAGAGGTCTATTGTTACTGGAATTGTTAATTTCAAAAATGATTTCGTTAATAAATTACTTGCCGCTTGATGCTAAAATAATCACGAACAACCTTCTTCACCCCTCGCATTGGCTAATTGTTAATTAAATACTTACGCAAGAGGTCTAGCTTCCAGAGCAAGAAGAGAAGTATCAAGGGAGTATGACGAAGGATTGTATAAGGAACGGAATTTAATTAGACCTCTTTCGAAACTCATTTATACTAGCTCCATGTTATAAATAGCTACAATTAAATTAAATCTGAGTCCAAATCTCTTCCGTCTGTTTCTATATTTGTCAGATATGATTTTAAACCGTTTGAGCATGCCGATAACATTTTCATTTGGAACTCTTTCACTAGCAAGCGCTTGGTTTTTCTTCTTATCATCTTTTGTTAAGGAGTTCTTCTTACTCTTCTTTCTTGGTAATTCAGATTTGCTATGCAGCTTTTGTATGCCTTGATATCCAGTATCAGTAATAGCTTTTATAGAAGGATTTATCTTTTCTCGACTCTTTAAATAGCCTAAAATCATGCCGTTTACCATTTGCAAAAGCAGTGCGTATTACTTGTTTCGTCTTTTTATCTACGACAACTTGCGTCTTTAAAGTATGCTTTCTCTTTTTGCCTAAATAAAATTGTTTTTGTTTATTATTACGTCTCTTAATACGCTTCTTATTCTTTACCCTTTTTTTGGGCGCTCTATAGGCGTCTCTGTTGCGTCAATCAGCGCAACTTCATATTCCATATTGCTTTTAAGTAATGCTTTTCGACCAGGTAAAGCAAAATCTGGATGCTTGATGAGCGTATCTTCTATCCACTTAATTCCTTTGTAGCATGAGCTTTCGCTTATTCCATAACTTTGACTAACATGGAAATATGTGCGGTATTCCCTTATATATTCCAACGCCATTAATAGCTGATTTTATATGCTCAACTTATTTTTTCTACCTCCTTTAGTTTTTTTCTTGTTATCAGCTTCCTCTAATATTTGTATCATCTTATCAAACGTACTACGCTTAACTCCCGTTAATCTTCTGAATTGCTCAGCTGATAAATTTTTTACTTGTTCGTATTTCAATTATAAAACCATACTATATTTATTGACACACCTTTACTATACATATATATTATAGTTTCGAAAGAGGTCTAATGTTATCGGTATGCTCAAACGATTTAAAATCATATCTGACAAATATAGAAACAGACGAAAAAAGGTTTGGCCTCAGATTCAATTTGATTGCAGCTATTTATAACATGGAGCCAGTATAAATGAGTTTCGCAAGAGGTCTATTCTATCCTTGATTTTTTCCAAGAAAGGTTTAATGTAAGCGCTTGAAGTAGTATATTATGCATCATCAGAAAATACATCCTCATACTACTTCAATCCCCTATATTTAAGCCACTTCTACCACCTCTCACTACATAAATTATAGGATACTATGCCCCAGATATCTTGATAATTTGAGTCGCTATAACGCTTTACTAGGGTTCCTATCACATCAGCTCTAGTATAAACCCGTCCAGACGCACCAACTTCCCAAAATTCATCGCACATCTGATCCTCGATATCCAATTTCGTTGTACCAAATTTCTCTGGATGATGAAAGATTAGACCTCTTGCATAACCTAAAAATGAAAGAGGAATTTTTAGGAAAAATGACGTTGAGCACCGCAGCATACTCTAGTATATGAGGAGCGCAAAGGAGTTTTGACAACAAAATTACCCCACGGAATAGGTTATGCAAGAGGTCTATTGACTCTCTTGCTTTAAGCTCATTCAGAATCTTCAGCAAATCGCGCTGCTGTTCTTGCATACATACCACACTACTTTTCAACGTCGCTCTAAAATCTCCATTTCTTTATTTAATTATTTTTTATAATAACTTATAACAACTAAAACGCCAGCTAAACGCCAGCTATAGCCATAGCAAGCCCCATACCACCTCCTATACACAAAGTTGCCACTCCTTTCTGCATCTTCAATCTTTTAAGTTGATGAATAAGAGTAACCACAATTCTACAACCACTAGCACCTATAGGATGGCCAAGAGCTATTGCCCCACCGCACACATTAACCGCATCAGTATTCCATGCAAGTTCCCGATTAACATAAATAGCCTGTGCAGCAAAAGCTTCGTTAGACTCTACAAGCACATCATTCACATTCCATTGCACTTTATCCAAAAGCCTCTTCGCAGCCACCGCCGGCCCCGTGCCCATAATATTCGGGTCAACGCCAGACATAGAATAGCCCACTATTTTTGCAATAGGCGTCAGATTATGCTCTTTTAACGCATGCTCTGAGCAAATCAGAGTCACCGCAACGCCATCGTTAATAGTAGAAGAATTACCGGCAGTTACAGTTCCGTCTTTTTTAAACACAGTTTTTAGCTTAGTTAACCCTTCTAAACTAGTATCAGCGCGCACTTGCTCGTCATGCAGAAAGATCTGCTCTTTAGGGCAGGCAAGAGGCAGAATTTCCTGCGTGAACCAACCTTCTTTTATAGCATTTGCCGCTTTGCGTTGAGAGCTAAACGCGAACTCATCTTGTTCCTGTCTAGAAATATTGAAGCGAGATGCGATGTTTTCCGCTGTCACGCCCATCGCTTCGCCGGAAAAGGCGTCACTCAAACCATCTTTATACATCATATCCAACACCTCTTGCCCCCCAAACTTTACAGCCTTACGCATGTAAAGAGCGTGCATAGACTGCGACATACTCTCCTGCCCACCGGCAATAACTAAATGAGCATTACCAGATAGAATCGCATTAAAAGCTAAAATAATAGACTGCATACCAGAGCCACACACTTTATTGATAGTAAAGGCTGGCACTTGATGAGGCACACCGCCAAAAACAGCGCTCTGCCTCGCGGGGTTCTGCCCCACCCCTCCAGTAAGCACCTGGCCCATGATCACTTCATCAAGGCACATCGGATCTATCTTAGTTTCCGTCAATAAATGCTTGATCAACTCCGCTCCTAGCTTAGGCGCAGAATAATGAGAAAGAGAACCTAGCAAAGACCCGATGGCGCTGCGTTTAGCAAATGCGATGTATACGTTAGACATACGAACTCAAATATAAATTATAAATTAAATTACAAATGCAATAGCGACGGAGATGATACCGCGTATATGATGAAGATTACGATTTCGCTAAAATTCTCAGAGATTCGCGGTAAAAAGTTAATTTGTTGTTGATATTTTCTAAATTACCTATACCATGAGATAGGGCTTCTTCTAACTTTTGCACCTCGTTGTGTATGTTGTTAGCATCGGCCTCTTGCAGATCTAAGATCACCTCATTACTCAGTATATCAACCCTATTTTTGATAATATGTGCTATTCCAATACGTAAAAAATATCGCAGTTCTTTATCTTGTTGATTTATCACGACTAAACCAGATTTTAACTGAGATAATATGTTTGTATGATCTGGCAATACCATAAAACTACCTTGCTCTCCAGGAAGCATAACTGAATTAGCTAATATTTCTAGCAAATCACCCTTTGCATCAATAATTTTAACCATTAAAAGATCTTGTGTCATAGAAAGTAGAAGAACCTCACTTAAGTAATTGTGATGAATATAGAAATGATAGCAGTTAGATCAATCTAAGAAACTAATAATTCAGTAGAACATATGTATATTATAATCAACAAAATATTTACTTACAACTAAAAAGATGAAAATCTTTGCTATTTTCTTACGCTATTACACGGTAATTTTATGCATTTTTTGCATTCATCACACAGTTTTTGGTTTTGTGAAAAGAAACCACAGGTTTGAATTATTTAAAGCGGATAAAATAGAGTATCTCAGTGACAAAAGAATAGTATACGCTACTGGGCATATTCAGATATTAACATCAGAATACAGTATTAGTGCAGAAAAGGTATTATATGATACGGTGAACGATTTTTTATGGGCCGAAGGTAATATTATTATCCAAAATACCAAAGGCGAGAAATTTTTTGGGCAAACTATCATTCTACATGATCAAGTGAAACAATGGCTCGTAAAAAAATTCATCTTAAAGTTTAAAAAAGATGGGCAAAAAGCATTGTTTTCAGCAGCCTTCGCCTCGCAAAGTAAGGCGAAGCAGTTTATACTGTACGACGCCCATTTTACGCATTGTGATGCATCTAAGGATATACCTTTATGTAATATTTCTGCAAGTACAATGCACATAGATATGGAAAAAGAAGATATCGTATTTAAAAACGTCTTTTTTGAGTTATATGGCAAAAAGTTATTCTACTTACCATACTTTTCTTGCCCTACCCCTAACGCCTCTGCGCGCGTTGGATTCCTCACTCCTAGGGTTTTTTTAGATTCAATAATCATTCCATTTTACATACCAATAAATAAGTCGTCTGACATAACATTAAATTCTCGCATAGGTCGCCAATTTGGTGAGAATTATTATATATGGGGTATAGAAAACAGATATCTTGGCAAAAATGGATACTACCAACTATCATATGACTATAGCAACGCACGCCTCTTGCATAATCGACATGGCAAGTCGGAATTCTATGGCGCATTAGACTCTGCATGGAATGCGAAGGGCGTAAGTTATGGCGCTTTGTTCAATAGAGTCTCTGATGTTAGTTTTTTAAATAACTATTATCAAATATATAAACCATACTTAACTTCAGAACTCTATGCAAAAAAGATTAATGTATATGATTTTCTAACTCTATACTTCGTGTCTCTACAGAACACAAATCCCATTAAATCACTCAAGCAAGATGTAAACGCAATACCTCAGTTTAAGTTTAAAAAGGTTTTTGACATACCAAATTTTTCCAATGCCAAAATAGTACTAGCGAATGAAACCGTGAATTATACCTCAGATCTCTCAGGATATAATACAGTAGTAAACACTAGAGCGCAGTTAATACATAACTACTTTTCTCCTTTAGGTTGCGTCTTTAATACTAGCATTAGCAATAGAAACGATGTGTATCGAATATATAACCTAAAATACACGCGCAATATACCAGAGTTTCAGGAAATTCTGCGCTATCCATGCATCGCGCAGTTTTCGCGCGCACCTAAAATTAATTTTTTGTTAGAACCATACGTCTCATTGATTATTGGGCGACAAGCCAAAAAAAATGATAACATACTCAACGCACTTGACAAGAAACGATATATTATCTCGGAAAATAATCTGTTTGAGTCTAATCACTACGGTGGTATTTATGGCTGCGAGTTTGGTACTCGTATTGCGTATGGTGTAAAATATGGCTTTGCGCGCGATGCTAGCTATTGTTTATTATTTATAGGCCAGGGTAGGAATATCAACGATGATACAAAGAGTGAAAATGTGGGTAGGGCAAGAATATCTCTTGCTCAAAATATGGAGTTGGTGTATAAATTTACCAAGAGCCAGAAGTTAAAACCAATCCTGGATGAAGTAGGTTTATATTTAAATTATGACAGAATTGACCTTTCGCTGAATTTGATTATGATCTCAGATTCCTATAATGCTTTGCTTATGCGCAATTCAGGTTATGGAACAGATCCAGTGAACCAGTTATACTATAAACTTAACTTCAAGATTAATGAATATTGGTCATTGCAAAATGAAATGAGGATTAACGCTAGCTTTGCTCGTAGCCAGGTGCTGTATAACAAGGTGGGCGCTACGTTCTTTATGGATTGCATAGGTTTTGATTTTAGTGTATATAAGAGTTATACTAAAAACCTTATTTATGGTATTAAACCTGAGAGCGGATTTAATCTCTCGTTAATCTTTAAGCGATAATAATAGTGCGTCGCATATGTCGAAATATAATTAAATAATAAAAAGTAACATAATATAAATATATATAGATAATATATAATTGATGTAACGTATTAAAACATATTAAATGATAATATTTTTTAATAATAAAATAACAAAATGATATATGAAACAAATATGGTTCGTGAAGCTAATGAATAAATTTCTTTTAAGAGCATGTTTGCTTTGTTTTTTATGCATATCTAGCGCCCTAGCTAGCATTGTGGCTACCGTCAATAACAAACCAATCACAGCGTATGATTTAGACCATGCAATGAGGATGATGGCGTTGTTTAATAATGTAGATTTAGATCAAGATAGACCAAAATGGCGCAATGCCACTCTGCAGCAACTCATTGATAGACAATTGATATATCAATACGCTAAGAAACAAGGCATGGCGGTTTCAGATGCCGTAGTGCAAGCGCAAATAAGAGAAATTAGCAAATCAAATAAATTACCGCCTGATGGCTTGGTGCAAATGCTCAAAAACAATAACATTGATCCTAAGGCGTTAGAGGAGTATATTCGCACTGACATCTTGTTTCATCAAGTTTTTATGCCTCAAGGTAAGCAGCCTGATGTTTCAGATTACGAACTGAGTAAAGTGTTGTTAGCCGGGTCCACTAAAATACCAAAGGTGAGCATGGTTGTGTTTAGCGCTAAGAGTGATGATAAAAAAATACAGCAGCAGTTAGCAAAGATAAGAATGCAAATCATGCATGGGTCAGACTATCGCAAACTTAAACTAGATAAAATAGAGAAAAAAGAAATAAGTGGCGAGTTGAACTTACTAGATCATCAACTGCAATCTATAGCATCTGATCTATGCATTAACGCTCCTAGTAAGCTCTTTTATTATAATAACAATTTAGTCTTTGTTTTGTTAACTCAGAGAGTTTTTTATGATCTAACAGACAATGAAAAACGGAACGCGACTGGATTTGTGCTACAGAAGAAAGTAGGGCATGGCGCGCAAATGGCATTAAATCAACTCAAAAGAAAAGCGATTATAAAGGTAAACGATCATGCTGAATGAAGATGTCGCCGCAGATGCTATGCGTAATGATACTCGTGATGATATTCGTAGTATGCAAAGACGGAGTGAACAGGAGTGTAAAAATAGCAAGCTATCTGCTGCCCTGCGCAATAATATTAGGAGGCGTAGAGATGCTATTTTAAATAGCGCACAGCGTAGTGAATAAATATTTACCCGGTTATTAATTTATTAACGTGCCTTACATGTCTGCCATATTTACCATAGTTACTTGGCTTTTTCTTATAAAATGTTTAGGCTTCTTGCTTATTGCCTTAGGCCTGATAGTGTTAGCGCTTAGCATGGTTGGCTTACTGCGCTTCTCTGGGCTTCGCGCAAAAATACAGGCTGTTGGGTTAATGGATATATGTGGCTTTGTGAGTATTTTTATTGGGCTTGGCCTGTGCTTTCTTTGGTTATTACCTAAAATGCTTTTGTTAATATTGTTGATGATGATACTAAGTCCGCTAGTTTCAAATATTATATGTAGAATTGGGCAGATAGATAAAAAAAGGTAATAAATCTTTCCTTGAAACACTCTGACGATGCAAATCAAAAGCTTTAGATCTTATAGATGGACAGGATGAGGTAGTTATAGATCTAATCCTTCAGGAACGCACTAAGATGGATAGAGTATAGCGATGAAGAGGTGTCCCAAATTAAGCGCGAGTCAAATTAAAAGAGCTACAAGGATTTGTTAGCGGTATAAGTGATACGAAGGAGTGTATTGCATATCTCTCTCTTTTGCCTTTCTTACTGGCAGTAATTTGATTTTTAATCCATCGTTTCATATTAGCCCAAAATTTCTCTATTGAATTCAGATCTGGTGAATGTGGAGGCAAAGAAATGATCCTGCAATTTACTATTCAATCAATTCTTTTGTCTTCTTAGATTTATGAAAAGAAGCATTGTCCATAATTACAACTTGGCCGGACTTTAATTCCTTAATTAAAACATTCTCCACCTAGCTTTCAAATAATAGTGTATTGCATGGACCATTAAATACCATAGGTGCTCTTGAATTACTATTCACTAATCCTGCTATAATATTCGTTCTTTCGTGATGTTCGCTACTCTTTTTACTAAGGACCTCTTGCATAACCTCATATATTCAACCCCCAATTATAAATTCCCGATATCAAATTGAATCTGAGGCAAAACCTTTTTCGTCTGTTTCTATATTTGTCAGAGATGATTTTAAATCGTTTGAGCATACCGATAACATTTTCATTAACCACTCTTTCACTGGCAAGTTCTTGATTCTTCTCCTTATCCTCTTTTGTTAACGGGTTTTTCTTAGTCTTCTTTTTGGGCAATTCAGATTTGCTATGCAGCT
>NZ_JACVVM010000056.1 GCF_016751895.1 Candidatus Sarmatiella mevalonica | reverse complement strand
CTGGTAAAAGTTTTAGCAGATCGGGGGTATCAAGGTGATTTACAAAAATGGTTTTATGCGCATACGCAGGGGTGTTTGCTGAGCATTGTCAAGCCGGTGGACGGAACGAGGGGGTTTAAGGTTCAGCAATGGCGGTGGCTTGTGGAACGCTCGTTTGCGTGGCTGGGTAATTTCAGAAGATTGTCCAAGGATTATGAGATTTCCCCTTCATCCGCTAAGGCTTTTGTTCAATTAGCTTTCACAAAAATTATGCTGAATAGGTTAGTTAAATGTTTTGCGTGACTGGTTCTGAATTCTTACTTACGCAGTAGGTCTATTTCTTTATATTATTGTTTAACAAACGCATTCTGCTGTCTATATCTAGCTAAGAATAGCCTATACGTACACATTAATGATCTTGATAAAGTGATAAAAATAGGATACCATTAATCGTTTATGTTGTTTTGCTAGAATTGCTAGAATGAATTGTTTAGGTAACTAATATGAGTGATAATATATATCGTAGGAAATGTTACGCTTTAGTAGCATGGGGATTGACGCTATCGTTCTTTTTATACCAATTTGCATTGCGTTTATTACCTAGCATGATTATGCCGGAGATGTTAAGCCGGTTGCACATGGATGCTTCTCAACTTGGTATGTCTAATTCTATGTACTACGTTGGTTATTCTTTAGCGCAAGTGCCAGTGGCTATTGCTTTAAATAAATTTACTGCGCGTATCGTAGTGTCTGTGAGCGCTATTCTATGCGGGTTACTATCACTAGTATTCTTACAAACCCATAGCTGGGTAATGGTGGTACTATGTAGGTTTTTGATAGGCATTTTCTCTGCTGCCGGCTTTTTAGGCGCCTTGAATGTTTCGGCTGAATGGTTTGGCGCAAAGTATTTTAGCCGTATGGTTGGATTAACCGTGAGCGCGGCTTTTATTTTTGTTTTTTATGTTGTGAGTAAAATTCCTAATTTTATTCAGATTTTAGGACAAGAACGCTTTGGTTGCTATCTTTCTTTATGCGGCATAGTGTTAGGCATTGTCATATATTCTGTATTGCGTGTTAACCCAGCATACCAGTCAGAAATTACAGAAGAAAAATGCGACGTGAAATCTATTCTTTCGCCATTTATGATGGCTCTTGGTATAGCTAGTTTTTTATTAGTAGGTCCATTAGAAGGGTTTGCTGATGCTTGGGGTTGCGAATATCTGGTAGATTGCTATAAGATTTCCCGATCAGAGGCAAGCAAGATAGTGTACCATATCTTTTTAGGCATGATAATAGGAAGTCCGATAGTGGAGTTCTTGGGGCGAAGGATTGGTAATTATCTCGCTCTTAATTTATGCGCGATTGTGATTTTATATTCTTTTATTCTTCTTATCTTTGCACCTTCTACCCTGAACTGGAAGTTTGTGGTAGTGTCTGATGTGCTTGAAATTACTGGGTTAAACCTGTTATTTTTATTTGTTGGTATAGCATCGGCTTATCAAGTGTTAATTTTTGCAATAGCGAGCGAGGTGGTTTCAAAAAAATCATTAAATATTACAAGTGCATTGTTAAATTGTTTAAATATGATAGGTGGCTCGATGTTTCATTTGGTTATAGGGTGCGTTGTGCAGCATTTGTGGGATGGAGAGATGCAGAATAATACGCCTTATTATAATGCAAATGATATAGGGTTTGCGGTTCTTTCTATACCTATAGCAGCTTTTGTTGCTATAATTATTGTGACGTGTATTAAGAAGAAAGGTGTGCAATTAGCCAGAACTAGCCAAAAGAGACGGGAGAATAGCTTTTAGCTTTTTTATTGCCAAGCCAAGCAAACGAGCGTTCTACGACCCATCTCCATTGTTGCACCTGAAAGCATTTGATTTTGTCATCAGGCTTAAGGGCTCTAAACATCGGCTAGTATGAAAATAAAACCATTGCTGCAAATCGGAGTTTAGGGCTGAGTTTTTAGCGTCTCGCTGGACCTTTTATTCATCACCACTACACGCTACATGCAAAACACTACACAGTCATTTTGGATCTCCGCTTCAGCTGGTACTGGCAAAACGAAAATACTTATAGACCATCTGCTATATCTCTTACTGCTCGACGATGCAGATTACCACAAAATTCTCTGCATCACATTCACAAATGTTGCTGCGAATGAAATTCGCGACCGTATCTTCTCTAAACTCCAAAACTGGAACCTAATAGATGATGAAACATTAGAGCGGGAATTAATTTCAATTGGTTATGACGCAAACAAAATAAATGCTGCTCGCAAACTGTATCATAATTTACTAGCCCAATCTAAAAAAATAAATATACATACCATTCACTCTTTTTGTCAAAAAATTATTAAAACATTTCCATTGGAAGCTGGCGTTGATCCTAATTTTGTCATCATCGATCTCTTTCACGCCCAACGCATAGCATCATATTTAAAACAAAACATAATTTCGTTTATAGATTGCGAAATGCAGCTAGAGCACCTGTTATCGCATATCAGTGTATCTAAGTTAGAGGAATTAATTCTACAAATTATTGAATACGAACATAAATCACTTAATACCTCAGACACGCATAACATTCAAAAGCTATTAGAGCAACGCAATCATGTTAAGATGCAAGAAGCTTTGCTATATCAAGAAATACAGAGTAAATATCACATCACTCCTGACCAAATACAACTTTATCTTTTCACTAAGGAATTCAGTATACGCAAAAATTTGAAAAATTTAGAAAAAATGTATCCACAACTACAGAATCATAATGCTATAGATGATCTCAAGAGTTTTGGGCTACAAATAATAGAATGCTTAAATCAAACTAAAAAAATCAACACGCTTATCACCAACGTTATCATCAATAAATTTGCACATAAAGTATTAAAATACTATAAAGAATACAAAAAGGCTTATGGGTTGATAGATTTTAATGACGTACTATCTAAAACAGACTATCTACTTACGCGCAGCCCATTTAGGCACTGGGTTCTACATAAAATAGATGCATCAATTCATCATATTCTATTAGATGAAGCGCAAGACACGAGCGCACAACAATGGACAATTCTAGACGCTCTCTTGCAGGAATTTTATGCTGGTGATAGCTCAAAGGCATATCACAATAGAACATTATTCGTGGTGGGGGATGAAAAGCAATCGATTTTTAGCTTCCAAGGCGCACAATTTGAGCTATTCAAAGTAATGCAGGAATATTTTGCATGCAAATTCCAGCAAGCTTATAAACCTCTTAAACATCTTACACTAGATGCATCTTATAGATCTGGGCAAAAAATCCTAAATTTTATATATCAAGTCTTTTGCATACCAGAAATTTCTGAATGCTTTAGTAATAATATTCTGCTTAAATCGCAGGTTAACGCGGAAGGAAAGGTAGAGTTATGGCCGTTAGTTACACCAAATAAAGAAACGGGAGACTGCGAAGCGCAGCATCAACAGGCGGGCGCGATATTAGCAAATAAAATAGCAGATTATATCAAAAATGCCATAGAATCTAAAGAAAAAAACGCTGGCGATTTTCTCATTCTAGTTTGCACACGCAAACACATCGTGTCCGATCTTATCTGCGCCTTGCAAGCAAGAAATATACCTCATGCTGGGTTTGATCGTATCTCATTAAATCAGAGTATGGCGATATTAGATTTGATCGCTGCTGCTAAGTTCGCTATCATGCCTCAAGATAACTGCAATTTGGTGATTGTGCTCAAATCTTATCTCTTCAACTTACAAGATGAAGATATCTATAATCTTTGTCTGCGTGCACAGCAACATAATCTATGGCAGATCATTTTATCAGAAAAACAGAAATTGGCTGAGCGATTGCAGCATATTATCGATTTGTTTCAAACTTATACCATATTAGATTTTTTTTATTTATTGATAGATGCCTTTAATTTGAGAGAGCTCATGTTACGGGATAAACTGTTAGAAGAAGTAGATGCAATAGATCAATTTTTACATTTAACGCAAAGTTATATGCAAAGAGAAAATAGTTGCGTACAATCTTTCATCAACTGGTTTGAAAGCTCACCAATTGATTTGAAGCGTAATTTGCAACAAACAGATGCAGTGCGCATCATGACGGCCCATAGCGCAAAGGGTTTGCAGGCAAAAACTGTCATCCTGTGCGATACCACTGCTCCTCCAAACAAACTAGAAGATTTGCTGTTGCATAATGATAAATTATTGTGTAGCATAAATAATACTAAAATTGGCGCAGATATACTACAGAGCCAAGCGCAAAAAAACCTACTTGAATACTATCGTTTGTTATACGTGAGCTTAACGAGAGCGGAGGAGCATCTAATTATCTGCGGCTTTTCCAATAGGCAAGAACTACCTAAGAAGAGTTGGTACTATTTTTTAGAAAAAGCATATGCAGTACATATTGCCTGAAGAACATAGAAATTACTGCATCAGTACCAGGTGAATGAAAATTTTATTATAAAAAATCTTATGTTACATTTCCTCTTTAAAAAAAACCATAAAATTCTTGTCTTTATAGCTATTTCGCTTTTTACGGTAGCGCAAGCAGCTTATTTAAGCAATGGCTTTGTAGTTACTAGTAAGACACATGAGCAAAAAAATAAAATGCGGGGATATCAATATATCTACTTCTTTCCTCATTTCTCTGGAGGAGCGCATAGTATAGAAAGCAACATCAACAACGCCGTAGAGCAGTTTGTGAAAAGTTATAAAATGTTCGTAAACCAACAAAATACAAAGGTGCAGTATAGGTTAGAAAACGGATCAGATAAGTATTTTAGCTTACGTTTCGATTTAGTTGATGCAAATCTAAAAACCGTGAGAACAGATGTTTTGAATTTTTATAAAAATTCCGGCAAAATGATCGATCTCAGAAATATCATTAACTGCAAACAGGCGCATGTATCATATAAAATATTGGAGATGTTGAGGGCGCAAGATAAAAACGCCGCCAAAAACATCACGGATATGAGATGTTTACTATCTAAAATCAATAATAGGGAAATTACTTTTTACTTTACTCAAGAAAGTGGGTGGCATATGATATGGAATAAACCTAATGAACAGATCGATATCAAACTTGATGCTGAGTTTATCTGCGTTTAGTCTATGCATCTAAACTCTTTAGTCTCTCTATGTTCTGCAAATGCTCAAAAAATCTGATAGAATTTTTCCTAATCTAGTTAGCAAGCTCCCACCCACGCTCAACAACGCTACAAAAAACGGCGATTGGGTGGGTCTCGACTCACTCCTCGCTTCGCACTCCCGCCAACAAATCATCGAAAAAGTAAAACTTGCATGCCTACGCGGCAGGGGTGGCGCTGGCTTTCCTACCGCCCTCAAATGGTCTTTTATACCAACAGACGATAGTAAACCTCATTATTTAATTATTAATGCTGACGAGTCGGAGCCTGGCACGTGCAAAGATAGAGCGATCATCACATGGGAACCACATAAAATCATCGAAGGAGCCATATTTGCCGCCAAGGCTATAGGAGCGCAGGTTGGTTATATTTATATCAGAGGAGAGTTTTATCACGAATCATTTTTGCTACAAAAAGCTATAGATGAAGCTTATTATGCAGGCTTTTTAGGTAATAGCGCTTGCAAGAACGGCAAAAACTTTAATTTATACCTCCATTGTGGCGCTGGCGCTTATATTTGTGGCGAGGAAACAGCTCTTTTAGAGAGCTTGGAGGGTAAAAGAGGGCTACCAAGGCTCAAACCACCATTCCCTGCAACACAAGGTTTATACGGCTGTCCTACGGTTATAAACAATATAGAATCGATTGCAAACATTTCATCTATCATTAAAAGAGGGCCTGAGTGGTTTGCTTCTCTTGGCGTAAAGGATAATGGTGGTAGTAAGGTGTTTTGTATATCAGGTATGGTGCATAACCCCTGCGTCGTAGAGGAGTGTATGGGAGTATCTATGAAATATTTAATACAAGAATATGCGAAAGACGTTATTGGTGGCTGGAATAATTTAAAAGCAGTCATTCCTGGCGGCTCTTCTTGTCCATTGCTGCCAGCAGCCCTAGCACAAGAAGCTAAAATGGATTTTGATAGCTTAAAAACCCTAGGTTCAGCGCTTGGCACTGGCGGAGTAATAGTGATGAATAAGGAAGTGGATATAGTTTTTGCTATAGCAAGATTAAGCCGTTTTTATATGGAAGAATCTTGTGGCCAATGCTCTCCTTGTAGGGAGGGCACTGGCTGGATGTATCGTATTATGCAAAAAATTACACTAGGGCAGGCTAAGAGGTGCGAAATAGACGAGTTATTAGAAATCACTCATCAAGTAGAAGGCAATACAATATGCGCCTTAGGCGATGCATCTGCTTGGCCTATACAGGGCTTAATTAAACATTTTAGAGAGGAATTGGAGGCCAGATGTGTAGAATAATGCTATGTAAAACTATAAGTTCTATAGCTTTTAGCGACGACGAGTTTTTGGGATAAGTTATCTAATTATCTACAGCTCATTCTTGTAAAAGATAACAAATAGCACCATTATAAGTGGTTGTGCATAAATAATGCTACCCTAGGAACTTTATTTATTCTCTAATTCATTTTATAATAAGAGTGATAGGTGTTTGTTCTCTATCGTGACTTACGCATATTCATTATAAGTATTTTGCCATATTGTTGTTCTATCTTAGAACGTAATTTTGTCTAAACTCTTGTAAAATTGCGTATGAGCTTCATTGTAGTATCTTTTTCTATCTAACTTTTGTGTTGTTAAATAGTTGATTTTGTTACAAGTGTAATCTTTTGGTATCGTTTTTTCGCTACTTCTCTATACTCAGATGTGCTTTTAGTGGCATTTCATACTCCATACATCTTGAAAATTACAAGATTATTGGTAATAATATACGAGAATCAAGTAGTAGTAGGTGATTAATTGATTGCCAAAAGCGATTTCTCACAGATTACCTTGAGGCATGAGCCTGTTTGGTTTGTTATTTTATTTTTAATATATTTATATACGTATAAGGGGTGTTTTATGAAAAAAATTGGTGTAGTTCTCATTCTCATGACTTTACTGTCTGGATGTAGCAACGCTAAAAAAGATGGCGGCTGTCCTTTTGCTGGCGAGAATGCGATGTCTGCAGAGTTCCAAAAAAATCGTGGTGACAGAGTGCATTTTGATCTCAACAAAGATCATATCAGAGATGAAGGAGCTGCTATTCTAGATGCGCAGGCTTGCTGGTTCAAAAGTCATCCAAAAGCCAAGGCTGTGATAGCAGGCCATTGCGATGACCGTGGTACTACGGAGTATAATCTTGCCTTAGGCGAAAGAAGAGCTAATACTGTAAAAAAATATCTAGAGTCTAAAGGTGTAGAATCTGAAAGACTTTCTACAGTATCTTATGGTAAAGATAAACCTATCGTGCCTGGTACTTCAGCCGCAGCACGCGCACAAAACCGCGTGGGCATTACGGAACCTAGATGTAATTAATAATTTTTTAATAAAACATCAAACTTAAGGTTCTGTAAAATGTATAAATAAGCAGCGTGGGACGCTATGCGTCTCCGCTGTTTTTCGTTTTAAGTATATTTTTAACTGTATTGTTTTTTGTATATATCTGCGCACTCTTGGTTTATTTTGGCACACTCGCCTCTCAATAGGATAATTTAATTGGTGAAATACCTCTCATTTTATACTTTCCACTCCACATCTTGCACTTTGCTGGCTTATCGTTTATAATTCATTCTGTATCAGTTTCTTAAACGAAACTTGATGGTTCGACGTAGTTAAGTTGAATAGAAAAATAAATATTAATTGCGGGAATCGCGCTTTTGGTCGTTCAATAATAGGTATCTCATATGAAAAGAAGATCTTCTTTAAAATCTCTAAAAAAGAGAGATAAAAATTGTGTTTTAGTAAAAAGAAGAGGTAGAATATTCGTTCTTAACAAAGAATGTAAAAAATTTAAAGCCTGCCAAGGTTAAGTTTTAGGTATAATTTATTGCCGTCTTGCTTCATACCCTGTCTCTTAAGACTTCTTTATGATAGGAGTTGATATTGTAGATATTGCTAGAATAGAAGCTGCTTGGAAAAGGCACGGCATGCGCCTTGCATCTCGCATCTTGTGCGCTCAAGAGCTAGTGGAGTTTGGTAGGTCACATCACCAACCACATGTTTTTTTGGCCAAAAGGTTTGCAGCGAAGGAGGCTGTGAGCAAGGCCTTGGGCGTTGGTATTGGCGCGCATCTTTCGTTTCAAGATATAATCATTACACATGATAGCGCAGGCAAACCTGAGGCAATCGCTTCTAACAATATATTTCGTAATACACGTCTACATCTTTCTCTAGCAGATGATGCTGGTGTAGTGGTTGCTTATGCTATGATGTTTAATAAGCATCATTAAATAAAATAAATATTTTTATATTATATTAAATATTCCCATTCACTGCTGATCATTCTTTATCCCATGTTATCTATAATTCCTTAGTCTCAGTATTTCTCGCGCGCATTTAATGCAATTTATCTTCCGAACATAAACTTTTGCCCACCATTCTTCAAAGCTTCCTGCACGTCAGACTCAAGCCAAAGTCCTCGCGCAATAAAATAATTGGATTCGATTGTTTTAATAATCAACGTTACTTAATAATCAATATCGCCGCACAACCCATAGACAACGCGGCAAACGAAACTCTCGTCTCCTTCCTGTCCCAAATTTTACGCACTCCAAAAGCCCGCATTCACATTCTTCGTGGCGCGCATAGCAAATTCAAGAAAATCAAAATTGATGGCATTTCGCAAGAACAGTTAGATCGAATGATTGACGTAATACTTTATTAGTAAAACAAAATAGGCCTCTTTCGAAACTGTGATATATGTGTATACTCAAGCTAGGTCAATAAAAATATTATGGTTTTGCAATTGAAATATGAACAAGTGAAGATTTTATCAGATGATCAATTCAGAAGATTAACAGGAGTTAAGCGTGGTACGTTTGATAAGATGGTAAAAATATTAGAAGAAGCTGATAAAAAAGA
>NZ_JACVVM010000055.1 GCF_016751895.1 Candidatus Sarmatiella mevalonica | reverse complement strand
CCACCTCAAAATCAAATAAGTCTTTAAATTTGCGATAGTGATGCTTTGGACTAACTAATTGATTTAAACTTACCATTGTAATTTGATGCGCTGCAGACATTTGAAAACCTCGTTCTTTTGAGATTTATTATAACAAAAATTACCTCATCTCGCAACAGTCCCATAAGGGATATGATGCGGATTATATGGTTAAGGCAGCTAAGGATGCGAAAGCTGAAGTTGTAATACCTTCCAGAGCAAGAAGAAAAGTACCAAGGGAGTATGACGAAGAATTGTATAAGGAACGGAGTTTAATTGAACGTATGTTCAATAAGCTCAAGCATTTTAGGCGTGTCGCAACAAGATACGACAAGCTTGATATTGCATATCTTGGCTTTGTTTTTATAGCCGGAATTTATCTATGGATAGAATCAATGTCGATACTGCCTAGACCTCCTAATGGAAACATTGCACTCCTTTGACTTATGCGCGTAACGTCAAAAGAAGAAACGAGCGTGATCTAGAAGAGCAAATAGCAAGGCAAAGGAGGGTAGCAAGAAAAAAGAGAGCGGAAAAATTCACAAGAAATAATGGTGGAGCCAAGGGGAATCGAACCCCTCACCTTTTGAATGCCATTCAAACGCTCTACCAACTGAGCTATGGCCCCATCTTTTGTTTTAAGAACCTTCAGGTTTTTGCGATGCCGCGACATGCGGACCCATCGGATGCAAAGATTGTCTAATAAGAAAATACAATAAAACAAGGGCCAATACAATAGCAAATAAAAAAAACTTTGCATTTAATGTTTGTTGGGAGTATAGATACACTTTTGTTATTATATAGGGCGAGATTGCAGAGAAGCATAAACTACCTATCGAGTGTGAGATGGAGCATGCGCGAAATCTTATGCGCTCGGGAAATAATCTTTGTATTACACTGTAGTTTAAAACCATTAATACGGCCAGGCCTGATGATGCAAAAAGCATGGCATGACCTTGAATGTATATACCTACTAACAATAAACCTGCAGAAAATAACATAATGAGTGTTTTATATTTATACACAGCGCTGCTACCAATGCATAGCAAGAGACAGGTGAGCATATAAGATCCTACTATATACTCACTGCTTATTGTTGGTGTAGTATGTAGGTAATTTATCACAAAATGACTCCAAAAAATTATTAATACGGTGTATAGCGCGCCACTTAAACCATACACAAGAATGGCTAAGATTATTTTTATCAACAATTCTTTTTCCATAACCTTAAATAAACTCGTGCGCTTTGTTTGATATTGGTTCACCTCACCCCATTTGCTTCTATGAATCAATAACACCAAGAACAACAACCCTGCCACACTCCCAAGCACGAAATTAATACGCCAGGCATTAGGCATTTGTTCGTGATGATATTGTGCAAAATGAAAGGCGCAGGAAGCAATTAATACACCTACTTGATTAAAAAATGAAACCAATGCGTTGCTTTGTACTCCCTGCTCTACTTTGAATTGTTCTAGAGTATATATTCTTATTCCATCTAGGTGACCGGCCAAACTGAATATAAAAATTATCCTAGCTATTAGCAGATGTAGTCCGATGATGGTAAGGTTATTGCCCATCGGCCAAATAGCAATAATCAAGCTAGATAATGAAGATAGAGCTGTTGCTATATATATCGCTTTCAGTCTACCTAATTTATCTCCTATCCAACCAAAAAACACAGATCCAATGGGGCGCGCGATATTTGCTAATGCAAATAGCATTAAAAAATCACAACATTTTGCTTCTGAAGTGGCTGGGCAATCCGACTTAAATGCATTAAGATAGGTAAAAAAGAATTGTATACTAAAACCAAATAACGCATATTCGTATGAATTAATTAGTCCTATAACAAATAATGTGGTTTTATCAAGTTGAGGCTTTGTGATATTCATTGATTATTTTTTGTTCGGCTTGAGAGTAGCTAAATATCCAGCGCTCCCAACAATACTTAGTGCTACGTACATTATTGCCAAATCTAGATAAGATGAATTATGGCTAATGCACCCCATGAGACACATGATAAGTGCTACGAAGTTAGAGACAATATTAGTGATTAATATTTTTAACACCACGGTTCTGCTTCTAAAAAATGCAAGAAGCAATAAGCAAATGGCGCCAAACGTTATGGGAATGAGGATCTTAATTAATGATATCATGCAAGGAGCTCTAAAAAAAGTCTTTACTTGTAGTAAGAGTATAATTTTACAAATTCTTTTAATATTAAATCAAGTTAGGATTGTTGATGTATGATTTTATATATCAGTAGCCTTGCACACGCCGAAAAGTTGTATATTATCTAGATGTAATCTATCCTACTTGTGGAAGGGGTGAAATATAGCATCTACTATGGAATCTTTTATATATAATTTTGGGTTAAATAGAGTTACTAACTGCACTAGTCCCGAGATATTGGGTGGCAAAGGCGCTGGTTTAGCAGAAATGTCTAGGTTAGGTTTGGCTGTACCGCCTGGTTTTACGATTTCTTCCCGTCTATCTCGGTTATATCATCAAAATCACACCGCCTTCTCTCAAGATATTAAGCAGTCTATAAAACATGCCATCGTTGAGTTAGAGTCTTATACTAGTAGAACTTTAGGCGATCCAATTAGACCGCTTATTCTTTCAGTGCGTTCGGGTTCTGTAGTGTCTATGCCTGGTATGATGGATACTGTTTTGAATCTAGGTTTTACTACTAAAGTTTTCCAATCAATATATAATAAAAATGCAACTTTTGCCGTAGATAGTTACTTGCGCTTCTTAGAGATGTATAGCTCTATTGTGTTGCAAGTGCCGGCCAACACCTTCTCCTCTATACCAAACAAATTAAAAACTCTTAGCGGTTTTGAGCAGCATAGCAATTTAATTGAAGAAGTGAAGTTGCTTATTGAGCAGCATAGCAAGCAGCGAGTTCCAGAAGACCCATATGAACAGTTGATGGTCGCTATAGAGTTTGTGCTAAAATCTTGGATGAGTAAAAGGGCTGTTGCATATAGAAAAATACATCATATCTCTGATGAACTTGGCACTGCTGTGAATGTGCAAATGATGGTGTTTGGTAATTTAAATAATCAATCTGGCACTGGCGTTGTGTTTACCAGGTGTCCATCCACAGGAGAAAACAGCTTAGTTGGCGAATTCTTGTTGAATGCGCAAGGCGAAGATATTGTTTCTGGATCTCATACCCCCATATCAATTTCTGATTGTTCCGGCTCTATGCAGCAGGTTATGCCCACACAGTTTGAGGAGCTAAAGGTGATTTGTAAAAAACTCGAGGGTTATTATAAAGATGCTCAGGATATAGAATTCACTATTCAAGATCAGCAATTATATCTACTACAGACACGCGCCGCAAAGAGAACTGCATTGGCTGCAATAAAGATTGCTCACCAGATGCATCAACAGGGAATTGTGAGTAAAGCTGAAGCATTAATGCAAATTCCGACTTACGCGCTGTCTCAGTTATTACATAATGTATTAGATGCGCAAAGTCTTTCTTCTTTAACATGCATAGCCCAAGGTTTAGCAGCCTCCCCGGGTGGAGCGAGTGGGGTGATAGCTTTCTCCCTAGAGGCGGCGGAGGATCTTGCTAAAACTCATCCCGTAATCTTAGTGCGTCGCGAAACTAGCCCAGAGGATGTGTCAGCATTTTATATATCAGAAGGTATACTCACGCTTAAGGGAGGGGTTACTTCGCATGCCGCCGTGGTAGCCCGTAGCCTTGGTAGGCCATGTGTTTGTGGAGTTTCTAGCTTGCAACTAGATGAGGTGAATAAAATATTGCTTTATAAATCTAACTTGCCAATACAGGAGGGGCAATATATTACCATTGATGGCTCTACTGGAGAAGTGTTTTTAGGCAAGGCAAAGTTTAGTAGACCCCAGTTACCAAAAGAACTCGATAGTGTTTTGGAATGGGCCGATGAGCTAAGCATCATTAAAACCAAAGCAAATGCAGAAACTATGCATGACTTGCAAAATGCTCTGAATTTTGGTGCGGTAGGCGTTGGACTGTGTCGTACAGAGCATATGTTTTTTGAGAAAAAACGCATGTTGCTAATACAAACAATGATTATTTCCGATAAAGCCCAGACAAAAGAAAAAGCGTTAAATGAATTATTACCTTTGCATAGCGATGATTTTTATAATTTATTTGTTGCGATGAATGCGCTGCCTATATCTGTGCGACTATTAGATCCTCCTTTACATGAATTCCTGCCGAAAACTGCACAAGAGAAGTATTATGCGCAAGAGGCGTTGGCTATTTCTCAAGACGAGTTAGAGCGGCGCATGCGCGAACTAAAAGAGGTGAACCCGATGTTGGGTAATAGAGGTTGTAGGCTAGGCATTACGTATCCTGAGATATACTTGATGCAAATTGAAGCTTTGTGCATGGCGTGGCAAAGATTAGAGAGCGAAGCTAATATTAGACCTCTTGCAACGCAAAGGGCAAATGAAGCGCGGAACTCCGGAGCGCACATAAAGTTAGAGGATTCGAGCATTGGAGCGTCACGCGCATCGCTGTCAGGAGGAGAGCTTTGCAAGGGGTCTATTGAGATTATGATACCCTTCATTAGTGATGTGAATGAGCTGCGCTGCATTAAAAACAAAATAGAGAGTGTGTTTGTAAAATACGGAGCTAAGAGGGGTGTGGAAGGTGCGGAAAAAGGTGGGTTGCAGTATAAAATAGGTGCAATGATTGAGCTACCGCGCGCAGCATTAACCGCCCATAAGATTGCCCAGGAAGTAGACTTTTTTAGCTTTGGTACAAATGATTTAACCCAAACGACTTATGGTTTCTCGCGCGATGATTCTCCAATATTCTTATATAAATATCTCGAGGAAGGTATATGCAAGTATGATCCATTTGTAGTTTTAGATCAGGAGGGTGTTGGGGAGCTTATGAGCATTGCTATACAAAGGGCGCGCGATGTAAACCCAACCTTGACTTTTTGTGTATGCGGAGAGCAAATTAATAACGCAACGACTATAGATTTTTTGCAAAAATTAACGGTCGATTATATTTCGTGCTCACCATATAACGTGCCTATGGCGCGCATCGCAACTGCCCAAACCGCCATTAAGCATAAACGACATATAGGTGACAATGCAAAGTTCTGAGCTACGCTCTAAACTTATAAAAAAGATTGATGTTTTTTTAGATGTTTAAGATGTTTAATTTTGCAAGAGATCTTTTTAGAAAAATTTTTTCCTGCTTATATAGGGCCATGTTGCGCACTATCACTCAAGATGGCGTGGAGCATGCGGGCTACATGGCGTTTATAGTGATAGTATCCTTGGGCCCATTCCTCGTGTTCTTTCTTGCGATGACTAGTTTTTTTGGCGCCTCTGATATAGGCCAGAGTTTCGTAAGTTTGCTAATGGATAAGATGCAAGAGGGGCGCTATATGCTAATTCAGGATAGGCTGCGGGAGTTAAAAAATAGCCCGCCTCAGAGCTTGCTGACCTTAGCTATAGTGAGTAGTATTTGGACAGCCTCTTCTTTTGTGGAGTGTTTAAGAACTATATTAAATAGAATATATAACATTTCATTTCCTCCATCATACATTTTGCGCAGGTTATTGAGCGTTCTGCAATTTTTCATCATTAGTATGATGCTAAGCTTTTGTATGTTATTATATTTTATAATTAAATGGTGCATTGCTCATATATCAGGTTTTAGCGATGACTACATCGGCCCAGAGTTACTATGGATTTTAAATGAGTATTTATTTCCTGGTGCGCTTTTGTTTTTTGCATGTAGCATGATGTATTTTTTGATACCAAATACAAAATTAAAAGTAATAGAAGTACTGCCAGGTTCGGTGTTATGTGTTGTGTTATGGTTTTTGCTTGCGCACTTATTATTTAAGTATATTTCATACTATCGTCAATTCGATCTGATATATGGTTCTCTAGGGGGAGTGATTGTAACTTTAGCCTTTTTTTATTTCGCGAATTTTATTCTCATCTATGGTGCAGAATTTAATTATATATATCGCAATTATTCAAAATTATATGCGCGATAATTTATATGACAGCTTCATCAGTGCGTGAAAATTATAAAACAATATTTTAGCATTGAGAATTTATGCAAAAGATGACGCTCGCTTTCTTCACTTCATTCGCCAGTTATCTCGCCTTTTATGCTGCATTATTAGTCTTAAATTTTTGTTTTTACAGCGTTGCGCTTGCATCAGATAGTCAGGGTGGTGGCAAGGGTGAGGGTTTGTTAGTGAAAATACCATTAGACCCCATTATCAAAGCCGAATCTATCAGCTTTTTAGATTTAGATGGGAAGAGTAGATATTTATATCAATTCGAAGGTAAAGTAACCCTTCTCCTCTTTTGGGCAACATGGTCTGTAGCATGTACTTCTGATCTAGAAAAGCTGGACAATCTACAAAAAGACTTTCGTAAACTTCCTTTTGAAATTCTGGCAATAGTGGTAGATAGCAAGGATTTATCTTTTATTAAGCAATACGTAGACGCGCAGCATTTTAGTCATTTAAAAATTTATTTAGATCCTAAGAAACAATTATTCAAACTTTTTGAAGTGACCAGTCTACCAACAGCTTTTTTGATTAGTTCGAATGGGGAGGTATTGTATAAGTTTGCACATAATCCGCAATGGAATTACGATCAGGTGAGAAATATTATTTTATCCCATATTGGAGATGGCTATGTCTTGCCGTTTAATAGCTATCAACCTCGTGCGCTCAATAATAAACCTAAAGTTGTTAAGGAAATATTGCGCACAGAGGAAGCAAATGCGAAAGATGGGGCGAAGGATAGCAGGCAGGATGAGGCAAGAGGTAGCGTGAAAGATGAAGTGAAAGGAGATGTGAAGTATGATAACGCATCGGAAAAATCTACAGATAATACTCATAAGAATAGTCAGGAGCTAAACGCCCCTGCCGTCCAGAGCAATAATAAAACGAAAAATACCAGGCAGATGCCAAGCGCAGCAAAGGCTGATGACGCCAAGGCGCAAGGACGTTGATAAAACACCGTAAGACCACTAAAATAGACTGAAGCAAGATGTCAAAGAATTCTAAAGTGCAAAACAAAAGACTCAAGGCGTCTTCTAAGCGTTGGATGCAGCGTCATTTGCAAGACCCCTATGTAGCGCGAGCCAAAAGCGATGATTATCGTTCTAGAGCGGCTTATAAACTAATCGAGATTAACGAAAAGTTTAAATTTTTTAAACACGGACAGACTGTTGTTGACCTTGGAGCTGCGCCGGGTGGTTGGAGCCAGGTTGCAGCGTGTGCCACTGGTGGTAGAGTGATAGCAATGGATCTGTTGGAAATGCAGCCAATTGATGGAGTGGAATTTATTTTAGGTGACTTTTTATTCAACGCCCTTTCCTTGCCGCCTCATTGTGTTGATGTGGTGATGAGCGACATGGCGCCAAACACCACAGGACACAAACAAACCGATCATATTCGCATCATGGCTTTATGCCAAGCAGTATTAGATTTTGCCATTATCGCTTTAAAACCAGGTGGCGTGATGATTTGTAAGTTTTTTCAGGGAGGTGCGCAAAACGAATTACGCAATGCGCTGAACTGTAGTTTTAAGAAGGTGTCTTATTTTAAACCTAACGCTAGTAGAAAAGAATCCTCAGAGAGTTATTTAGTGGCTATAGGTAAATATTAAATAAGCCATCAAATAATAGACTTCCTCGGAAACTATAGTAATTTAGGTTGAATTAGATATAATTTTTCGTTATAATGAAAGGAAAAATGACAAAAAGCTATAGCAATGATTTAAGAGAAAAAGTAGTGGAATATTTAGAAGTTGGGAATAGTTATGACCAAGCATCTAAATGATTTAAAATAAGTGTATCAGCAATAGGAAGGTGGTACCGAAAATATAAAAAAGAAGGCAATTATCTCGCAAAGAAACGAGGTGATTCAAAAAGAAAAATTGATCTAGAAGCACTTGAAAACTACGTTAAATTAAATGAAAATATGACATTAGACCTCTTTCGAAACTCATTTATACTAGCTCCATGTTATAAATAGCTGCAATCAAATTGAATCTGAGGCCAAACCTTTTTCGTCTGTTTCTATATTTGTCAGATATGATTTTAAATCGTTTGGGCATACCGATCTTAGTACCGGACAGTTAGGTAAAAAAGTAGTAGCGTAAAGGTAGAAAAGCAGTTAAACATATACATTTTTAACGATAATTAAGGATGTTTATGTTCTACAATACCACTTTACGCCAAATGTTATCAAAACACTTTCGATGGAATAAATCAAGAGTCGAATTATTGGGGATGATAATTTTATCACTTTTTAAGACCCAGAACGTACAAATTCCTAAAATAGCAGAGGGTATAATAAGTGACGCAAAGCAAGATTCAGTAATTAAAAGAATTTACAGATTTTTTAAAGATCAGCTAATAGATGTAGTCGAAGTTGCAGCGTTGGTAGTGGATATCTTAAGTTTAGACAAATATTTGTTAGTAATAGATCGGACAAATTGGGAGTTTGGCAAACAAAGTATTATATCTAGCGATTTCATATGAAAACATAGCAATTCCGATCTTTTTTAAGATGCTAGATAATAAGAGTGGTAACTCGAAAGCTTCAGACCGTATAGAGCTGGTCAGCAAATTTATCAAATGTTTTGGGATTGGAAAAATAGAGGCAATTTTGGGGGGATAGAGAATTTTTTGACCAGGAATGGATTGAATTGCTTACAAATAATATAGCTAAGATAGTATAAAAAGAGCATGACATTAAATATAAGAGGAAGTAAAGTGAAAGCAATAACCCCTTATATTAGACCTCTTGCGTAAGTATATAGAATTGGAAATTACTTACAGGGAGGGGTTGATATTTTTTATAAAGCGTGTATAGAACTTAATTTTTAACCAACAAGAGACTACACACAATGATAAGATACAGTAAAATTGCTAAACATCCAAGAGTTTTTTTAAGATTATTTGGCATGGAGCTAGAAAAGTTTGAAATAATAATAAAGAAGCTAGAAAAAATCTGGGATAAAAGAGTCGTAGGC
>NZ_JACVVM010000054.1 GCF_016751895.1 Candidatus Sarmatiella mevalonica | reverse complement strand
TTATCTCATAGATATCGCAATAAGCGTAGGGGCTATAATCTAAAGTTTAATATTGTTGCTGGAATTGTTAATTTCAAAAATGATTTCGTTAATAAATTACTTGCCGCTTGATGCTAAAATAGACCTCTTTCGAAACTCGCTCATGATGAGCAAATGCGAGGAGTATACGAAGCACAGAGCCGCAGCGTACATGAAGTACGTGAGGACTTGCGCATCGGAGCGACGAAGCAGTTGCCATCAGGAGTAGAGTTAGGAAAGAGGTCTAAATAATCACGAACAACCTTCTTCACCCCTCGCATTGGCTAATTGTTAATTAAATACTTACGCAAGAGGTCTATTCTATCATGCAAGCAACTATTCCGTCCTTATAGATTCAAATTTTCACTTAATTGTATATACACTCATACGCTTTATCAAAAGTATAATTTTTGTATTTACTCCTGACGCGGAAGTTTGAACAAAAGCGAAGATGATGGATAAGAGTTTAGTAATATTTTGGTTGTTAGTGATTCTTGATTTAATCATACCTTACAAAATAGCAATATTCAGTAATAAACACTTTAGAAAATAAAGATTTTAGAAAATAAAAAATAAATCAGATGGTATAATAATGAGAGAGGGGTAAGGGGAGAGTGAAAGAGATGGTGAGTCCGCCGGGGATCGAACCCGGGACAACCTGATTAAAAGTCAGGCGCTCTACCAGCTGAGCTACGAACTCTAAAACTCCCTGAGTGCAAACTAGGTGGCTCAAGACAAGTTAAGAAGCGAGCAAAAAATCAAGCCGACTCAATTCTTTGTCTTTCTTTACACGCTCTTTTTACTTTTTTTTCCTTCTGTCTTTCCTTCTCCCTCTTTTTTTGGGATGGAGGGGTATTATGACGCAAATCTTTTAACTTAGCTGAGTAACCCTCTTGAGCTAAGCTAAACCTGAGTTTTCTTAGAGCTTCTGTGCCGTTATCACCGGGACGAACATTAATAGAGACCATAGAAAAATAAAAATAATAACGAACATGTTAAAAAAGTGATGACAAAGAATGGATAAACTGGACGAAAAAAGGAATTTTTTTTCGCAGTGCAACCACACCTGGTTGATGTTAGCATAGCATCCTTCCTTTGTCAACTAACTTTTAAACGGAAGATATAGTAACCTTGTCTCTAGTGATCATGTCCATGATGTTTCTAAAATAGAACATGCGCACTGCGCCTACCTCTATTTTAACACCGATGGACCTCTAGTCTACAATAGCTTATGAAGAGAAAGCATGAGCGTAGGAATAACAGAACGTGGGGTATACACAGAGTAGATTTCTTCGAAAAACTCCACTCCCTCAAGACTGGGTCGCGCCGTTTTGAAGGCCGCACTTAACCCCATGTATGCTCGAAGTTCTGCACCTTCATTTGATCCTGACATTTGCTCATCATTAGTGAGTTTTGCAAGAGGCCCACTAGCTCCTTGTATTTACTGAGCAGCTACTTTGCAGAAATCAGCTGCGCTGTCTCCAGCTATCATGCCTACGATGCTTTTGGCATAGAACATGAACACTATACCTACTGCTACTGCAAACATCAACTCCTTCTGTATTTTACCCATGGTAAAAAGGATAGCTACACATATTATTGCCATGGCAGCTAGCGCTTTTCCTATATCACCCCCAATCATATCATATAAATGACAAAATACAGCTGATATTTCCTTGTCAGATTTGGCGGTGGCGGCGTCGGGTGTGGTCCCGGCAAGAGCATCTATATTATAGATTAGCATATAAAATGCAAAAAGATAAAAAATCCATCTAGCAAGGTTATTTACAGAAAGATTGATAGACAATTCTGTACTATTTTTCATATGTTACCTCTTGTAATTAATTGAAGATTTTACTCATAATTAAACTATAGCATGTATTTTCATTGCTCTCAAGTAATTTTTAATTATTTTCGATGACTTATATCACCATTTTTAATTGTATATTTAAACAAAAGATTAAATACCTCTTGAGTATATTAGCCGTTCTGGCATTACTTTATATCGTTTTATGGTTTATATTAGTATATCCTATTTGCAACATATTAAATAATGTAAACAACAGAAATGAAAATAATACTCAAGAACAACCCAAATTTAGCTTTACATCAATTTCTCCTCATGGCTTCCCTCTATTCTTAGGATTAAGGATCAATAACTTACGAGAAAATCAAGAGAGCGTAGAAATTTCCTTATCTCACCCACTATATTTAGAATATTCTTTATTTACAGGCGTGGTACATATTAAATATGATGGCGAAATTATTAGTAGATATAAGATATCTACCGACCAATTCGATTCGATAATTAATATCGATAAAATGGCATATAGTTTCGCTATACCATTTACCTGGAAGAATATATCGCGTCTTCGTCATGATCCTACAGACTTAATAAACGCCATTCACAGCGTCGATTATCGGCACAGCGCCCTTGTTGTGCGCAATAAATTTAGTAATGAGATGCTGTATGAGTCTGGAGAGCAATTTATTAACCTCACCAAGCAAGATACGCGCGTAGAATTAGATCTGAGAAAAAATCTACCGCAATCAATAGCGATGGAATATAAAATTAACAACAAAAGTTATGTCGATTTTGAGCGATTGCCCGCCCCCACTTCCATGCTTTATGGTGCATTTATACCAATTAGTATCTGTAGTAACGGCAGTATTACGCTGTCTACTCATGGGCAAGCTATTTCTGATTTTTATCGCGATTATCGCCTGCAATATAGTGGTATAGTAGACATAAACTTACTTAAGTTTGACGGGCAAATCTCTTATGAGACGTCAAGTACCAAGCATGCTTTTTATACTAAAATGAACTTAGAGATAAAAAATAACTTTTTTGATACAGCATATCGCATAATATCTCTGGTAAAATATTTGAACGCCAGAACGAAGAATAGATATGATTTTGATATTTCTTCGATAGAAAAGTTTGATTCTAAAGAATATAAGATCTTAGAGGGGCGCTCATATCAGGTAGATGCAATGTTATCGATAATAAATCAATCTCTTGACGTACTGACAGTATCTTGCATTAACAATAAAAATGGCATCTATCTTAATTGTAAACCTCAAGAAAATAAAAGCGAGAGAGTAGATAATCGGAAGGATTACGAAGTTAATCTAGGCATTAACAATGCTAATAAAATCGTGTCATTGCTTACTAAACTCATTACTCCGCAGAATATTAACGCAAAACTCACTGAGATTGAGCGTGATATTTTTGCAAAAGCTAATTATTTTTTCCTCAAGAGCATATCCGAATATCCTAAGTCACAATCCGATAATTTTCTCATTTCCGGTTATTGGAGTGGCGAAAAAATCAAGGTTAATGATAAGCCTTTGAGTGAAATATTGCCTTTGTATGACTTCGCACTAGATGAAGGAATAACTACTCATATTACAGATGAGGACGAGCGACGCAAGACGCACGAGCATTTAATACATATATTAATGAACTGGGGTATGGAGCTTGCAAAAAGCAGGAGGCAATAGAACTACATCTTCCACCTATTATGCAGCCAAAACCACTGCTCTGGACGCGCCAAGATCCATCTACTGAGATTATCATTCATTGCTTTGGTGATGTGATATACATCTTGAGTTTTTTGCGCAGTAGCATGAAACTTATGGGGGGCATGAATAATGGCTTTAAATTTTACCTTTTCGCTAGTTCTAAAAAATTGGAGAGGCACTAATCTATAATTAAATTTTATCGCGATGGTTGCGGGGCCATCTGGCGTCATGCAGTTATTTCCTAAGAGCGGTACTTCAATACCGCTATTGAGTCTTTGATCTACTAACATAACTAGCACATGCCCCGCACGACAAACTTTTATTATTTCTGCGGCATTTTTTTTAATATCCAGCAAATAACTGCCGTTTACAGGGCGTAGATTTTTAATGATTTTTTCTATATGCGGGTTACCTAATGTTTGATATACAATGCAATAAGGCTTGTGTTTTGGGAGACTATACAACACATTTAAAGCCATTTCCCAGTTTGCAAAATGCCCAGTGTAAATAATGAAATTTTCATTCTCTTTTACTAATTGGATGATATGATTAACTCCTTCCACTTCTAGTCTCTGCGCCACTTGCGATGCAGACATGCTGTATACGTGCGGCAACTCTCCAATAAATCTGCCGAAATTTTGCCATATTTTTCGCGCTAATTTCCGCCTCTCTTCGTTTTTTTCGGCGCCAGTAGACGTTGAACTTTTGCGATCGAACACTAAAGATAAGTTTTGAAGTACAGTTTTATTAACCGCGATCTTAGGGCCTAACATTTCGAATAATCTACCAAAGAAATTACTAGCTCTTTCTACTCCTAACATTCTAGAAAAATTAATTAGTAATAATGCACCCAGATATTCTAGCGGGTGCAGCAAGCATCGCTTAATGAGTTGTTTTATATATAACTTCATCTTGTTTATATACTTTAGCGTTTTTTGATTTTATGTTCTAATTTATACAATATCTCATCAAAGATCCTGGTATCATCAACGTGCAACACAGCATTGATGCATTCAATCTCAAACCCTAACATTTCGCAATAAGGTTTGCATTTTATATAATCTTTAAAAGTAGTAGTGAGCGTGGCATTGCTTGCGCAGGCTTGTTGATGTAGCGATAAAATATCTTCTAAATCATATCTATGATGATCAGAAAAAGATATAGTGCCAATGATATTAAATCCCTCTCTTCTTAGCTGAGAAAAAAAATTATCGTTATTGCCTATGCCAGAAAATGCAATGCGTCGATGCTTTTTCTGCTTCTGCTGCGCCAGAAGGACTGTATGAGCAGCTATGATAGCATTGCAATTAACTTGTTTTGCCCAAAACATCATGGTTTTACTTGCAAAGACATTAGACCTCTTTCCTAACTCTACTCCTGATGGCAACTGCTCGTCGCTGTCGATGCGCAAGTCCTCACGTACTTCATGTACGCTGCGGCTCTGTGCTTCGTATACTCCTCGCATTTGCTCATCATGAGCGAGTTTCGAAAGAGGTCTATTGAAGTGATTGCTTCTGATATTTTGGCTTTGTAACTGAGTGGATGGGTTAGTAACAACTATTGCATTAATGTTTTTTGGATGATTGGTGCGCATGGGTCCTAACGGAATTAACATGCCATTGCCAAATCCACGCACACCATCCACCGCTGCAATGATGTAGTCTTTTATTAGATAAGGATTTTGCATTCCATCATCTAATAACACCACCTTAGGATTAATTTTATGTATAATGGGTATGGCATTCTTTATGTTGCAAGCCGCTACCACCACATAACCATTCGAAACAAAACACGCCGCTTCATCCCCAATAACCTCCGAGCCATGCTGAGGCGTTGCTACCACCGCCCCTTTTAAAGAGCCTTTGTATGACTTAGAGACAATTATAAAGTGAATGTCTAGTTCTGATAATTTCTTAGCTAAATATTCTATAATTTGAGTTTTACCCGTGCCGCCTACGCTAAAATTACCAACGCATACTACTAAAGACTGTTGCAACTCTATTGGTTTTGCTAAGGCTTGGCGCGCCCAACCCGCAAGATAGTATAAAATAGAAATGGGGGCTAGGAATATTGCAAAACAATAAGCAATTTTTTTACTGTTCCACCAAAATGGATAACGAAAATGCATTCAAGTTTATTTCTGAAAGTACGTTTGAGAAAGTGCGTTTTATTCTGTTATTACAATTGGCGCATTCGCTTTAGTCACTGTCACCCACCTACTTTGGCCGCTAAATCGCTCCACATGCTCTACTAACAACTCCTCCGCGCCCCATAAACACACTTGCGCACCTATCTGGGCATCTAGGATGTGAGTAACATCGATGGTTAGCATATTCATTGAAACCTTACCAACTATCTGGCATTTCGCTTTGTTATAGCCAAGTAAGACATATCCGCAGTTTATTGCGGGATATCCATGAGAATAGCCTACTGCCACAGTGGCTATCTTCCTTTTTTCTGCGCCGTCGCCTCCTAACCTATGCATAGAATGTGTTTGTTCTGGCGAAAGCTGGTGTGTGGCGCAGTAGCCAATATACTCGCCGCATTTGCGCTCATCAATAGATATTATTTGTCCATAAAAACGCATTACGGGTTGCAGGCCGAGCTCAGCGCTTGTTTTATTTTGCAATGGAGAGATGCCATAGAGCGCAATGCCTATGCGAACATAATCAAAAAAATTATCTCTGGCGCAGAACGGTGCAGATGAATTAAATAAACTGTACTCATGCCCGCTATAGCTTTGCGCTATGTGATAAAAACGTTCTATTTGTATTTGATTCAATGGATGTTCTGGGGTATCTTGGCATGACATATGAGACATGATTCTGATGCTGCATCCAAGCTTCTTGAAGAACTGGAGATGAGATGGCAAGACTTCTGGCTCTATGCCTAATCTACACATGCCAGTATTCACCTTTAGCCAAGGATGTAAATTAAATGTATTGGTTGCTTTGAAAGCATTGCTTAGTTTTTTAATTAATTCTATTTGATGGTTGTGGAATATAGTAAAGTGAAAATTATTGTAAGCTATCTCCTCTAACTCTTGGTAGGTAGAGAAGCCTTGTTGAATTAAAATCTTATCTTCTATTCCGTTATTTTTTAAAAACATCGCCTCTTCGAGCGTAGACACGCCCAAAAATGCTATTCTCTTACTAAGAATGCGAGCAACATCTAGCATGGAATGTCCATAGGCATTGGCTTTTATGACAGCAACTATCTTTGTTCCAACACATCCTTGCGTTACTAGTGATAAGTTATGCAGTAAGGCTGATTGAGAGATGAAAATTTGAGGCTCCATGTCTTATATCCTTAGAATGTGTTAGACAAATGTGTATTGTCTCATTATCAATAGACCTCTTGCGAAACTCTACTCCTGATAACAACTGCTTCATTGCTCCGATGTGTGAATCCTTACGTAACTTCATGTATGCTGCGGCTCTGCGCTTCGTATGCTTCTTGCATTTGCTCTTAATTGAGCGAGTTTGGAAAGAGGTCTAATAGTATTCTAGCTAATAACGCAAGAAACACAAGATTTAAAAAATTCTTATTTTTCTTATTTCTTATAATTATTTTTTCGCTATCATTAAGCTTGAAGTGTTAAGAAGTGCGCGCAGGGAAACATGCAAAAATATTCGTTAATCAATATATCGCCAATCATCAAAATCTACCTTGTACTACAATTGTGCATAAGAATCATTTTGGCATGTTATGCGCAAATGCATAATCAGACTCATTGCTTTGTGCAATGCTTTGCCTTGGGAGTGGTGTTTGATGTGTTAGTACTGTGCTATGTACTGCCCGTTTCGGAGTGCATAAGTATATTGTTTTATAAAGCTCTATCGCTGAAAATTTTTAAATATATCACTTATCTATCATACATATTTTTGTGTGTGTTACTGCTAGCTTTAGCAGTTGGAGAGATTGGTTTTTGGGATGAATTTTCGACTCGTTTTAATTTTATTGCCGTTGATTATTTGGTGTATACCAGGGAAGTGATGGGTATGCTTAAAACTGCCTTACCCATACCATTTAGTGCATTGATATTTGCGCTTATCTTTGGCGGTTATTTGATAGTGAGTAGATGCGATATAGCCAATTATTTGCGCAGATACAATATAAAACATAAAGTGATGGTGATAGGCGTGGCGTTAGTAGTGGATGTATTGGCTTTTTATTATATCGATTCAGCAAAGATTAGTGTGTTTGCATATGAAGATAATAGATACAGTCAGGAGCTGAGTAAAAATGGTATATATGAATTATTTAGAGCTTTTTCTCAAAATAGCCTAAATTATTATGATTTTTATCCTACTCTTGATCGTACTTTATCCGCAACAACGATACGCAAGACTATAGAAGCCGCAAACGCGAGTTTTTTGAATGATTCTGATATAAAAAGAGCGATAGATAATCGTTTTGTTAATAATCAAAGTTTAGTGTTAAACGAACGGAAAATTAGTAATGCGAATGTTATTATTATTTTAGTAGAAAGTTTGAGCGCAGAATTTTTGGGTTTTTTTGGTAATAACAAAGGGCTCACGCCGCATCTAGATAATCTGATAGAAAACTCTATAGTTTTTAAAAATTTATATGCTACTGGCACGCGCACTGTGCGAGGCATAGAGGCAATTACTCTTAGTATGCCTCCACTGCCTGGGTCGGCCATAGTGCGTAGAAATGATAATCATAATCTGGAAAATAATGTTGGCAAAATCTTCCATGATCTACAATATGATGTGAGTTTTATTTATGGTGGATATAGCTATTTTGACAATATGCTAAATTACTTTGCTGGTAATGGGTATAAGGTGATAGATAGGCTAGATATACCAAGCAGCGAGATCGAATCGGAGAATATTTGGGGAGTGGCGGATGAACATATATTTACTAAAGCTATACAGGTTTTTGAACAAACTCATAGCCGAAATAAAAAGTTTTTTTCTATTATTCTTACCACTTCGAATCATCGTCCATTCACTTTTCCTGCGAATCGCATAGATTTGGCCCAAGGGTCAAGAGATGCTGCAATAAAATATACAGATTATGCAATTGGTAAGTTTTTACGGGACGCTAGTAGCAAGGAATGGTTTGATAATACAATTTTTGTTATTGTAGCAGACCACTGCGCATCTAGTGCTGGCAAAACGGATTTACCTATAGAAAGATATCATATACCAATGATTATTTACGCCCCTAAATTATTAAAACCCAAGGCCATAGAAAGTTTAGCTAGTCAGATTGATTTAGCGCCAACGCTTCTTGCATTGATGAAAATAGATTATAGCAGCAGCTTTTTTGGATCGGATGTTATCAATTTTCCTAAAAATAGGGCTTTTATTAGTACTTATCAACTGTTAGGCATGATGAATTCGCGGGCTCTTGCTATTTTGTATCCGGGAAAGCGCTTTGCTATTCGCGAAGGTAGTCCTCTTTCTAGACTCGCTCATGAGGAGCGAGTGGAAGGAGTGAATGAAAGCGTGAAACTTCGAGCGTATAGGAAGTTACGTGATGGTTTTGAATTGGTAACGATGCCTCAGTCATCAGAGATAGAGTTTGGAAAGGAGTGTAGTGCAGTAGGATGTGGGAATGATGATTTAGAGGTGGAGATTATTAGTTTTTATCAAAATGCATATGACTTGTTTTATCAAACTAAATAGAAGCTTTGTAAGATAGGTGTTCTTCCAAATATTATATAGCTAAAGCATTATAAAAAGAGTATGAAAAGGAAGATGTATGTTAACATAAAAGAGAACAACTTCTAGGAAAGAAGTGTTTAGTCCCAGTAAGAAATGGTTAGGATTAAGTATAAAATATTCAGGATGAGTTGTTCACTAGATCTCTTTCGAAACTGTGATATATGTGTATACTCAAGCTAGGTCAATAAAAATATTATAGTTGTGCAATTGAAATATGAACAAGTGAAGATTTTATCAGATGATCAATTCAGAAGATTAACAGGAGTTAAGCGTGGTACGTTTGATAAGATGGTAAAAATATTAGAAGAAGCTGATAAAAAAGA
>NZ_JACVVM010000053.1 GCF_016751895.1 Candidatus Sarmatiella mevalonica | reverse complement strand
GAGCTACATATGCTGACAAAGGTTATTGCGTTGCTCCCGCCAGGATAGCAGCGGCTCGTAAGGGAGTTCATCTATGTGCTATTAAGAAAAACAATATGAAGGAAAAGAATTTTGATCTCGACCGCTATTATACTTACATTAGATCTCCTTTCGAAAGGGTGTTTGCTCAGAATAATAAACGACTGCGATATGTAGGAATAGCAAAAAATCAATTTGCTGAATTTATGAATGCGATCTGTTTTAATTTAAAGCGTTTAACCGTCCTTGCTGCATAAAACAGGTAAAAATACATCTATTTAGGCTTATAACAAAACTAAAACAGCTAAAAATGAGATTAATTTCTGATTTGACTAAAAAACTATGCAGTTTTTAATAGCAAAATCCTTATAAAATCACTCAAACAAAAATTTTAACTACAAAATACAAAATTTTCTAAAATCTCATCTTACAACGGTCCCAGTGGAGAATGTTTTAATTCAGGAATTAAAGTCCGGCCAAGTTGTAATTATGAACAATGCTTCTTTTTATAAATCTAAGAAGACAAAAGAATTGATTGAATCAGTAAATTACAGGATCATTTTTTGCCTCCATATTCACCAGATCTGAATCCAATAGACCTCTTGCATAACCTATTCCGTGGGGTAATTTTGTTGTCAAAACTCCTTTGTGCTCCTCATACACTAGAGTATGCTGCGGCGCTCAACATCATTTTTCCTAAAAATTCCTCTTTCATTTTTAGGTTATGCAAGAGGTCTAATAGAGAAATTTTGGGCTAATATGTGAAACGATGGATTAAAAATCAAATTACTGAATTGAATCAATTATATGAGGTTATTTCTTATTTCTTTACAATACCTAATTCAATCTAAATTACTATAAATGACCCGCGCGAGCATCAAAGAAAATTTATTACTCAATTTCCTTTTAGGTATTTTTTCTTGTCTAGTGTACCCTCACTATGGTCCACTACAACCGTTACAACTGCATCACCAGTAATATTAATGGCCGTACTAGCCATATCCATAATACGCTCAATACCGGCAAGAAGTGCTACTCCATCAATAGGTAGGTTAATAGCAGAAAGAATCATTGGCAGCATCACCAGTGTGCCACCAGGTATGCCAGCCCCACCAATAGACCCAATAGTAGAAGTAAAAATAATAACTGCATACTCATGCATCCCAAGCGGCGTGTTATATAACTGCGCGAAAAAGAGCGCGGAGACCGAGAGTTTAATAGCCAGCCCCACCATGTTCATCGAAGCTCCTAGCGGCAACACAAAAGCTGTTGATGATGCAGAAACGCCCAAATCTTCTCTGCACACCTTCATGGTGGTAGGTAGGGTAGCTTTGCTACTAGAGGTAGAAAACGCAATTAATTGATACTCTAAACTTTTGCGATAAAACGGCATAGGAGACATTCTGCAAAAAACTAGAATCATTACGCCAAATAAGAGATACTGCACGATAATTGCGCACAAAACGGCTAAGGCGAGGCTAGAAAAACTAAAAAACAAATCAAAACCTTGATCAGCTATCAACCATGCTGTAAAGCTGAAAGTGGCATACGGAGTGAGCTCAACTACATAAATTATCACTTTAATCATTAACTGGAATAGAGAGTTAACGCTTTTTTTGATTTCGTTATTATTGAGCTGACTAATGGAGTATCCAAACAAAAGAGCTAAAAACACCGCCTGCAAAACATTGTTTTCTATAAAGGGGGAGAGAGGGCTGGACGGAATAATATTTATTAAAAAATCAGAAAACTTAAACTGTGGCACGAGCGTTGATGTAGTGGGACAAAGACTGCACTCAATACCATCACCCGGACGCAAAATCAGAGCCGCGGCTATTCCTAGCGCGATTGCCGTAATGGTGGTAAATACATACAAAGCGATAGACTTGAGACTGACCCTGCTGGTGGCGGTAGAACTCTCCATACTGCACATACCGCTGAGTATGCTAAAAAACACAAGCGGGGTAATTACTACTTTTAGTAATCTAATAAAGATATCTCCTATTGGTTTAATGTATATTGCATACTGCGGAAGATACATTCCGAATAATACGCCTAGCACAATTGCTAAAATCACTTTTTTCCATAATGCCATAAACACCTTGAAGATTTATTTAGTTATTTATAATTTTTGTATTACAAACCTCAAAAATAGCAAGGTTTAGTTAGCGCTAGTAATCATAGTTTGCTCTATCCAATCGAAATACTCCTTTGTGCCATCTTCAATATCTAGCTTTATCACTTCTGGTATATCATAGTTATGCATAGCCCTAAGCAAATATTCCACTAGTTTATACTTATCTGACTTAGACTTGATAGTGAGTTTATATTCTTTTAAATATTCAATTTGATTATGCCAAAGAAAATGGCTGTCTATTGCTTGTATTTCTACGCAGGCAGCTAAATGTTCAGACAATAACTTGCGGGCCATGTTTTCAGCCACCCTAATATCATTAGTAGTGGTAATAATTAAGCAATAACCAATTCTCTTTTCCATCTAAATTTCCACAGAACAATTAGGGGTTTCAAAAAGCTTTAATTTTAACTCGATCTTTCTCTCGACCGATGCTGCTTGCGCATCTGGCAGGCCAAGTACGCCAGGCAAAACCTGCATTAGATGAGCTACGATATTTTCTGCTGTAGGGTTATTCTCTAAATAGTAAACACGCTGCCCAGTATAAGTTTGTACAAAATCTCCAAGTTCTTTATCTACTTTTGAAAGAATAAGATTATGATCGAGATATTGATCTATCCAATCTTTAACAAGCTTCTTAATATCCTGAAAATCAGAAACCATACCTAGTGCATCTAATTCTTTTGATATCAGGGTAACTTCTAGAACATATCGATGGCCATGAACAAATCTACAGCCACTTTTATGATCAACCACCCTATGCGCAGCATCAAATTCTATTTTTCTCGTACAAGAATAAGCCATAGATCAACCAATTATATCTTTAGTAAAAGGAAGTAAAAAGGGTGGGGGGGTGAGGCTATATAAAACTAGAAGATGCAACAACGAATCTGGCAAACGTGATCCGCGTTAGTGCTGTAAGATTTGCAACTCATCCCATCCCATTAAGTCTAATTTAGCACAGGTTGGCAAAAAATCAAATATAGCTCTAGCCAAATAATATCTATCTTGCCTAAGAAGCTCAGAGTCTAGCCTTTCTTTAATTTTATGTAGATACACCACATCTTTAGCGGCATAATCTATCTGCTCCATAGAGAGCTCTGGCATAGACCAGTTAGAGCTTTGTTGTTGCTTAGAAAGATTAACGCCTAATATCTCCCTGCATAATTCCCTTAAGGAGTGCGAGTCTGTATAGGTGCGGGTGAGTTTAGATGCAACCTTAGTGCAAAAAACATTTGTTAGCTCTAGCTTGAGATAGTAGAAGATGGCGGCTAGGTCAAACCTCGCATAATGGAAAATCTTACATCTTGCGCTATCCGAAAGCAGATTAATTAAATTAGGGCAATGATACGCATTATCAAACTGCACTAAATAAGCCTTACCATCACCATTGCTTAACTGCAAAATGCACAATCTATCGCGCAACAAATTAAGCCCCATGGTTTCAGTATCTATAGCCAAATCTCCCTCTAACACAAGGCCGTCTGGTAGATCACCATGGAATAAAAAATACTGACCACTCGCACTACGCATATCGCCCTCTTACTAATTTTTTTTGCAAAATAAAATAACATCAAAATCTGATATTACGCGTTGCGCTAGGCAGTCTAATTCTTAACCCATCTAACTCTGGCACCATAATAATTTGGCAACCAAGGCGGGAGGTTTTAGTTAAACCATATGCTAGATCTAGCATATCTTCCTCAATATCACTGGCAGGAGGAAGAGAGTTAAATGCATCCTCTGCTTCTATAATCACATGGCAAGTAGAGCAGGCTAGAGAGCCTTCGCACGCACCTTCTAAGTCTAAACCGTGTTTATGTGCTATTTCAAGCACAGACAAACCAACTGGCGCTTCCACCTTCTTTTCTCCTTCGGAATCAATAAAAATGAGATAATACATGATGATTAATAAAAAATAAAAAATTTTAAATACGAGCAATGTGATATTAAAGCGCCTCACTCAGAGCTCAGCACAACGTTCACAATCTTCTTTGGCACTATAATAACCCTCTGAACTCGCCCTTCAACCAAATGTTTAGCAAGTAGCTCCATCGCTTTGGCTTTAATCAATTCTTCTTCATCGTCATTCATAAAATAATGAGTAGCGCGCAATTTGCCATTTATCTGCAGAGCCATGTTATATCCATCTTCCGAAAGCAACTCTTGGTTATATTCTGGCCAAGAGGAAAGTGCGAGCATTCTATCATTCCCAAGGCTACACCAGAGTTCTTCTGTGATGTGTGGGATAAATGGATTAAGCACTCTAGTTAAGCGCTCATATCCAAAAAGCAAAATAGACTTATCCACTCCTTGCTGTTGAGCTTCTAGCAAAGCATTAAAAAATTGTCGACATTTTGCTATAGCTCTATTGAGTTTATGAGATTGAATTTCTTCGCCAATCTCCTTCACTAATCTATGAGCAGCCACCGCTATCTTATGCTTTGGTATGCTTTGAGAGCGCGCACTTTGCAAATCAGTCTCGCTAAAACTAGAAGCAAAGAGAGTTAGTTTTTGAATGAACTTCGCGCAGGAATCAAGCCCAGCATTGCACCAATGCATTTCTTTTTCTGGCGGATTATCAGATAGAATAAAAAGCCTAGAAACGTCAGCTCCATAGTTAGCTAATAAAGAATCTAAATCCACCAAATTCTTTTTTGACTTACTCATCTTCTCTATGCCACCACTAAACACTTCCTTGCCAGTAGTAGCATGATAAAATTTATCCCCCTTTTTCACTACTTCTTCTGGAAATAAAAACTCTCCATCGGCATCCTGATAAATCGGGTGCAACACCATGCCCTGGGTGAGCAAACCGCTAAAAGGTTCACGCACATCTAAATAACCCTCCTCTTGCATCAACTTAGTAAAGAAGCGAGCGTATAGTAGGTGTAGGATGGCATGTTCTACGCCGCCTATATACTGATCCACTCCTAACCAATATTTATTTGCCTCCCTATTGACCACGTTAATAGAGTTTGGGTCGCAATATCGCGTAAAATACCAAGAGGATTCAAAAAAGGTGTCTAATGTGTCAGTCTCTCTCACGGAATCCTTGCCACACTCAGGGCAAGCGACATGCTTCCAGGTAGGGTGATGATCTAGAGGATTACCAGTGCCATCAAATTTTACGTCCGAAGGTAGAACAACTGGCAGTTGCGCAGGCACAACATTACAATCTTTGCAATAAATTATGGGTATAGGACAGCCCCAGTATCTTTGCCTAGATACCCCCCAGTCCCTAAGTTTATAGTATGTTTTAGCTTTGGCGCTGCCTTGCTGAATCATCACATCTGCTATATGCGTGCGCGCCTGCTGACAGCGCATTCCGTCTAAAAACTCAGAGTTAATCATAGTCTCGTTATCTATCACCGGTTTAAATGGGATCTTGAGATAATTCGCTAACCCTTCGTCGCGCGCATCATGCGCAGGGCAGCCAAACACGGCGCCAGAGGCATAATCCATTAAAACAAAGTTGGCAACTAATAGTGGTAGTTTACGCTCCTTATCCAGCGGGTGAGTAACATCGTATCCTAGATACACCCCCTTCTGTTCAAACTGTTGCTTGTCATGTTGATCAAAATCTGCATCAAAACCTCTTAACTCATTAGCTCTGCATTCTTCTATAAAAGACTGTACCTGAGGCGAAAGCGTGAGTTGCTGTAATACCGGATGATTATGCGCCAGCGCTACAAATGCCGCGCCAAAGAGGGTTTCTGGCTTTGTAGAAAACACTTCTATCTGGGAGTTTTGAAATGGGAAATAAATTAAAAGCCCATCAGACGCCCCTATCCATTTTTGTTGCATCAATTTAATGTGCTCTGGCCAGCGCGGCAGCTTATCTAGCTCTCGCAACAATTCATCAGCATAGTTAGTAATTTTTAAAAACCATTGCTTTAAATACTTTTTTTCTACCAAGGCACCGCTTCTCCAGCCCCTGCCATTAACCACCTGCTCGTTTGCCAAAACTGTTTGATCCACCGGATCCCAGTTTACGGGCGATTCTTTTTGATAGGCTATGCCGCGCTCATATAGTTCTAAAAAGAATTTCTGTTCATGCACATAATATTCCGGATCGCATGTAGCAAGCTCCTTAGACCAGTCATAAGAGAAGCCAAGCGCCATAATTTGCCGACGCATTACCACAATATTATCATAAGTCCACTGCGCTGGATGCTGGCCGTTTTTGATTGCTGCGTTCTCTGCCGGCAAGCCAAAGGCATCCCATCCCATAGGATGCAACACATTAAAACCTTTTGCACGCATAAACCTCGCAATCACATCGCCTATAGAATAATTGCGCAGATGACCTGCATGAATTTTGCCTGAGGGGTATGGCAACATTTCGAGCACATAATATTTAGGCATGCTCGACTCGTGAGTTGCGCGAAAAACCTTTTGTTCATTCCAGATTTTTTGCCATTTTTTCTCGATTTCTAAGAAGGCTCGAGAGTAATTATTGTTTGATAAGTGGTTGGTCATTGCTTGGTACGTTAAAAATAAATGAATAAATACTAATATCCTTAATATCCTAAGCTATCGAATATTCACCGAGTAAATAGTACTCAATATTGCTAAAATTTGCAACATAGATCTATTGTTTATTGATAAATATATAGTCTTGATAAATGAAGATTTAATAGACCTATGCTACACTTAAAGCAGCTGGTATGAAGCAAAAAAATGATCTGAAAATAATGAGCTGAATGAATTTTATGCAAGTTATATCTCTTTCATCCTTGCAAAAAACCAATAGAGGTTGTATATACTCCTTATGCCTTAAAAAAATATAATACTCTTATTTGAATTTTTGATCTTTTATAGATGCTTTAGATGACAGACTTAATAGACGAAGTAAAAAACGAAACCCACCAAAATAAAACTGTTGCTGTGTTTAAGTTTTTTTTATACACGAGTCTTATGATACTTTTGGTGGTGGTTATAGCAATGACTATCTATAACACATACCAAAGCAATATTCGTAATAAAAACGTAGAACTGTCTGCTATCTTGCTAAAGGCTAAGGAGCCAGACGAGGTTTTGAATATTAATTTAGATGATTTATATCAACTACTACCAAAATATAAAGCGGCAGAGTTAATATTGCTAAAAAGTTTGTCGCAAAAGTTAAATCAAAATGAGATGCAGCAAGCGGAGCAGATTTTAGACAATATACTGGCTCACACGCAACTGCGCCCTATTACTCGCTCTTGTGCGTTGGTTATGTACAACAGTTATTGTTTGAACCTGGAGGAAATAGACGCAAATCGAAAATATAAATTAGACGCCTATATTGGGGCGGTGAGAGCGCATGAGCCGTTATATCACTATTCTCAATTGCTGTATGTTTTATGGCAAATCAAAAGCGGCGAAATCGGATCTGCGCGTGAGCTACTCTCGCGCAATGAGATGTGGGCTGATTGTTCTAACAAACTGAAGCGTTATACGCAGATGATTCTGCTTAGTTTGGATAAGAACCAAGGTAATCTGAAGTAAAAAATTTTTTGGGACTTGTAATTTTTTCTAACTTAGTATACTACTGGTTAATGCAAATAGACCTCTTTCGAAACTCTACTCATGGTGGCAACTGCTTCGTCACTCCTATGGTCGAATCCTCGTGTACTTTATGTACGCCGCGAGTTCCGCGCTTCTTACGCCCATCACATTTGCTATTAATTGAGTGAGTTTGGAAAGAGGTCTAATGTTGCGTAAGCTAGTTTTAATTATTCATTAGTTTAGTATTAATTAGGTTAGATATATATGCAAATATTACAAAACCCACAATTCCCTGCTATTGTTTTGCAGAATCCACCATCACCACGAACAAGAGAGCACCTACAGAGTATTGCAGAAGGTAAAAAAGCGTAATAGAAGTAATAAGTTCACTAGACACAAGTTCCAAAGGTCCCGTCAAAAAATCAATTCTTAAGAATATAGGCTGTTTTCCTCGTAATAATGCCCAGATATTCCGCGATCTTCTACATTGCCAAGTGACACCAGCAGAATTGTTGCACGCGATTGATCAAATCCCAAATCATGAAATAAAAGAGAGAGTAAAGCATTATGCTGGTTTGGCAGCAGGCTATTACCTTTCATTAGATTGGCTTGATGTAGGGGACGCATCTCCAGAGCAAAAAGAATTCTTGGATGCATATTCAGATCTCTATACCATGGCTATGGAGAAGAAAATAATAAGCAGATGGCAAGATCCTAAGTCTATTAATGCATCCCTTGCAAAAACTATACCAGCTGACTTGACGTACATCTACTACACAGCCTATGTATTAGGAGTATTGCTTGACCAAAATGACATAAAACCACGCCCTGGATTACTCTTTGCGGGACGTGAAAAAACAGGGGAGTTAGTGCCAGAAAAAATCGCTTATGCAATAAGATTATTAGCGCAAGAAGACCGAACAAAAATAATAAAGAACGTTCGTATAATCAATCCAAAATATCTAGAGGAAAGCTTAGGTGGGTATATTGCATTTACTACCGACCATGACTATGGTATACAGCACTACTCTGAGCAAGAGAGAGGCGAGGAGTACTTAAAAAAGTTCCGTGAAGAAGCGAAGCGATATTTTCATTATGATAGTGATTTTGCGCAAGAAGGTGAAATACTGTTTAATATACTGCGCTACTGTACTAAGCGAGCTGCAAAAGATATACGCTCCATTCTCACGCAGGCGGATATGTGTCGCATGCAGATTTTTATACAATCTGTGCTACCAAATAGATTCGCTTCTGACGAATACACGGCAGAATAATTAGTTAACAAACAAGATCCATAAAAATCTCAAGACGAGGCGCTGGCGCCTCTCTTGACAAAGTCACTTGTGACACTGTTAATAAAATTAATTGCAAAAAGGAAAGTAAGAGGAGTAAAAAATAATTAGACCCACTACGTAACTCAACCGAGTGTAATGTTGCCTATTATGAGATTTAGACGCATAGATCAACTATAGTAAATCGGCCTTGCATTATGCGAGATAGAGAAGTACTGTAAGGCGTCATACAAATAAGTAAACCCAGTCATGCCATCTTTAATCCATCGTTTTATATTAGCCCAAAATTTTTCAATTGGGTTAGGTCTGTATAGCACCCTACAATTTATGTAATAATTGAGGAAAATAGACCTGTTGCGTAAGTGAGATTTTATGTTTGGGATCGATGTTTCAAGGGTATGCAAAATAATTAAATTTGGAACGATTGGTCGCGAAGTTGCTTGCGATAGAAAAAAAATCGCGCTCTAAGCTATAAGATACTGAGCAGTTAATAGATGTAACGGAGCAAATAATTGAAAGGCCTAGCGAGAAACAAAAAGATTCTGGTAAGAAACGTAGGCGCAAGCTTAAGACTGAAATCCTACCACGGCAAGGTTCATAATTTTAAAATTCATAAACAGAAAGATCGTCTTCCGATAGATACCAATATTTATGCTGATTCCGGATATCAGGGGTTAAAGAAACTTTGCAAGAACGCCAAAACACCGATAAAAACACGAAAGAAAAAGCCCTTGAGTTACTGGCAAAAAATATATAATAAGATAATTGCTAAAAGACGTATAAAAGTTGAAAATATTATCGCTCAA